>CAZMBS010000091.1:0-12073 GCA_964564295.1 uncultured Streptomycetaceae bacterium
CAACAAATGCTCGAAAAGATTGCTTCACGATGCATTCTTCAACGGCCTGCTAACCCGGCATATATGGACTCCCCCCGCAGAGCAAGAGAAACGCCGTAAGTAGCAGGTCAACGCGGGAATCGGTTGCAGTCGTATATCCGGCATCTGATGTGAGCCTCTGCGGGCTCGTGCCGACATGGAATCTGCGCACGGGTAGCCACACGATGCGAGCGATCAGAAATCGATCAGCAGAGTTATCGGCTTTGTCCCGTGCCGGTCCGACCGTTGTTGCCATGATGGGCGGTGTTTCTCTTCGCAAACCGCAGGAAGATTCGATTACGTTCTGATCAATTTGTCGCCGCGGGCATTGCCGCTTCGCCGCGATACGTTTCGTGCTTCACCCACACCGCCCAGGCGATGCGTAGCAAAATTAGAGCAAAATTAGGGTCAGACTCGATATACGATCGTAATCTATTGTTTTTGCTGGATTACTTCCTTTTCTTCGCCGCGCCCCCGCTCTTCCGCGGCCGACCTCTGGGCAGTGGCGCCGCGCGCCGCCCGGTGAGCGCCTCGATTCTGTTGCGAAAACGGTCGTTGCCCAGCGCCCAGCCCTTGTGCGTGGCCGCGCGGATCGACTCCAGCTCCACCTTGCTGATCTGCCCCCGAAAGAGTTGCCGGTAGGCTGCCTGGCATGCGGATAAGTCGTGCCCCAGCCGCCGGTAGACCAGGTGCGGCACCACCAGCGCATCCGCGCGCCCTAGCGCGTTGGCCCGATAGCTCGAGTGCGGGTAGTCCTTCGGATGCTCGACCATGTCCGCGCGCGCGGGATTCATTTCGATGTAGCGCATACACGTGAGCAGGTAGTCCTCGGCGTGCACGACGGTCGCCCGGTAGCGCCCCTCCCACAACGTGCCGGTACGGTCCTGCGCGCGGTTGAAGTATTGAACGTAGCGCCGGCCGACCGACTGGAAAAGCCTGGAGAGGCCGTCCGCGCTGCGCGGGCTCGCCAGCAGGTGCACGTGGTTGGACATGAACACGTAGGCGTGGATCGACACGGCATGCGCCTTCGCCGCCTCGAGCAGGCACTGGCGATAGAACGCATAGTCCTCCTCGCCCGAGAAAATCGATTCACGGTTGTTGCCGCGCTGAATGGCGTGCAGCGGCTGGCCGGGGGCATGAAAGCGTGGCAGGCGGGGCATGGCGGTCGCTCCAGGATCGAAACGGACCTACTGTATCATATATATCGACTCTGACCCCAATTAGATTGTGGCGCGTGGCATAATGGCACAAGCCAACGCGCGCGACGCGATCGCAACCACCGCCCGAACCTGCCGAACCGGTAAACCACTGCATGCAAACATCCGGCGTTCGTAGTGCCATCGTTGGGTCGTTGATCTGGCTTCTGGTCTGCCTGGTCGCGAGCTTCGTCGTCGTTGCGCAACTGGGCGACTACGGTTCAATAGCGCAATTGCTCGTCGGCTTGGGCCTTGGACTCACCGGGGCCGTTTCACACGCCGTGCTTTCCGCGTCGGTCGCGTATCGAAACCGCGGTACCATCCCGCGTGCGTTGCTTAACTGGTTGCTCGCATATTCCGTTTTCGTGCTCATCGCGCTGCTCTTGCTCAACCCGGGAACCAAAATGAACAACCCGGGGTTCTGGCCGGAGACTTTGAAGTTCTTCGTCGTTTACACCGGAGTTCCCATGCTGCTGCTGTCGTTTGTGGTTGCATGGAGTACGCGTTCGCACGCGCCAACAGCCGATGCAAACCCGTAACTGTTCCGCCACATGACGAGCGCTTCAGCCGGAACGCGAAAGAAATCGCGCGTGCGCTGATGCGCCTCTGGTCGTTGCATCCGCGGTATCTCGACGCGAAGGGCCTGGTCGCCCTGTGGCGCGAGGCGTTGCTCGCGCAGGCGGTGATCGCGGGCAAGACCCGGGGCTACCGGCATCATCCGCAACTCGAGCGATTTCTCGAATCCCCGTCGCCGCGACGATACCTGGCGGCCTATCTGCGGCACGTGCATGCCGAGTCGGTGCGCCGTGGCTACCGGTTCGACGCGACGAAAATCGGCCGCGGCGGCAACCTCGCGCCGCTGACCGTCACGCGCGGACAACTCGACTACGAGTGGGCGCATCTCGCGAACAAGATCAAAACCCGCGCACCGCAGTGGTTCGAGGAACTGCACGGCGTGAAGCGCCCCGAGCCGCATCCGCTATTTCGGACGATCGCTGGCACGCCTGCTTCCTGGGAAAGAAAACCCGACCGGCGCGCGTGAGGCGATCGGCGAAATCCCGGGTCGAACCCGCGCTACGGCGCTACGGCGCCACGGGCGACGGCGCGGGCAGCGCGATGCGCGCGTACTCTCCCGCGGTCTGCCGCAGCAGATCGGGGTAATCGCTGATGATGCCGTCGACGCCAAGCTCGATCATGCGCCGCATGTCGGCAGCGCTGTTGACGGTCCACACGACGACCTTCAGACCGAGCGAATGCGCCTCGCGCACGTTTTCCGCATCGACCTCGCCGTAGTACGGCGACCAGACCGCGCCACCGGCCGCGCGCACCATGCGCGGGATCGAACCGCCGAACCGGCTCACGTGCAGTCCCGCGTTCCACGGCGACGCGGTGTCCGCCGCGCGGATGTTGTCCATGAAACTCTGCTGCGCGGTCAGATAGACCGTCGCGATCTTCGGCGCCTCGCGCTGGATCACGGCCAGCGTGCGCCAGTCGAACGACTGAACGGTGACGCGGCCCTCCATTTTTTCCAATGTAATCAATGAGATAAGTGCGCGCGCAAACTGCTCCGGTGCCACTGTGCGCGAAGGATGCAGCGGCGACAACTTGGTTTCGATGTTGAACCGCACGGCAGCGTTGCCGGCCTTGCGCACGAGCGCGAACACATCCGCGAGCCGCGGCATGCGCGTGCCGTCGATCGGTTGCTGCTGCGCAAAGCGCTTCGCGTAGTTCGATGCGGGATGGATGCGCCCGACGTCGTAGCGCTGCAGCTCTTCATGGGTAAGCGATGCGATCGTGATGTCGTCGCGCGTGATCCACTGTCCGTCGGGTCCGCGCGTGATGTCCGGATTCAGCGTCGCGTCGTGGCTGACGACCACCAGTCCGTCCCGCGTGATCGCGCAGTCGAGTTCCAGCGTGGTCACGCCGATCGCCAGCGCGCGCGCGAACGCGGGCAGCGTGTTCTCGGGCAGGAGTCCGCGTGCGCCGCGGTGGCCCTGCAGGTCCAGCGCGTCTGCCTGCGTCACGGACATCGCGAGGAACAGCGTAAGCAGCGCCGCCGCCGCCCGGGTGCGCATGCGAGCCGGTCCACCGCGCGCGGTCAGTCTTCGCCGGCGAGCAGCGACACCATGCGCCAGCCCGCCTGCGTTCTGACGAAACACGCCGTGTGCTCGATCGGGCTGCGGATGTGCTCTTCCGGCAGGTAACCGTCGCCGCCCTTCAGTTTCACCTTGACCCAGCGCTGCGGCGTGCCGGGCGTCGAATCCGCGACGTCCCAGTCGGCGACTCCGACGATGTCGTACGACAGCGTCGCCAGCGTCTCGGCGGCGGCGGACGGCCCCGCTTTCACGAGCGCCTCCTTCACGAGGATCGCGCCGCTTCCGAACGGGTCGACCGTGTCGGGCCACTTCGGCAGCACGTACGGCGCGCACACGCGCATCGGCCCCTTCTCCGACTTGACGTAGGCGCTGCCGAGAAACAACAGCGAGGAAAGCTCGCGCCACAACGCGCTGTCCGCGGCATCGATGTCCCATTGCTTGCGGAACGCCGGAATTCCGTTGGGCTGGTCGAAACTGTTGCGCACGTTGCGGTCGAGCATGGACAGCACGAACTTGAGATCGCGTTTCGCGAGCGCGTTCAACAGCCGCGTGCGGAAGCCGACCCACGACGCATCCTTCGCGGCCTCGTCCACCGGCGCGAGCCGCGCTTCCTGCGCGCCGGCAGCGCCCGCGCCCAGCAGCATGCCCAGCATCAACGCGATCCAAGCGGTGCGCATGTGGTTTTATGTCCCGGTATACCGGCCCGGGCGCTTCTCGAAAAACGCGCGCAGGGCTTCATCATGGTCCGCGGTTTTCTGGCACAGCCCCTGAAACGCGGCGCAGAGTTCGAGATGCTCCTCCAGGTTCTGCTTCTGCGCAAGCTTCAACAGGCGCTTCGCGTAGCGCAGGGCCACCGGCGGTTGCGCGGCGATGCGCGAAGCGATCTCATGCGTTCGCGGCAGTAACTCGGCGGGCGGCACGACTTCGAGCACGAGCCCAAGCGCCAGCGCCTCGTCGGCTTTCATGATGCGGCCGGTGAACAGCAGCTCCGCCGCGCGCTGGTAACCCGTGAGCCGCGACAGGAACCACGCGCCGCCGTCGCCCGGAATGATGCCGAGGTTCAGAAACGTTTCGCCGAACTGCGCGCCTGCCGCGGCAATCCGGATGTCGCACATGTTCGCGAGATCGAATCCCGCACCGATCGCGGCGCCGTTGATCGCCGCGATGACCGGTACCTCCGCGGTTTCGAGCGCACGCGGAATGCGCTGGACGCCGTGGCTGTAATCGCGCTGCAGTTCGTGCGCCGAGTTCCTCGCGCCGCTGCCCATGACTTTCACGTTGCCGCCGGCGGAAAACGCGCTGCCCGCGCCGGTGACCACGAGCACCGATATCGCCGGATTCGCGTTGGCCCACGCGACGGTGTCCTCGATGTCGGCCGCGATGGCCGTGCCGGTCAATGCATTGCGCACGTCGTCGCGCCCGAACGTGAGCGTGGCGACGCGACCCTCGACGGCGAGCGTGCAGTCTTTCAGTTCGGGCGAGGCGCTCATGCGGGTGCCGCGGACGGCGCGCGGCGGCAATGGGAAGAGCGCTATGGTACGCAGTCGGCCCGCCCACGACAACCGGGGTCGGGCGCGCGTTCGCGCGTGATATACTTTGAGGCCGTCGCAGCGCGGCATATCGTCGCGGCGGAAATCCGTCTCCAAACGCTATAACCGACACCGAACTGTCCGAGGAAAGAACATGGCGCGCATCGAAGTGAAATCCGAGATCACCGGCACTGTCTGGAAAGTCCAGTCCAAGCCGGGCGACAAGGTGGAATCGGGCGATGCGCTCATCATCATCGAGTCGATGAAAATGGAAATTCCCGTCATTTCCGAGGATCCCGGCACCGTCACGGAAATTCTCGTGAAGGAAAAGGACCCCGTTGCCGAGGGCCAGGTCGTCGCGATACTCGAAGGCTGAGCCGGACGTTCCCGCGGCGACGGGATACGCAGTGCGCCAAACGATACCGGAGTTCCCTGCCCGCGCGAGCGCGACGTCGCCGGGGATGCGCGCCAACAGGTCCGTTCGCCGAAGGCGAGTCGCCGCATGAGCTGGATGCCCGAGATCGAGGAACTGCATCGCCGCCGCGCGCTGGCCGAGGCCTGCGGCGGACCGGATGCAGTCGCGAAGCACCATGCCGCGGGCAAGCTGACGGTGCGCGAGCGCATCGATCGCCTGCTTGATCGCGGCTCGTTTCGTGAAATCGGAAAACTCGCGGGCCGCGCCACGTACGACAAAAGCGGCGCGCTCACGCGGTTCGAGCCCGCGCCCTATGTGATGGGTCTCGGCCGCATCGACGGCCGGCCGGTGGCGATCGGCGGCGAGGACTACACGATCCGTGCCGGCACCGGGTTCGGCAGCGACCGCCGCAAGGGCGGCCAGGGCGGTTTCGTCGAGGACCTCGCGTACGAATATCGCATCCCGCTCGTCAACCTCGCCGACGGCACGGGCGGCACGGTCAACACCGCCAAACGCAAGGGCCATACCGTGGTGCCGGGCTACGGCCAGGACGGATTCGAACGCTCGGTCGACCTGCTCGGCATCGTGCCGGTCATCGGCGCCGTGCTGGGCACCACCGCCGGCGGGCCCTCGATGCGCGCGATTCTGTCGCACTGGTCGATCATGGTGAGGGGCCAGGCGCAGATTTTCGCGGCGGGCCCGCCCGTGGTCGAGCGCGCGTTCGGCGACAAGCTCACGAAAGACGAACTCGGCGGCGCGCGTGTCGCGGTCGATGCCGCCGGCACGATCGACAACATCGCCGAGGACGAAGCGGACTGTTTCCGGCAGATTCGCCGGTTTCTGTCGTACCTGCCGCAGAACGTCTGGGAGTTGCCGCCATCGGTGGATTGCACGGACCCGGTGGACCGGTGCGAGGACGCGCTCGCGAGCATCGTGCCGCGCTCGGGGCGGCAGGCCTACAACATGCGCCGGCTCATCGAACTCGTGGTCGATCGCGACTCGATGTTCGAGATACAGCCCACGTTCGGGCGCGCGGTCATCACGCTGTTCGCGCGGCTGAACGGCAAGGTGGTCGGCATCGTCGCGAGCAATCCCATGGTCGGCGGCATCGTGGACGTCAAGGCAGCGCGCAAGCAGGGGCACTTCGTCGAGCTCTGCGACATGTTCCACATTCCGATCATCCTGTTCGCCGACGTGCCGGGACTGCTGGTCGGGCTCGAGTCGGAATCGGCCGCGATCCTGCGCGAAGGCGTGCGCGCGCGCTACATCGGTTTCCAGGTGCGCGTGCCGGTGTTTTCGGTCCTCATCCGCAAGTGTTACGGCGTCGCGGGCGGCGGCTTCATCGATCGCGGCGGCCTCAATTTCAAGATCGCGTGGCCGTCGGCGGAATGGGGCTCGCTGCCGGTCGAAGGCGGGGTCAAGGCCGCCTACAAGCGCGACATAGAATCCGCGCCCGACCCGGCGCAGCGCGAAAAGGAAATCGAGCAGGAACTGCGGCAGCTTGCGTCGCCGTTTCGCACCGCGGAGGCGTTCGCGATCGAGGATCTCATCGATCCGCGGGAGACGCGGCCGTATTTGTGCCAGTTCATCGATGCGTTGCAGGGCCGGCTGCGTACGCAGCTCGGCCCGCGCTACAAGGCCGGCGTTCGGCCCTGATCGACTGTTACCAGAGGAGAATACGCAATGCCAAGGCGCGAAATCGAAGGCGACTGGGTGCTCGGCTGGCCCGACCGCAAACGCCCCGTCATCACGGCGGGCAAGGACACCGAAGGCCGCGTCATCAACGGCCGCGCGCCGGTGGTGGACCTGCAGGGCCTCATCACGCCGACCGACGCGTATTACATCGTGAACCAGCTCGAAGTCGCGGAGCCGATGCATCCCGACGACTGGTCGTTGTCGATATCCGGCGCCGTCGACCGGCCGTTCGAACTCGACTACGCCGCGCTGCAGAAAATGCACGGGCGCACGGTGCGCGCGGTCACGGAATGCGCGGGCAACGACGCGGGGTTCTTCGACTATCTGCACAAGGGCGGCAGGAAGCCGTCGCGCATCAACCAGCAGGACATGCAAAAGCGCGCGGCGCAGCGGGTGGCGGGCGAGCTGCCGTCGGCCGAGGAAATCAGCGGCGAATCCACGACGACATGCGCGGTGAGCGGAGGGGAATTCACCGGCGTTCCGCTCGCGGAAATACTGCAGCGCGCGGGCGTCAAACCCGGTGCGGTCGGCGTGCGCGCCGAGGGTTTCGACGAGGGGCATCCGGATACCGCGGTGATCTACCGTTCGGTGGGCACGCGCGATTTCGATATTCCGGACCCCGGCGTGATTCACTACGAGAAGGCGCTGCCGATCGAAAAGGCGCTCCATCCCGACACGATCGTCGCGTGGGCCATGAACGGCGAGCACATCTGGCACGTGCACGGCGCGCCGGTGCGGCTCATCGTGCCCGGCTGGTCCGGCAACTGGTGGGTCAAGTGGCTGCACAAGCTCGAAGTCGTGACGACGATGCCGAAGCCGTTCTATCAGACCGAGTATTTCGTGTACGGCCAGTCGGCGCAGGACCCCGTGAAGCCGCCGATTCAGGCGATGGGCGTGCGCAACATCATCACCGAGCCGCTCGACGAGGATTCGCCGCTGCCGCGCGGCGCGCACATGGTGCGCGGGCGCGCGTGGAGCGGCATGGGCGCCATCACGCGCGTCGAGGTGAGCGTCGACGGCGGCAATACCTGGGCCGATGCGCATGTGGAGGAGCCGCGCGAACGCTGGCTGTGGCGGCGCTGGTCGTTCCTGTGGGAAGTCGACCGGCCCGGCAAATACCAGATCATGGCGCGCGCCACCGACGAAACCGGCCGCGTGCAGCCGCAGATTCCGTGGAACTTTCAGCGCAAGCACTTCGACGGCATCGTGCCCACGGACGTGACCATAGAATAGCCGGGCGTCGTCGCATGCACATCGTCGTCTGCGTCAAGCAGATACCCAATCCCGAGATCGCGGCGAGCCAGTTCCGTATCGACGAAGCGGCCCGCAGGGTCGTCCCGCTGCCCGGCGCCGCGCTCGTCATGAGCCCGTTCGACGAGCAGGCGGTCGAGGCCGCGTTGCGGATCCGCGACGGCGGTGCGGAGGTGCGCCTCACGGCGTTGACGCTGGGGCCCGACGGCGCGCGCGCGGCGCTCAAGCATGCGCTCGCGATGGGTGCGGACGACGGCGTGCTGGTGGACGACACGGGCATCGAGAACGGCAATGCGTTCGCCGTCGCGCGCGCGTTGCGCGCCGCCATCCGCAAGCTGGGCGACATCACGCTCGTGCTCGCGGGGCGCCAGGCCGCGGACTGGGATGCGGGCGTCGTCGGGTGCGGTATCGCCGAACTGCTCGAATGGCCGGTGATCACGTTTGCGCGCGACGTGCGGGTCGCGGGCGATGTCGTGCGCGTGGAACGCGTCGTGGAAAACGGCCACGATATCGTGGAAGCCGCGCTGCCCGCCGTCGTCACGGTCTCCAACGAGCTCGGCAAGGCGCGCGCGCCGAGCCTCAGAGAAACCATGCGCGCGTCGCGCAAACCGGTGCAGCACTGGAAGGCGGCCGACCTGGAGCACGCCGTGAGCGCGACCGATGCCGCGCGCCGCCGGCTGGATGGCCTCACGCTGCCGCCGCCGGGCGCGCCGTGCGAATTCATCGCCGCCCCGACGGCCGAGGAGCAGGCGGCGCAACTGCTGCGGCGGCTGCGGGAAGCCAAAGTCGCGTGAGCGCGCCCGCCATACTCGTGATTGCCGAGTTCGCGGACGGAAAACCCGCGGCGGCGACGCTCGAACTGCTCGGGCTCGCGCGGGGAATTGCGGACCGCGCACCGGTCACTGCGCTCGCGTTCGGCGCCGGCGACGCCGGTGCATCGGCGTTGATCGCTGCGGGCGCGGACGATGTTGTGACGACCGATGCGGCGCTGGCGAATTATGACAGCGAGGCGTGGACGGCCTGCGCGGCGCACGTCGCGCGGGAAATCCGATCGCGCGTGGTCCTCGCGACCCACACGTCGCGTGGCGCGGACCTCGTGGCACGCCTCGCTTTCCGGCTCGACGGCGCGGTCGCCACCGGTTGCTCGCAAATAACGATCAGCAACGATGCGTTGCAGGCGGTGCGCCCGTGTTACGGCGGCAACGCGCGCGAGACGGTAACGCTCGCGTGCTGGCCCGCCGTGATCTCCATGCGCAGCGGCGTCGCCAATGCGCTCGCGTCGGATGCGACGCGAACCGGCAACGTGCGCAATCTGGATATTGCGCTGCCCGGCACGCGCGTGATCGAACGCCATCGCGAAGCCGCCGACGCGGTCCGGCTCGAAGACGCCCGCGTGGTCATCGCGGGCGGGCGCGGCCTCGACGGTCCCGAAGGTTTCGTCGTATTGCGCGATCTCGCCGCTGCGATGGGCGGCGCGGTGGGCGCAAGCCGCGTGCCGTGCGATCTCGGCTGGTGCCCGCATTCGATGCAGATCGGGCTGACGGGAAAAACCGTGACCCCCGAGCTGTATATCGCAGTCGGCATCTCGGGCGCGGGACACCATCTCGCCGGATGCGGCAACGCGAAAACCATCGTCGCCATCAACACGGATGCCGACGCGCCGATCTTCCGGCACGCGCGGTTCGGCGTCGTCGGGGATTACCGGAAGCTCGTGCCGGCGCTGGCGGAGGCCGTGGCGACGGCGAAAACGGAGGCCGCGACATGATGCATAGTGCCCGCCGCACGGCTGCACTGGCCGCTATTTTCTTCGCGTTGGCCTCCGCGCACGCGCCGGCGCAGGGCTGGAAGCCCGAGCGCGCGGTCGAAATCATCAGCGGCACTGCCGCCGGCGGCGCGGTCGACCGGGCGAACCGCGCGGTGCAGCGCATCTGGCAGGAACGCCGGATCGTCGAAGTGCCGATGGCCGTCGTGAACAAACCCGGCGGCGGCAACACCGTGGCGTGGCACTACATCAACCAGCATGCGGGCGACGGCCATTACGTGTCGATCGCGCCCTACACGCTGCTCACCAACCGGATCATCGGGCTCAGCCCGATGACGTGGAGCGATTTCACGCCCATCGCGCTGCTGTTCAACGAGTACATGACGGTATCCGTGCGCGCGGACTCGCCGCTGCGGACCGGCGCCGAGCTGGCCGAGCGCCTGCGCAAGGATCCCGGCAGCCTGTCGATCGCGGTCGCGAGCACGCTCGGCAACCATATCCATGTCAGTATCGCCAGAGCACTCAAGGCCGCCGGCGTGGATATTCGCAAGCTCAGGGTGGTGGCGTTCAAGTCGTCCGGCGAATCCATGACCCACCTCCTGGGCGGGCACGTCGACATCGTGTCGTCGACGACGCCGAACGTGCTGGGGCAATTGCAGGGCGGCAAGATCCGCGTGCTGGCGGTCACGTCGCCGCAGCGGCTCCCCGGCGCGCTCGCGGGCGTGCCGACGTGGCGCGAACAGGGCGTGAACGGCACGTTTTCCGCGTCGCAGGGGGCAATCGGCCCGCGCGGCCTGCAGGCCGCGCAGGTGGCGTTCTGGGAAAGCGCGTTCCAGCGGCTGTCGCAGACCGACGAATGGAAACAGGAACTCGCGACTGGCTTTTGGGAAGGGAATTTTCTCGGCAGCGGCGAGACCGCGAAATACTACGCCGCGCAGGGCGCGGAGATGCGCGACATCCTGACCGATCTGGGACTCGCGAAGCCGTAGCGGATACGGCGGGCACATCACACGAGGAATCAGCATGGCATTCGAAACACTGCTCGAGGAATACGAAGCACGGCGCGCCAAGGCGCTGGCGGGCGGCGGCGCGGAAAAATACGCGAAGCGCAAGGCGCGCGGCGCATGGACCGCGCGGGAGCGCATCGCGTATCTCGTCGACGAGGGCTCGTTCATCGAATCGGGGCTGTTCGGCAGCTCCGGCGTGTATCCCGAACAGGCGGACGAGACGCAGACCGACGGCAAGCTCGCGGGTTTCGCCAGAATCAATCAGCGCGACATCTGCCTCGTCGTCAACGATTTCACGGTGAAGGGCGCCTCCACGTCCGCGACCAACAGCAAGAAAATCGCGCACATGAAGCGCACCGCGACCGAACGCGGCATGCCGCTCGTGCTGATCGGCGAGTCGACCGGGGCGCGGCTGCCCGACGCGATGGGTTCGCGCGGCATGGGCCTGCTGCTCGGCAACGACAACACGCAGTTCCGGCGCCTGCGAGAAGTTCCCATGGCCGCTGCCGCGTTCGGGCCGTCGTTCGGTTCGTCGACGTGGCTGATGTGCCAGTCGGATTTCGCGGTGATGCAGAAAGGCGCCACCATGGCGGTGTCGAGTCCCAGCCTGGTTTCGATGGCCCTGGGGCAGAAAGTCGACACCGAGGAACTCGGCGGCTGGCGGCTGCATGCGGAAATCACCGGACTCGTCGACCAGGTTGTCGACCGGGAAGAAGAAGCGTTCGACGCGATCCGGCGCTTTCTTTCGTACCTGCCGGGGCATCACCGCGAGGCGCCGCCCGACGCGCCGGTTCCCGCCGGCTCGGGCGCGGACATGGACAAGGTGTTCGGCATCCTGCCCGAAAGCCGCACGCAGGTCTACGATATGAAGCGCATTATCCGCTGCGTGGTGGACAAGGACTCGATGTTTGAACTGAAGCCGCGCTTCGGCAAAAGCGCGATTACCACGCTCGCGCGCCTCGGCGGCAAAAGCGTGGGCATCGTTGCCAACAACCCTTTGCACCGTGGCGGCGCGCTGGATGCCGATGCCTGCCGAAAAATCGTAGACTTTTTGGTGATGTGCGATTCGTTCAACATACCTATTGTGTTGCTGGTTGACACCCC
>CAZMBS010000092.1:0-11938 GCA_964564295.1 uncultured Streptomycetaceae bacterium
AGCGCGAACTGCTTCGGATCGGTCGAGCGTATGCGCCGCCGCCGCTCTTCCAGAAGCGCATACGCCTCATCCCAGGAGATGGCCTCGAACGCGCCCGCGCCGCGTTCGGCGCCCGCCTTGCGCCGCAACGGCTGTGTCAGCCGCGCAGGCGAATACTGCTTCATGATGCCGGAGGCGCCCTTCGCGCAGAGGACGCCCTTGTTGATGGGATGATCCGGATTGCCGTCGATGTAGCGGACTTCGCCGTTCCGGAGGTGCACGCGGATGCCGCAGCGGCACGCGCACATGTAACACGTGGTGTTCTTCGTCTCGACGCGATCCGTGGTGGAAGCGGGCATGGCGGACATGCGGGCCACATGGCCTCTGATAAGCTGCGGGCATGTTACGCGGCGCGCGGACGCAGCGTGTTCGAATTTACTGATCAGCCCATAACGATGCGTTACGTGATTTATGAAGCGATAGGCCGATTCTATGCGGCGCGGCGCATGCAGAACCGCATCAGCTTCAACTTCCGCTCGTGGTCGGCGGGCTGTACCACTTGTTGATGTCCGGAACCGGTTCATCCGCCAGGCGCCGCAGCAGTGCCTCCGGATCGTGCTCCACCACCACCATGTCGCGGTGCGGCTGCTTCAGAAACTGCTCCGCCACCAGGTGATCGATGAAGCCGAGCAGCGGATCGTAGAACCCGTCCACGTTGAGCAGGCCGCAGGGTTTGCGCTGTATGCCGAGTTGCGTCCACGTGAGCACTTCCGAGAATTCGTCCAGCGTGCCGTAACCGCCCGGCGCCGCGATGAACGCATCGGACAGGCGCGCCATCATGGCCTTGCGCTCGTGCATGCTTTCGACCACGTGGAGTTCGGTCAGTCCCGCGTGCACCATCTCCTTCTCGACCAGCCGTTGCAGCGCGATTCCCGTGACTTGCCCGCCTCCCGCGAGCACGCTGTCCGCCAGCACCCCCATGAGCCCCGTGCCGCCGCCGCCGTAGACCAGCGTGACGCCGCGCTCGGCGATGGCCCGGCCCAGCGCACGCGCGGCGACCGCATAGCGATCCCCCCGGCCCGTATTCGAACCACAATAGACGCAGACTGCCTTCATGATGTCCTTTTCGAAATTGGCGCGCGGATCCCGCGCGAATTCAGAGTCGACGCAGGCAGCGCATAACGGCGAGGACCGCCACGCCGAGAATGCCGGAGACTACGCATACGAGATGCAACTGGTCCACCGATACTATCGACAGCAGCGACCGATCGTCCGACAACGGCGCGAACGGATGCATGTCGGAATGCATGATGCTGTCCATCAGGACGTGGCTGTACGCCCCGATCACGGCACCCCAGAACGCGGCGCGGCGTGAAATTTCCGGACCGAACGCGAGCCAGCGTGCCTGCGCCGGATTCATTTGCGCGTTCCAGATGCCGAGCGCCCACACGCAAACGCGCCGTCCCGGCACGAAGCTCACGATCGCCACGAGCGCGGCACCGACGTACGTATGCAGGTACGGATGTCGCGGCTCTCCCTGCACGATCCAGAAAAACAGCACCTCGCAATCGATCAACACCTGCGAAAACACGAAGACGCTGAAGCTGAAGTGCCGCGGCATGGCGGCCTTCATCAGCGCTCCGGGTCCAAAATGCAGCGGCGTGAACGGCATGATCAGGCAACGATACTAACATAAGTGCATGTTTTTATTGAAGTAAAATTCCCGGTCGCATATAATCACCCGCACACCGACGCCACCCGCACGACCGGAGCCGCGATGCAGGAACACACGATACTGTGCATTAATTCGAGGGCGTTTCACCGCATGCATTACACGGACTGGGGCGACCCGGCGAATCCGGACGTCGTCGTGTGCGTGCACGGATTGACGCGCAACTGCCGCGACTTCGATGCGCTGGCGGCGGCGCTGTCGCCGGATTTTCGCGTGATCTGTCCGTCGATTGCCGGTCGCGGCAAGAGCGAGTGGCTGCCGGCCAAGGAAGACTACGGTTATCCCCAGTATGCGGCCGATATCACCGCGCTGTTCGCCCGCATCGGCACGCGCGGCGGCGAGCCCCGCATTCACTGGGTCGGCACGTCGATGGGTGGCATGCTCGGCATGTTGCTCGCGTGCCGGCCCGGCCAGCCGATCCGTCGCCTCGTGCTGAACGACGTCGGCACGCTGATCACGAAGGAATCGATGGCGCGCATCGGCACGTACGTCGGCAAGGAAACGCGGTTTCGCACGATCGAGGAAACCGAACAGTACGTCCGGACGGTGTCCGCGCCGTTCGGACCGCTGACGGACGCGCAATGGCGTCACCTGACGATACACAACGCGAAACAGCACCCCGACGGCAGCTGGAGCATGAACTACGATCCGGGCATCGCGCTGCCGTTTCAGAAAGTGCAGGACGAGGACATCGACCTCTCCGCTTACTACGACGCCGTCACGTGCCCGACGCTGTTGCTGCGCGGCGCCGAATCCGATCTGCTGCGCCGCGATACCGCGCTCGACATGACGCGGCGCGGGCCGAAGGCGCGGTTGGTCGAATTCGCCGGGGTCGGCCATGCGCCGATGCTGATGGCGGAAGACCAGATCCGGGTCACGCGGGAGTTTCTGCTCGAACGATAGCGCCCGGTTGCCGCGGCACCGTACGCGCGCGGCGCCTTCAGGTCGGACGCGAAACCGACACGGCCTTGCGGATGAAGGCCTTTTTCTCGACGGGATCCTTGATTTCATCGGCGATGAGCAGGTAAAGCTCCGCCTCGTCGCGCGCCTTGCCCGCCGCGCGCCGCACGACGACCTTCGCAATCGCGCCGATATGCTGCGCGAGTGCGGCCTCCGCCTTCTGCAGCAGGTCGCCCGGAAACTTCTGCGTCGCGGACGCGATCGCCGAGGCCGCCTGTGTCGGCGGCTGGACCTGCGTGAGGCCGGTCGGCTTGCTCGGAACGGACGGCGGCTGCGAGCGTTCGCCGGCCAGCATTTTTTTCAGGAAACTCGCGCGATTTTTTTCGTCCTCGATTTCCTTCGCCGCGGCATTGCACAGGTCTTCGATCGTCGTGGATTTGCGCGCGGCATTGCGCACGACCACCGGCGCGATCGGTCCCACGTGCTTCGCGAGCTCGGCCTCGATGCGTTTGAGCGTATCGCGGTCGAAATTTCCCGCCGCCACGATGGTCGTCATGCCGGTCTGCGTCGCGGGTTGCGCGAGCACCGTCGGCGCATCCGCGGCGCTCGTCGTGCGTGTCGTCCGGGTGCCGGCATCCGCCCCGAGCCGGCTGCGGAAATCGGCCACGTTCTGCGGCCGGTCATCCTCGTGCGGTTTCAGCGCCCAGTCGATCGCCGACAGGAAATCCTGCGTGTACACGGACGGATTGCCCTTGGCGACGGCGGTGGGCATCACGTCCTGCCGGATACGGGCCGCGGCCTCGACCGGCTTCAGTCCGGTCACCATCCAGTACAGCACGCCGCCGAACGCGTAAATGTCGCTCCACGGTCCCTGCTTCCCGTGGGAGTGATACTGCTCGAACGGCGCGTAGCCCGGCGACACCACGGCGGTGAGTTCCTGGTCGCCGCCTTTCAGTTCGCGCGCCGAACCGAAATCGAGCAGCACCGCGCTGCCGTCACCGCGAATCGAAATGTTGGCGGGTTTGATGTCCCGATGCAGGAATCCGGCCTTGTGGATCACGTCGAGACCGTCGAGCAGCGGCGCCATGAGGCCGACGAGCGCCGCCTGCGGCAGCGGGCGCCGCGGCACGATCCAGCGCGGCAACTGCTCGCCCTCCACGAATTCCATCACCATGTACGCGGTGTGGTTCGCCTCGAAAAAGCGCATGACGCGCACGATGTGCGGATGCCGGAACGACGCGAGCGTCCGGGCTTCGTCGAGAAAACGCCGCAGGCCCCACTGGAAGGATTCCGCGGTCGACGCCGACTTCGGCTCCACCGTGTTGTCCGCGCCGCGCGACGCGAAATCGGCGGGCAGGTATTCCTTCAGCGCGACCTTCAGGTTGAGGTTCGCGTCGGTCGCGAGATACGTAAGCCCGAAGCCGCCTTCGCCGAGCACCGACTCGATCCGGTACTCGTTGATCGCGTAGCCGCCGGGCAGCGCGTGTGCGGCCGAGGACATGGGACTATTTCTGGTCGATCAGCTGGATCGCCTTTTCCAGGCTGCGGCGCATGCGGTTGAAGGACTTGCCGAGCAGCGCGACCTCGTCCCTGCCCGCCTCCGAGAATTCCTCGATTTCCATGTCGCCGGTGCTGATCTTGTCCGCCGCTTCCGACATGCGGGTGATCGGGCGCACGATGAGCAGGCTCATCATCACGTTGAGGATGATGAACAGCAGCACGAATACCACCGACAGCGACACCATGAACGTGTAGAACGCCCGGTTCGCGTTGCGGATCGGCAGCGCCATCGGCACCGACACGATCTGCGCGCCGATCACTTCCATGTGTTTCCAGCCGAAGCCGTTGTTGGGGCCGTAGATTTTCACCATCGCAGGCGGGGCTTCGGCCGCGGTGGTGTGGCACGCGAGGCACGCCTTGTCCTTGATCTGGAACGGCCGCGCGAGGTACAGCGACTGCCCGGTCGGCGTGTCGCGCACGCCGCTGATCTCGCCGCGGTCCGGCGTGTTGCGAAACGCATTGACGATGTCCGTTTCCCATTCGACCGCCTTGTTGCGCGGATTGGTGGGATTCAGCGTCGCTTCCTTGTACGAATAATCGGCGTATTTCTTGCGCAGCGCCGCCATGATCTCCGTCGCGGAGTACGCGGGCACGCCCTGCGGATGGAACACCTCGTCGCTGTACGGGATGAGCGGCCGGATCTGCGCGTTGGTGTACGCGCGCATCGACAGCGCCGCCTCCATCATGACGCCGGCGTTGCGCACGACTTCTTCCCGCGCATTCTTGTGCAGCAGATCGTACGAGATGTAGCCCGTCACGCCCAGCCCGAGCGCAAATACCAACAGCAGCACCAGGTTGAACTTCAGTCGCAGACCCATGGGACCTCCCCTTGCCGTGCATCGTATTGGTGACCGACGCGCCCAGTATACACAAGCGACAAGAATTCTTCCATTAAATCATCCTGTTATAGCAGAATTTCCATTTGCCCGATAATGCCCGGAATTTCCTACTCTACGCAGCCATGAATCCGCTGGATGTTCTTGTCGAGCGCCGGATCCTCGAAGCACAGCACCGCGGTGAATTCGACGATCTGCCGGGTCGCGGTGAACCGCTGGACCTGGACGACGACGCGCTGGTGCCGGAAGAGTTGCGTGTCGCCTATCGCGTGCTTAAAAACGCGGGATTCGTGCCGCCCGAGGTTGCGGCCCTCAGGGAATTGCGGGAACTTGAACAGATGCTCGACCGCGAACCGGAAACGGCCGCCCGAAGCGAGCTGATTGCCCGCATGGCGTTCCTCGTCGAACGCTGCCACCACGGCAGCATGTCGATCGACGCTGCCTACGCGGAAAAAGTCGCGCGCAAACTCGCCGCCCGGCGCTAACGGTTCTTCTTGTCGGGAGAGTACCGCGGCTGGCTCGCGCGCATCTGCACGAACTCGTCCATGGAAATCCGCCCGTCGCGATTGGCATCGACGCGGTCATATTCCCTGACGAGCTTCGGGAATCGTGCCGCCTCTTCGCGCGAAAGAAATCCGTTGCGGTCAAGATCCGCATTGATAAACTGCCCGGCGATCTTGCGCCGGATGTCGTCGTCTCCGGACGTGGCCGACGCCGGCCGCGCGGCAGGTGGCGCGGGTGCCGGCTCCACCTTCACCATCGCGGCCCTCTGGCGCTGTGCCGTCTCCAGATCGGCCGCGCGACGCTCCGCGGCCAGGCGCTCCGCCTCGCTGCGCGCCGCGTCGCGTTTTTCGGTCTCCAGCGCGGCCTCGGCGCGTTTGCGCGCCTCCTCGAGCTGCGCCATGCGTGCTTCGGTCGCCGCCTGCTCGGCCTGCTGTTGCGCCGCGCGCGCGCGCGCCACTTCCACGCGCGCCGCTTCCACCGCCGCCTGCTCGGCCTTGCGCTGCTTGTTCCATACGCCGGCTCCCACGGCCAGCATCACGACAGCCGCCGCAATGCCGGCCCAGCGCCAGCCGCTCCGCGGCTGCGCCTGCATGTCCGCCCGCGCACCGTGATTGGGCCGCGTGGTCACCGTGGATGCGGAACGCGTGCGTCCGACCGGTGCCGCCACCTGCGCCGCCGGCACGGTGGGCGCATTCATGTCGACCGTCGTCGCGACACCGGATCGCGCGGGCGCCGCGACAGCGGCCGGCGCCAGTGCCGGCGCGCGCGCCTCGCCGTCGAGCACGCGCTTCCACTCCGTCACGCTCTGCGGCCGCGCCTTCTCGTTCAGAACCAGCGCCCATTCGACCGCCCGCAGGAACGCCTCGCCGTAACGCTGGCGTGCCGTCGCGATGCCGTGCGCCACGCTGTCGTTCTGCAGACGACCGACCGCGTCCGGCGGATTCGTATCGGTGATCGCGCGAAACAGCACGCCGCTCATCGCATAAATGTCGGACCACGGACCCTGCTTGCCGTCGCTGGAATACTGTTCGAGCGGCGCGTAACCCGGCGTCAGCACCGATGTGATGCTCTTCGTCGCGCCGCCGATGGCGTGGCGCGCCGCGCCGAAATCGAGCAGCACCGGGCTGCCGTCGTCGCGCACGTAGATGTTGCCCGGCTTGATGTCGCGATGCAGAAATCCCGCCGCGTGCACCGCGCGCAGACCGTCGAGCAGCGGCATCAGCAGCGCCTTGAGACGCGCTTCGTCCGGGAACGGCGCGCGCTTCAACAATTCGCTCATGGACTCGCCTTTTTCGTAGTCCATGACCATGTAACCGGTGCCGTTCTGCTCGAAGTAGCGGTTTACGCGCACGATGTGCGGATGGCTGAACTTCGCGAGCGTGCGCGCCTCGAGTATGAATCGGTCCAGCCCCCACTTGTAGTCGTGTTCGTGCCGGGTGGTGACGGGCACCACGCTGCCGTCGAGCGCGCGCACGGCAAGATCCGTCGGCAGGTACTCCTTGATCGCAACGTGTTTTTCGAGGTTCGTGTCCCACGCGAGATAGGTCATGCCGAAGCCGCCCGCGCCGAGAATGGACTCGAGCCGGTACTCGAGCAGCATCGACTGCAGTGGCAGGGCGTTGCGAAATTCGGTGCTTTGGGCCATGGCGCAGGAGTGTAGCGGACGCCGCATTGCCGGCGACCGGCACTCGTTCACGTTGACGCGGTAAGCGTGTGTTTCCGCCGGCTACGAAATGTAACAACCGGCGATCCGCTTAATGGTATGATTTTAAAACACATTTTCAATGGGGTCGAACGGAACCATGCCCGCATTAACGGCCACAATCGCGAATTTCCGCAGCGTCGCGGGCGCGTTCATTCTGTTCGCGGCCGTCGCAGCCGCCCCGGTCCACGCGCAATGGCAGGAACTGATCGTGCGCGATGCCGGCTTCAGCGTGCTGATGCGCGGCGAGTCGGAGTACGAGAAGCGCACCATTCCGACGCCTGCGGGACCCATCGTCGCGCATCTCTATGCATCGAACCGGCGGGATTCGGTGGTCGCGATCGGCTATACCGATTACCCGCTCGGCATGGTCGTCGGCAGCAAGCCCGAGCAGGTGTTCGCGCCCGCGAGGGAGACTTGGGTCAAACGCGTGAACGGGAAAATCCGCTCGCAGGACAACCGCCTCAAGCTCGACGACAGGTACCCCGGCATGGAATTTTTCGCCACCGGGCGCAACGACGGCGTCGAGAGCTTCGTGCAGGCGCGCTTCTACCTTGTCGAGCAGCGGCTCTACCAGATCGTGTTCATGGGGCGGGACCGGGAAGTGCCGCAGGGCGTGGTCAACCGCTTTCTCAATTCGTTCAAGCTCGTCCCCGTGCAGGACGTGCAAACCATGAAAATCGCGCCGCCGAAAAAATAGCGGCGTTCCCCCCGCCTCCCGGGCGAGGGGCGCGGGGCGGCACGACGGACTACGCCTGTAGCGACTGTTTCAGCGCGTCAAGCAGCATGTCCGGGTCCTGCGCGCCCGACACGCCGATTTTCCGGTTGAAAATGAAAAACGGCACTCCGTTCACACCGCCGGAGCGCGCGCCGACATCGCCGGCGAGCACGGCCTCCCGGTCGGTATCGGAAGCCAGATAGGCCGCGACGGCCTTCTCGTCCAGTCCCGCCTGCGCGGCATAGCGGGCGAGCGTGTCCACATCGGTAAGATTCGCGCCTTCTTCGAAATACGCCCGGAACAGCACGTTCGCCACCGCGTCCTGCGCGCCCATGCGGTCCGCATGGTGCAGCAGCCGGTGCGCGAGCAGCGTGTTGGGCTGCACGGTAATCCTGTCGAACGCGAACGCGATACCGACCGTCTTGCCGACCATCGTGACGCGATCGTAGTTGCCCTTGCCGCGGGCGCCGAACTTGCGCGCGACGTAATCCGCGCGCGGCATGCCCTCGGCGGGTATGTCGGGATTCAACTGGAAAGGGAGCCAGCGCACGGCCGGCTTCTCCGCATCGGGAAACTCCTCGGCGTAACGATTCAACGCCGTTTCGAGTTTCTTCTTCCCGATGTAGCACCAGGGTCAGACCACGTCGGATACGATATCGATGACCGGCATCGGTTATTCTCCTGAATGCGACGATAGCGCGGATTATCGCCGAATCCGGACACGGACGAAACCACGCCGCAAGGACAATATGGACCTCCAGATCAAGGACAGGCTCGCGCTGGTCACCGGCGCCACACAGGGCATCGGCCGCGCCATTGCCGAAGCGCTCGTGGCCGAAGGCGCGCGCGTCATCGTCAACGGTCGCAACGCGGCCCGGGTGCGCGAGGCCGTCACCGCGCTGGGCTCCCACGGCACCGCACACGGCATCGCCGCCGACATGGCGACCGCGACGGGCGCGCAGAAAGTCATCGCCGAAGCCGCCGCGATCGGCCCGGTCGACATCCTCGTGAACAACGTCGGCTATTTCGAGGTGAAGCCCTACACCGAGATCACCGACCGCGACTGGCTCGACATGATCGAGTTGAACGTCATGAGCGGCGTGCGCATGACCCGCGCGCTGCTGCCCGGCATGCTCGAGCGCGACTGGGGGCGGATCGTGTTCATCGCCAGCGAGCAAAGCGTCAAACCGAATCCGGACATGCTGCACTACGCCACGTCCAAGACCGCGCAGGTCGCGATCGCGCGCGGCCTCGCCGAATTGACGCGCGGCACCGGCGTGACCGTGAACAGCGCCCTCGTCGCGCCAACCTGGTCGGAAGGCGTGGAGACGTTTCTCGCCAAGATAGCACCCGCGGCGGGAAAAACCGTCGACGAAATGCGCACGGCCTACTTCGAAACCACCGGTGCGGCGTCGTTGCTGCAACGGTGGGCGACGCCACAGGAAATCGCCGCGCAAATCGTGTTCCTCTGCTCGCAGCAGGCCGCCGCGATCAACGGCGCCGCGCAGCGCGTCGACGGCGGGATCATCCGGTCGTTGTTTTAGCGCCTGCCAACCGTGGACGCCCTGGCGCCGCTATGCGTCCCACCGCCGGTTCCGGTACTGATTGCGCAATTCCATCTTGAGTATTTTCCCGGTCGATGTTTTCGGAATCGACTCGACGAACTCAAACGCATCCGGCAGCCAGAATTTTGCAAATTTTGGCGCGAGGAACGCGCGAAGTACCTCGGCTGACGCGGTCGCGCCTGTCTTGAGCACGACGACCGCCAGCGGCCGCTCGTCCCATTTCGGATGGGGTACGCCGATCACCGCTGCCTCGGCAACGGCGGGATGGCCGACCAGCGCGTTTTCCAGGTCGACCGAACTGATCCACTCCCCGCCGGATTTCACGAGATCCTTGATGCGGTCGGCAATCTTGATGTAACCCGCCGCATCGATCGTCACGATGTCGCCGGTGCGAAACCATCCGTCGTCGGTCCACTTGCCGGATTCTTCCGCAAGGTCGTGATAACCCGATGCCACCCACGGCCCGCGCACCTGCAATTCACCCATCGAGACGCCATCCCACGGCGCGGCGCCGGATTCGGTCATCGCGCGTGCCTCAAAGAACGGCAGCGGCACCCCGGCCATGCTGCGCCGCGCGTAGCCGGCATCGGCGTCCTCGCCCATGGTTTCGCTCGTGGGAAAGTTGAACACACCGACCGGCGAGGTTTCCGTCATGCCCCAACCGGGAATGGCGTTGAGACCATGCTGGTCGAATCCGCGGATCAGGGACTCCGGAGTAGCCGCACCGCCGACGATCATCCGCAGCCCGGCTGCAAGCTTCCAGCGCGCAGGTTCGCGCTCCAGCGCCTGCAGGATGCCGGCCCAGATCGTCGGCACGCCGGCCGAAATCGTCACGTGTTCGGATTCGAACAGATCGAGCAGGCTACGGGCGTCGAGGTGCGGGCCGGGGAATGCAATCTTTGCGCCGACCATCACCGCCGTGTACGGCAAACCCCACGCGTTGACATGAAACATCGGCACCACCGGCGTCATCGTGTCGCGATTCGACAGCCCGAGATAGTCCGCCATGCCAGTGACCAGCGAATGCAGCACGATGGAACGATGCGTGTAGACCACGCCCTTGGGCTTGCCGGTGGTGCCGGAGGTGTAGCACATGCCCGCCGCATCGTTTTCGGCCAGCACCGGCCAGTCGGGCGGCGGCGCCTGCTCCAGCAACTGCTCGTAATCCAGCATGCCGTTCCCGACGGTACCACCCGACAACGGCACCACGACGATGCGCTCGAACCGCGCTTGAGCGCGAAATTTTTCAAAGAGCGGCAGCAGTACGTCGTCGACGATCAGAAAGCGGTCGCCTGCGTGGTTCGCGATCCACGCGATGTCGTCGGGATGGAGTCGAAGATTGAGCGTATGCAGCACGCCGCCGGCGCAGGGCACCGCGAAATAGACCTCGAGATGCGCGTAGTGGTTCCACATGAGCGTCGCGACCCGCTCGCCGCGCCGCAGACCCAGCTTCTGCAGGGCGCCGGCGAGCGCCTGCGTCCGGCGGTGAAAGTCGTGGTAGGTGCAGCGGTGCAGCGATCCGTCGGGCAGACGCGACACGATTTCCGATGCGCCAAACAACTCGCCCGCGCGACGCAGCACGTGGTCCAGCGTCAGCGGGAACGCCATCATCGTGCCGCGGATGCCGCCCGCCCCCGCCATGCGCGCTATCCGTGATGCGTCATGCGCGCAGCGGCGCCAGGTCGAGCGGGCGGTCGAAGAACTGCGGGACGCGCTTCAGAAAGTCGTCCATGCGCGATTTCGGCCAGCCGCCGAACGCGCAGTTGCCGCGGAACTTGGCTTCGAGTTCGGCACGGCTGAGCGGCTCGTGCGATCCGCCGCGTATGTGCGGCTGGCGTTCCTCGAACACGCGGCCGTCCTTGAGCGTCATGCGGACGTGGCCGGTATACGCCCTGGGATACGGATCGTTCGGATTCACGACATAACGCACCTTCGATGCGAGCGCGAGGATGCGTTCGTCGCGCACTGTGTGTTCCGTGAACGCGCTCAGGCCCGCGCCGCCGGTCACAAACGCCACCGCGATATTGAACGGTGCGCTGAACTTCGCCACGTACTCGTTCGGCGGCCGGTGCTTGGACGGCAGCGGATCCCACAGCCTGTGCACGTATCCTTCCGCCGTTTCGCACAGGATATCGGCCACGTCCTCGGCGCGTATGCCCTGTTTCGCAAGGCGTATCGCGCAATCCACGTAGGGCTGATTCATGGTGCCGGTTGCGTACGGCTTGAACGTGATGCTCTCCATGACCCAGCGGCTGCCGAAATCACCCGTCAGCGCGTCGTAATCGCCTTTCGCCGAGCGCGCGAAGCCGTTGTAGAGGCCGTGGACGCCCTCGAACACGGTGCGCGGTCCGAGAAAACCCTGTGCGCCGAGCCGGGCTGCCTGAATTCCGGCCTGCGCCGCCCAACCGGGGTGCACGCGTTTCGTCCACGCGCCGTCGGCAA
>CAZMBS010000093.1:0-11844 GCA_964564295.1 uncultured Streptomycetaceae bacterium
ATTTCCACGCTCCCGCACAGCGGACAGGCAAGCAATTTGTCGATTTGCTGGCGCGCGACGTCCTCGCTCGAACCGAACCAGCCTTGGAACCGGTGATCGTCGCCGCAACCCAATTCATAAACAATCATGCCTGCCCGCCATCACGTTCGGCAACTTTGCCGTCCATCCGCTGGTACCCGGAGCCGGACTCGAACCGGCATGCCGGAATGACCCGGCGAGGGATTTTAAGTCCCTTGTGTCTACCAGTTTCACCATCCGGGCGCATCTACACGGCAAAAATTATAGCAGATTCATCGGGATAGCAGAGCGGCCGCGATCCGCGATTCGCGTCCGGCGAAATGCAACAGCAGTGGATCGACGCGCGGGAGAGCTACTTCGGCGTCTCGGTCAAGGCGGGCTGCGCGTTCTCGCGCGGCGAATGCGGAAGTTTGTTGCTCAGTTCGGTACTTTGCCGGAGAAAAATCCGCTCGGTCCGCGACAGCCGGTCGCGCTCGTCCTGCGAAACACTTTCCCCGGGCCGGCCGATGACGCGGGGCGTGATCAGCACCACCGTCTCGCTGCTCTGTGCGCGCTCTTCATTGTTTGAGAACAGGAACCCGACCAACGGCAGATCTCCCAGTATCGGCGCGCCGTTGCGCTTGTGGCTGCTCGACCTCTTGATCAGTCCGCCGATCAGTATTGCCTGCCCGTCCTCCGCCAGCAGCTGAGTCGCCACTTCGGTGCTCTTCTTCGACGGGATGCCCTCCGAGATCGACCCCGAGCTCACCTCGGGACGAACCTTCATCATGATGCGACCCAGTTGGTCCACCGATGAGGTCACGCGCAGGATGACGCCGGTTTCCAGAAACTGCACCGTTTCGCTCGTTACCAAATTGATCGTGGTCGTCACCTTGTAGCCGATGCGATCGCCTATTACGACCGAGGCCTCCTGGTTCTCGAGCGCCAGCAGCTTGGGCGTCGAAAGCGTATGCACGCGCCCCTTGCTGTTCAGCGCGCTGAGATAGGCGGTGATCTTGTCGTTCACGAGGTTGAAGAAGAGTCCAGGCGTGCCGCGCGACGCAAGCCCCTGGGTACCGATGCCGCTGCCGGTGCCGGCGTTGAATATCCGGTTCCAGTCAACCCCGAACGACTCGCTCTCGTCCAGTGAGATTTCCAGTATTTTTGCCTCGATCAGGATCTGCTTGGGTTCGATGTCGATCTCGCGCAGGATGTTTGCAATCCGCTCCTGATACTCGGAATGATCCTCCACCACCAGCAGGTTGCGTTCCGGCAGCGGTGTGATCTTGCCGTGCCGCGACAGATGCTTGGCGAGGATGTCCGAGACGAATTTGGAGTTTGAATATTGCACACGATAGGTCTTGACCAGCATTCCCGACCGCGCGCCATCCTGTCCCGCCTGACTGCGCTCCACGATGATGTATTCTTTCGGACCGGGCTGCTCGACCACGTAACCGCCGGCTTCGGCGATGATCTGTATCGCCTGGGTGAGAGTCACGTCGTAGAGATTGACGGAGACGGTTCCGTTGACGCCTTTCCTCAGCACGATGTTGACGCGCTCGCCGCGCGCGATCATTTCGAATACTTCCTGGATCGGCGCGTCCCGGAACGCAAATGACAGCTTTCCGGGCCGCGCAATTGAGCGCGCGTCCACGGGCTTGAGCGCGCCGGCATCCATGCTTTGCGCGGGCGCGAATCCGCTCGCCGCGGCGGCCAGGATCAGCGCCGCCCAACGATGCAACCGGCGCATCATGGTTTGACCTCGCGCTGAAGCTCCATCTCGACGGTGGCGCCGTTGCGGACGAATACCGCGCTGTAAGGGCGCACCGCCACGAGCCGCAGACCGTTCACACTGTCGCCAACTCCAAGGATCACGCCATCCAGATTGACGAACGATCCGGACGGCGAATGCATGATCGCTTTGAGTCGCGGATGCGATGCTTCCGGTTCCCGCGGCTGCGGAGTCCCGGGCTTGCCGTCAGCGGTTCGCTTCAGCGTGCTCCAGTCAAACGGATCATGCTTCGGCGCGGGCGGAGCGGGTGCCTGCGACACTCCCGCGGCGGGGGCGCACAACAATCCGGCCAGCGCCACCGCAGTCGCGCGCTTCACTTGGCTACTCCATCCGGCGTCGCGAGCCGGAACGCCGCCAGCCGCATCTCGATGTCGAGTTCGCCGTTGTTGGCAGTGCGCTTGATCGACACCTGCGTGACGGCCAATGGGCCCAGCGAGCGCTCTATCTCCTCCATCCATTGCACGCACGACCGGTAATCCGCCGTGGCCTGCACGACGAATGCCATTTCATCGAACATGGCCACGCGCCGCACTCCGGCGGGCCGCAGCCCGTTCAGCGTCGTCCGGTGCCGCATGGCGATTTCGGCGAGGCCATCGATCACGCGCACGATCATCGCGTCGTTGGCAAGTTGCGGCGTGGCGCCGATCATCCTTGCCCCCAGCCCCGCGAGTTCCTTCTCCGCATTCTCGATATCCGCGGCCAAGGGCCGCGGCGATTGTCCGGGGGCGCTCAGCGCGGCACGGTCTCGCTGCAGTTTCACGTATTCGTGGAACGGCTGGCGCAGCAAAAGCACCCAGCTTTCCAGCAACATGAATGCCACGATGCCCGCCATCACGAGTATCAGCGTCCGCGGGGGCAGTGCCATCAGATAGTTCATCGCCCGGGAATTCATGGCGCGGCGTCCGCGGACACACCGAGCATCGCCACCACCTGGAATTCGATCAATTGCAAACCCGGATAACTGCGGGGACTGGTATCCAGCAGGCGCACCTGGCTCACGCCGCTCTGACTGCCGAGCTGCCGGATGAAACCGGTGAGGGCCGCATGGTCGCCTGCCAGGCCCCGAATCTCCGCGCGCTCGCGATGGCGCCACGCGCCATCTTCCTGGCCTTCGGCGGCAACCTTGTTGCCCGGCGTGGCCGGTGCTGCGGTTGCCGCCGGCTGGCCCGAGCCCGGCTGCTTGTCCTTGAGTTCCTTGCCCCGCGAAATCGACAATTCCTGAAACCAGATGCGTTCGTTCAGCGCCGCGTCCACCGCATCGAAGAACAGTTTGGTCGAAACTTCACCGCGCAGCCTTTCCAACACCCGCAATTGCTCGCGCGCGGCATCGCGCCGTCCTTTGATCTCGGTCAGACGCGCCTGCTGCGCCCTGCCCTGCATCTGGGCCTGTTTGACGTGGGCAAACGCCTCGCGTTCCCCCCGCACAAGATGCGTGAGTGCGCCCGCTGCCAGGCCGACAAACGCGGCAACACCCAGACACGACCAGCCGAAGCGCTGCAACAGGCGCCGCGCGCGCAGTCTCCTGCGGTACTCCTCCGGGATCAGATCAACCATTCGGAGAACTCCCGCGCAGCGCGAGGCCGCTCGCGAGTGCGATGCCGGCGACCGGTTCGAGTTCCTCCTGCGAAGCCGCGTCACCCTGAACCGTGAACACGTTGAAGGCATTGGCGACTTCAACCGGAACCGACACCAGACCCTGTATCCATTGCGTCACACCCGGATACCGCGCGACGCTGCCCAGCAGGTAGATGCGCTCGACCGATTGTCCCCGGGTTTTCGACGCCGTATAGATGAGGCTCTTGTTGACTTCAGCGGCGAAGTTCGCGAATTCCGGTCGCAACACCTGGCCGATCGTCTGCGCAACGGCATCCGGGCTGGGACCCGTTGCGCCGCTCAGCCCGCGCTCATAGAGCAGCCGGAGCACCGACTCTTCCGGCATGTCCAGCACTTTGGCAAGCCGGTCCACGAGCTTTGCTTCACCAAAGTCGAGATCGCGGTCCAGAATCAGGCGACGGCCCCAGATGACCGAGATGTAGCTTCGGTGCCGGCCGAAATTCACGAGTATCGAATTGGTGTGTCGGCCTTCAATATCCAGCGCGGAAATGAGGCGCGCCAGCGCCGCCGGGCCGATATCCAGCGCGAGGGGTTCCAGGCCGCAGTGCCGCAGTACGTCGAGATAGGCGCAGACACGATCCCTCGGCGCCGTTGCGACGATGGCGCTGCGGTCCGCCGTATCCACAGCGTCGCTCCGGATCGCGATGTAATCCACGATCGACCGATCCAGTTCGTCTTTGAGCCGCCCGCGCAATTCCCTGATGATGGCCGCCGCATCGTCCTCCCCCGCTGTCCGCTGGTATGACAGCGTGACGATGTTGACCTCGGACGCCGGCAGGCAGCTTACTACCTGTCGACCCATGAAAGGTCTATTCGATAATGCGTTTTTAATCAATAATTTAAGTTGCTTTTTGTCGGCCAGCAGCGCGTCACGCGAACCCGTGTAGGGCACCGAGATCGCTGCGCGGATCAGCGGCGTGCCCGGCGCATGCTCGAACTGAACCATATGCAACTTGTCGGCAGCAATGTCGAGACCGATGGGACCGCAGCGCCGCGGTTGTACCAGTGCGCGCAACCTCGCGCCGAGCCCGGTCAGGGGCGTGCCATTGCGGGCAACGGGCATTGCTGGGGTCCCGGCGTGCGTTAGCATCTCCGTCTCGACAAGTAAGCACGAATGGCATGGCGATCCACGTGTCGTATTGTCGGCAATTGGCGGCAGGCGGACGCCTTGAAACAGCAGCGCTTTCCCCCGCTTATTCAAGGAACCGGGGACTTCAATACGAGATGACCAACTGCGGCGCAGTGGATGCGCCGGCCTCTTTGCTGGCGACGTAGAATCGGTCGGGATCGTTCCCGCGCACGATCACGCCGTTGTTGGTGATCGCGCCGTCCACCCACGCCTGCGCGAGCGCCTTGATGTCAAACTCGATCCAGCCGCTGTTAAAGCTTGCGGGCAAATCCAGTCGCGCGGCGTCAGACCCCTGGTAATCCCCACCGGGACTGGACCAGTCGATCCCGGCGATGCGCCTGTTCCACGTCACTGCGGATTCGGTCCAGGCTCGAGTCAATTCATGGACCTTCAAGCGCATCGTGCCGCCGCTGCGCGCCGACATGCCGGTGACGTACAGGCGCAATTTCGCGCTGGTCAACAACGTGCCCGCCGCAATGGTCGCAGTGTTGAACCGGAACACGCCGCGCCGGTTGCCGCTGTCATAGATCCAGATCGACGTCGAAGCGCCGTAGTTCCAAGTCGGGCTGGCTCCGTTGAGATTCGAATCCGCCGCCGAGGCAAGTGTGACCGTCGTGACCGGCGTCCAGTCGCACGGCGGCAGGAAGGTGACGGCGAGCTTCGGCCACCAAGTGAAATTTACGGGGTCATCGCCGCTCACGAAAACGGCGTTGAAGATGCCTGCCGACGGCACGAGTTCGACCCCGTAATTGGGGTAATTTCCGTTTACCCACGCATCGACCAGTGCCGCGATGTCCCAACTTTTCCAGCCGACTACGGCGTTGTACGGCGTGACTGCCGCAGCAATCAAGTCGTAATCGCCCCCTGCTGCCGTCCACGGTGTAGACGAATCGGCATTTGCCCAGGTTGCGCCGTCCGCGGTCCCGCCGCCGGCCTGAGTTCCCTCCGTCCAGGCGCGCGTGACTCGCATCGCGCTGACGGTATCGCCGGCGACTGCGCTTCCCGCCCCGCTCGCGTAGAGCGAGAGCACGGCCGATTGAATGGCGCTGTTTGCCGGTATCGTTGAAAGGTCGAACCGGATCAGCGGCTGGTCACGGCCGGCCTGCATCTTCAATCCGGTATCGCTGCCGTAATTCGTGGCCGCGGATCCGGAAGTTATGAATGTGTCCGCTCCCGCGGGGCCGGGCTGCAGCGTCAGCACGTAGGGCGTGGTCTTGCGCACGGTGACGTTGATGCGAGTAAGCGAGGCGACTGCCCCACTCGCGGTGGTCCCGGTCGCTTGCAGCGCGACCGGTGTACCTGCGGACGGCGTTGCACTCGCGCTGAACGTGCCGGCGCCGAACGCAACGTTGTTGAGCGGCGCATAGCCGGTACAGTTCGCGTTCTGCACACGATTATGCATCCGGGCAAGGCCCGCTTCCGCCACGTAGCGTACGGTGTCGGTCTCGAATCCGCGTGCCGCCATCGTGACGCTCATGCCGGCATCCCGGTTGAGCAGGAACGCCACTGCAGCGAGCAGCGTGAACGCCACCACGACCGGCAGCAGGATGAATCCGCGCGAAAGTCTCACAGCGTGCCTCCGCCCAATCGCGTGCGGGAAGTAAGAGCGACCGCAGCCCCCTCGCTTCCGGCGAGCGTCAACTGGATCTCGATGACCGGCGCGGCGCCCGTGCCCGCGCTGAAGGTCTGCACGCTGAAACCGGTCGCCCCGTCGGCGATGACGGCGCTGCCGGCGCAGCCGGTGTCGGCAGGGATGGTCTCCACAACTTTGCCGGAGCCGCTCAAGCAGAACATGACCGGTGCAAGCCAATCGCCGGTGGTATCGGCAGCCTTGGCGCCCAAGACGGTGGCGGCGGGCGTATTGCGCACCGCCGCCGTCATACGCTGCATGGCGAAACGCGCCTGCTCGCCGACTCCGTTGACCGCTCCTGCAACGGCCTGCGCAGTCACCGCATCGCGCACCACGAGCGACAGCGGCGCGACGAGAATCGCCGCAATGACCGTTGCCAGCAGCACTTCGAGCAACGTCAGGCCCGATTGCGCGCGCGGGGTCTGACGCATGGCCCGCTCAACGCGCCGCCAGTGTGTTGAGGGCAAGCACCGAGCCCTCGATGGACACTTTCACCCACAACAACCCGCTGTCGGTCGCGGTGGGCACCGTGCCGTCGTACCGGTACAGATTTACGATCAGGCGGTCAGGGGTGCCGGAGGCGTCCGAATACCCGGGCACCACGGCGCCCGGACTGTTGCCGGCCGCCATCGCCGCCGCGTCGAGCGTGGTGAAGCGGTTTGCAAGCACCTCTTCCAAGCGCGACTTGATGCGCTGCTGGTTCACCGTGTGGCTGGTGCCCGCCCGCGCCACGGATACGCCCCCGCTCAAAGCGTCGAGCGCCGCCGGCACGCATACCGCCATGATGAGCGTAGCAACCAGCACTTCGACGTAGCTGAATCCGCAGATTTGCGCGGCGCGCGACCGCATGATGGCAATCCGGCTCATGGCACCGTCACCCGGCCCGTGGTCGTGTGCAGGCTCACGCCTCTCGATTTTCCACCTACCGCAACCGTGAGCGGTACCGGGTTCAACAGGTTTACGACGAGCGTGTAGTTGGCCGCATCCGGGTAGTACTCGGGCATTCCGGTGGCATCGAATGCAACCCAATCCAGGGTCACCCACGTAAACAGCGGCTTGTAATACAGGAATTCCGCATGCGAGATGACCACGCCTTGCGTGCCGGGGCCGCTTTCGAGACGGATATCGTAGAGCTTCTTGTCGAGCGGATGGCGCACGTCGTACACGGGGTTGGGCGGGGAAGCGGAATCGGTGCGGAATACCCGGATGCGGCGCAGGCTGGTGCCCGGGTCCACGCTGAAATCGACGCCATGGTACGCGCCTGTGCGCAATGCCTCCCCGCGGGCAAACCGCAGCGCGTTCGCTATCTCCTGCGCGGCGGCATCGATCCTGTTTTCGTCGACCGGCGCGACGAGCGGCAGTGCGGACGCGGCAAGCACCGCGAGCAGGCCTACCGCGATGATCACCTCGACCAGTGTGTAGCCCGACGCGCGCATGATGTTCGCATCGCAGCGCCGGGCGGCGGATAGTGGACGAATCCGTGCGGCCCGGACCTACCGGGTCTGCAGGGCCGTCGTGTTGGCGATCAATTGCCCGGTCTTGTTGTCGAATTTCCAGCCGCCCGTGTTGCCGGTGGCCGCCATGCCGAGCAGGCCTGCGGTGCTGATTTCCACGGCCGCGCTGTTGCTGATCGGGTCCACCGGGACGCCCTTCTTGAGGTAGGGACCGTACTTGTAGTTCGTGTCGCTCGCAGTCGCGGTCTGCCCGCTGGAATTCGAATACTGCGTGAGCTGGTCTATAAACGCCTGCGCCGATCCTGCCGCGCCCGTGCCCGCGGCACTGCCGGCCGGCGGTGTGCCGCCGGACGACGCAACCGCACCCGGGTACACGCCGTGCTGCTGGTAATACAGTTCGACTGCCGAACGCATGCCTCCCAGATTGGTGTCGAGGACCGAATACTTGGCGTCGGTGGTCGAACTCGCGAACTGAGGCACGACGATCGCGGCGAGTATCGACAGGATGATAACCACAATCAGCAGTTCCACCAGCGTAAAACCGTCGGACGGTTTACGTAAATATCTGTTTTCAAATGACATTGCAGCCCCCTGACATTCGTGCAGCGCACGAGCATGCGCTCTCAACGCCATTAACGGCCGGCCGGCGGTCCAACTTGAGCAGACGGCCGCTGGTCAACGCATAGCGCCGGCCAACTTGAATATGGGGAGTATCAGCGCGCTGACGATCAGCCCGACGGTAACGCCCATTACCAGCAACATCACCGGCTCCGCAAGCCTCGACAGCGTAGCAATTCTCCGCAGCAGTTCGCGCTCGTAAAAATCGGCAATGCGTCCCATGACAAGCGGCAGCTTTCCGGTCTGATCGCCGGTCATGATCATCTGGCGAACCATTTCCGGAATCGCGGATTCGGCTTGAAAGGCGCTGGCGAATCCCCTTCCTTCGACGACGTTTTTCTCGACGCGGGCCAGGAACTGGCGAAACGCCACGTTGGCGACCGCGTCCCGGCACGCTCGCAGCGTGTCGAGCACCGAGACACGGTTGCCGAGAGACGTTCCCATGACCCGCATGATCCGGGCCATGTAGGCTTGCATGAAAATGTCGCGCAGCAGCGGGATCCGCAGCTTCATGTGATCCAGGACTGCGCGCCCCGCGGGGGATCGCTGCCAACGCCAGCCGGCACCGAACGCCGCGCCAACCCCGAGCAGCATGGCGAACCAGTACTGCCGCAACGCGTCGGAAATCGCCATCAGCAGCAGTGTGGGTGCGGGCAGCTGATTCCGTATGGTTTCGAACAATTCCGCGAACTTGGGGAACACGCCCACCAGCACGTACACGACAACCGCGACGGAAAGCAGCGCGATACACGCCGGATACGTCAGGGCGCCGGTGAGCGCCCGCGTGAGCCGCTCCTGCCGGTCCTCCATTTCCGTGATCTGCCGGAGGACTTCCGGCAGGAAGCCCCCGCTTTCCGCCGCGCCCACGAGACTCACGTACTCCACCGGAAACAACGATCCTTGCAGGGCGATCGCACCCGCAAACGGCTTGCCCGAAACGACTTCGTCCCGGATCGCTTCGATCGCCTGCGCCAGAGACGGATTGCGCGTCTGGCGGGCGATGGTATCCAGCGCAAGATGCAGCGGCATTCCGGTTTCCAGCAGCATCGCCAGGCGTTCGATGAAGACGATGCGGTCGGGGCCCGATACCCCTTTGCCGATGCGCCACTCTTTCCGTGCCGTCGGACCCGGAGCCTGTACCGCCATCGCCCTGCCGAGTTCGATCGCCATCACTCGCCCTCATTGCAGATGAATCGCGCGCGAAATCTCTTCCGGCGTGGTCTGACGGGCAAGGACCCGACGCATGCCGTCCGCACGCAGGTTTACCCACCCTTTACCCACCGCGCCGCGGCGCAAGTCGTCGATGCTGGTCCTCGCGACGATGTCCTTCTGCAGTTCCGCATCGATGCCCATCAGTTCATGAATGGCAATCCGCCCCTTGTAGCCGGAGTCGTAGCAGTTTGCGCAACCGCGTCCGCGTGCCAGTTGATAGGTCGCGCCCGGCTCGAATCCGCAAGCCGCCACCAGTTCCGGTGGCGCAAGATATGTTGCCCTGCAGTTGTCGCAGATTTTTCGCACGAGACGCTGGGCCATCACACCGGCGAGCGCCGACGCCAGCATGTAAGGCTCCACCCCCATGTCGAGCATGCGCGAAATCGCACCGACGGCATCGTTGGTATGCAACGTCGACAGCACGAGGTGACCGGTCAGGGCCGCCTGCACGGCGATTTCCGCGGTTTCGCGGTCGCGGATTTCACCGACCATGATGATGTCCGGGTCCTGGCGCAGCACGTGCTTCAACATCCTGGCAAATGTCAGGCCAATCGCTTCGCTGACCTGATTCTGATTGATGATATCGAGCTGAAATTCAACCGGATCCTCGATCGTCACGATGTTTTTCTCGATGCTCTTCAAGTAGTTGATGGCTGCGTAGAGCGTCGTGGTCTTGCCGCTGCCGGTAGGGCCGGTCACCAGGATGAGTCCGTGCGAGCGCCCGAGCAGGTCCTTGAAGCGCGTCAGGGTGTCGTCCAGCATGGCGAGCTTGTCGACGTCGAGTATCGACTGGCTCTTGTCGAGCACGCGCAGCACGACTTTCTCGCCGAAGATGCCGGGCAGCGACGAAAATCGCAGATCGACCGTACGGCCCTGCGTCGAAACCTGGATACGCCCGTCCTGCGGCAACCGGCGTTCGGCAATGTCCAGGTTCGCCATGACTTTGAGACGCGACACGATCGCCGGATACAGGTCCTGCTTGGGAGTCATGACCTCGTGCAGCACGCCATCCACCCGGAAACGGATTCGCGCCCGGGCGCGCGAGTTTTCCACATGCAAGTCGCTCGCCCCGTCCCGGATCGCCCGCTGGATGACGGCGTTCACCAGATTGATCACCGGGCTGGTCCCGGCCATCTCGTCGATGCGTTCGTAGTCGTCGGAGATGCCCGTGTCGAGTATCTGCAGATCCTCATCCTGGGTGCTCACGAAATCCGGCAGCGCGAGCGTGGCGTCGTACCCCTCGCCGATGAATTTCCGGATATCGTCACGCCGCGCGAGCACCGGGCGAACGCGGCATCCGGTGCGGCTGGCAACCTCATCCAGCGCCGGAACGCACTGGGGATCGCAACTTGCGAGCGTCAGCACATTGCGCACACGGAACATCGGCAGCACGTCAAGCCGGCGTGCGATATCCGGTTCGAGCAACGCGATCGCGGCTGGATCGAAGAGACCGGGGCGAAGCGCCACGAGAGGAACATGCAACTGCTCGCTCAGCGCCTTGAGCAGATCGGTTTCGCTGACAAATCCCTTGTCGACCAGAATCTGGCCCAGGCGCCGGCCCGATTGTTGCTGCACCTGCATCGCTTCCCGAAGCCGCTCCGCGGTTACGGAGCCCTGCTCGAGAAGAATGTCACCAAGCCGGATGGTCCCGGGTGCCCGGGGCGGCCTGCCGGCGGCCACCGGGTTCGCATCTCCGGTATCGACAAACTCGCTGAAACCCGTCGCGGAAAAGATGTCGCGCACGAGCGCGTTGGGCTTCAGCATCTTGATGCCGCCCCCGACCGTGCTGAGCCGGGTATGCGCGTCGAGCATGACCTCGATCGCCCGGCCGTTGACCAGCGTCACCGTGGCGAGGTCGATAACCAGCCGCACCTGATGGGTATCCATGCACGTGGTGACGGCCGCCAGGAGTTCACCGATCTCCTCGTCGGTGCACAGCCTGCCGCTTGGCGCGATGTACGTCATCGCGCCCACGCGGGTGTTGACGATGCTGTTAGCCATCGCCCCGACCCAGCAGCGTCCCGAAAGAATTGATCCACTCCGGTTTGCGTTCACATACGCGCAGGAACGCCGCCACGGTGTCGGGGTCGAGCTGGGTACCGCTCACGCGGGTGATCTCTTTGACGGCCTCATCGTGCGTTCTACCGGCGCGATATGCACGGGAACTGGTCATGGCGTCGTAGGTGTCCGCCACGGCGATGATGCGTCCGGCAATCGGGATTGCCTTGCCTGCGACGCCATGGGGATAGCCTTTGCCGTCGAAGCGCTCGTGATGATGCCGGATGCCGGGGATGACATGCTGCAGGCAATGGATATGCCGGAGAATTTCACAGCCGCGTTCCGCGTGGACCTTGATGAAAGTGTACTCGTCACGCGTGAGCGAACTCGGCTTGCAAAG
>CAZMBS010000094.1:0-11782 GCA_964564295.1 uncultured Streptomycetaceae bacterium
CGGTGGCCGTGATGGGCCGGCACGTCGATTTCGGCTGCTCGAACATCGGCACCGTGCTGGGTTTCATCAAGTCCGGCCAGATGCGCGGGCTGGTCGTCACGACGCCGGAACGGTACCGGGAAATTCCGGACGTGCCTACCGCGAAGGAAGTCGGCCATCCCCAGCTCGAACGCATCATCGGCTGGAGCGCGCTCTACGGGCCTCCGAAAATGGATCGCAAGCTCGTGTCGTACTGGGGCGATACGCTCGCCAAAGTCGCGAAAGACACGCAGTGGAGCGGTGCCACCGAGAAAATCGGCTCGGTTCCGCGCATCCTGTCGCCCGAGGACACCGAGAAGTTCGTGCGCGAGCAATACGAGACTTACTACAAGCTCGGAAAGTCGCTCGACATCGTGCTGAAGTAGCGCCGCACGGCGCGCTAGGCAAGCAGGAGTTTGAACCGGCGGCCCGAGCGCAACCGATACGCCTCGAAATCGCGCCGGTCTATCGTGAAAATCTCGGTAATTCCGGCTTTTTCCGCGATCAGGACGAGCGTCGCATCGGCGAAGTCCATCCTGGCGTGTCGGGCGAGGAGAGCGTCGATTTCCGGAATGTCTTCAACCGACAGGTCCTCCACGTGCAATCCGCCGCGACGGATGAGGGTAAACATGGCGCGCCGACCCTCGCGGCCGAGAAAGTGGCAGGCTTCGGTGAGTACGGACCAGCTGCTGACGAGAATCGCCGGATTCGCCTCGAGAATTGCCGTCGCGGTTTCGTGGTGTGCGTCACGCGCGTGAAAGAGCGCGACCAGCGGTCCGGTGTCAACGATGATGCTTCGCACGAAGCTTTGCGCCGATAAGCGACTTGACGCGACCGGACACGTTTCCCCGTCCGCCCGGCGACCGGTCCGCCCCGAATAAATCCCGGCCGAGATCCCAGGCGGAAGGCGCCCGTTTCCCGCGCTGGCGCCTGACGACATATTCGACCACGCTCTGGCGGATGACCGCGCTTGCCGTTTCCCCAGTCTCGGCGCAGTAGCGGTCGAGGGCTTTTTCGAGTTCGGTTCCCAGGCGCAACGATTTGGGCATGGCGGGATTCGGTTGCGATACAATCTTTCAGAATGTATCACAGACGCGCGTTCGTGTCGCGTGGTGTTTCAGCGGATGACGGCGGCCGCAGGACCGGCCTGCGGTATCATCGCGCGCCATGGATACGCTGACCCATGCGCTTTCCGGCGCGCTGATTGCGCGGGCGACGGCGCCGCGTGATGCGGCACACGCGCTGCCGCTCGCGCGCCGCGTGGGCATCGGCTTTCTCGCGGCGACGTTCCCGGACCTGGATGTGGTCACATCCCTGGTTTCGCCGCTGGCGTATCTGTACCACCACCGTGGCGTCACGCATTCGGTGCTGCTGCTGCCGCTGTGGACGGTGCTGCTCGCGTGGCTGTGTTCCATCGCCTGGCGCCGGGATCGCCCGTGGCGCGCCTACGCGGGAGTCATTGCCTGGGGCATCGGGATCCATATCGCGGGCGACTGGATCACGTCTTTCGGCACGATGATTTTCGCGCCGCTGTCGGACGCGCGCCATGCGCTCTCCGCGACGTTCATCATCGATCTGTGGTTTACCGGCATCATCGTCGCGGGACTCGTGGCTTCGATGCTCGTGCGCGGCAGCCGGTTGCCGGCCGTGCTGGGGCTCGCCGTGCTGTCGGGCTACGTCGGATTCCAGGTCGTGCTGCAGCAGCGCGCGATCGCATTCGGGGAGCGCCACGCGACCCTTGCGGGCGTCGCAAAGCCCCGCGTCACGGCATTGCCACGGCCGGTTTCGCCGTTCAACTGGATGGTCATCGTCGAAGACGACGCGGCATATCGCTACGCGCACGTGAACCTCGTGCGCGAGCGCGCGCCGCCGGAACCCGGAGCGGGCACGGGGTTTCTCGGGCGCCTCGACAGCGCCTACCGTCCGCTGGACGACGCGCGCTGGATCACGCGCGGGCGGTTCGGGAACGCGCCGGAAGAAACCGCGTTCGCGAAGGCGGCATTCGACGAGCCGGCGCTCGCGTTTTTCCGCTGGTTTGCGCGTTACCCCGTGCTCATGCGGATCGACCGCGGCGATTCCGCCGACTGCGTCTGGTTCGAGGACCTGCGGTTTCTCACGCCCGGTCGCGCGGTATGGCCGTTCCGCTACGGGCTGTGCCGCGCGGGCGGGCAGTGGCGTCCGTACGAGTTTATGGGCGAAAATGTCAGGGTGCCCGTACATTGAACCCTGTCCGAGGAGATTTCCGATGCGTTTCCAGTCTGTTCTGATTGCCGCCGTCTTGTCGCTCGCAGCGGCCGTGCCGACGCTGGCGCCGGCCGCCGTGACCGTGACGTTGAAGCCGCAGGAGCACTACGTGCGTCCGTTCGAGCCGTTCCGTATCGTCGGTAATCTGTACTATGTGGGCACCTACGATCTCGCCGTGTACCTGATCACGACGCCGCAGGGCCATCTGCTCGTCAACACGGGGGTGAACGACTCCGCGCCGGTGATCAAGGCCAACGTCGAAAAACTCGGTTTCAAGTTCGAGGACATCAAGATTCTGACGGCGACGCATGGACACTGGGATCACGTCGGCGCCTTTGCGGATATCAAGCGCATGACCGGCGCGCCGCTGCTGATTCACGAGGGCGACGCCGGGCTCGTCGAAAGCGGCGGCAGCGAGGACTACCGTTTTCCGCAGGGGCGCGGCACCACGTACGAACCGGTCAAGGTCGACCGGCGCCTGCGCGAAGGTGACAAGATCCGGCTGGGCGGCATGGAACTCACGGTGTTCCATCATCCGGGCCATACCAAGGGGGCATCGACTTTCTCGTTCACGGTACGCGAGGCCAGCCGCGACTACAACGTGATCATCATCAACATGGGCAGCATCAATCCGGGCGTCACGGTGAGCAGCATGCCGGCGTTTCCGGGCATCATGGAAGCCTACGCGAGCACGCTCGCCCGCCAGAAACAGATGCAGCCCGACATCTGGGTCGCGTCGCACGCCGCACAGTTCAACATGCACCAGAAGTACAAACCCGGCGACCCGTACGATCCGAACCGCTTCGTCGACCCGAACGGATTCGGCGCCAAAATCCAGTTCTACGAGAAGCTGTTCCAAGCCGCCCTCGCGCGGGAGCGAGCCGCGAAGGGGCAGTAGATGCGTCGCGCCGCACTGTTGACATGGATCAATTGAGACCCCGAACAGTCGGGTAGCATGCCTTTGCCGGCACGTGCCGGCTTGATGGGTGCAGTGGCATGATCGGGTTGTTCCATGCAATGGTCATCACAGTCGCTTTCGCGGTTGGCGCGCCGCACGCGCGTGCCGCGGACGGGGCGGAGCCGCGGCGGACCGTCAAGCGCGAAATCATTCCCGGCTCCGAACTGATGACCGGGCAGGAGCGCGAGCGCTATCGCTTGCGGCTGCGCGGCGCGAAATCGGAAGAAGAGCGCCAGCGGTTGCGTGAAGAACACGTCAACGCGATGCGGGAGCGCGCGCGGGTGCGCGGGCTGGAGTTGCGCGACCCATCCGCCGGTCGCAGCGCAAAACCATGAAAACGTGGACGATGGTTGCCGTGACCGGGGCGGCCCTCGCGCTCGGGGGGGCGGCCGGCGCGGCCGGCGATCCGGTGCGCGGCGCGAAGCTGCACGACGATTGCCTCGGCTGCCACGGCACCGAGCTTTACGCGGCGCCGCGCGCGAAGGTCAAGACGCTCGCCGCGCTCAGGAAGGAAACCGAGCGCTGGAACGACCGCATGAACCCCAAGTTCTCGAAGCAGGAAATCGACGATCTTGTCGCGTATCTGAACCGGGACTTCTACCGGTTCGCGCCGTAGCGCGCCCGTGCCGCGTCTCAGGCATTGAAAAACGCCAGCGCGGCGTCGAGACCGAGGTAATTGATGGCGTGGGTCGTCTGCCCGCGCACGACGGGTTTCGCGTGATAGGCGATGCTGACGCCGCATGCGGCAAGGAATTTGAGATCGTTCGCGCCGTCGCCGATGCCGATGATCTGTTCGCCCGTGATGCCGAGCGCATCGCGCACGGCGATCAGCGTGTCGCGTTTCACGTCGGCGTTGACGATTTCCCCGATGATGCCGCCGGTCAACTTCCCGCCCGCGACTTCGAGCGTGTTCGACCGCGTGTAATCGAGCCCCAGTCGCGGCTTCAGCCGGTCCGTGACGTGCGTGAACCCGCCGGAGACCAGCAACGTTTTCAGTCCGGCGGATTTCGCGGCGGAAAGCAGCGGCTCCGCTCCCGGCGAGAGCCGCAGACGTTCGTCGTACACGCGCCCGAGCGCGCTTTCGTCGAGTCCCGCGAGCACCGCTACGCGCCGGCGCAGGCTCTCGTTGTATTCGATTTCGCCGCGCATCGCCTGCGCGGTGATCGCGGCGACTTCGGCCTTGAGTCCCACGAGGTCCGCGAGTTCGTCGATCGTTTCGATCGTGATCAGCGTCGAATCCATGTCCATCACGAGCAGGCGGAAGTCGGCGAGCCGCCGTTGCGGGGGCACGAACGCAAACTCGAGGCCCGCGCGTTCGCACAGCGCGGCAATGCCGTCGGCGGGGCGCGCGTCGCGGAGCCGGAAGGCGGTGTCCGACAGGCGCTCGATCGCCGTCGCGCCGGCGCACTTCGCCAGACTCTTGAGATCCGGCGTCGCGATTTCCGCGCCCTGGATGACGAGGTTCACGGTCATTCGGCCCTCACGCGCGTGCCGGTCCATCCGCCGATCCAGAACAGCAGCGTCAGACCCGTACCCATGCCGCCGAAAAACAGCATCGGCGCGATCTTGCCGCTGATCAGCGAAAGCCCCGAGAAAACCGTCATCCAGAACCAGAGTTTGCCGTAGCGTATCGTGCCGCGGCCGAGCCCGGTCCAGCGCCGCTGCAGGCTCAAGTACCCGAGCAGATAGGCGGCGATCGCGCCAGCGGCGGCCGATGCATACAGCGCGACATTGACGCCCAGATAGAGAAATCCGAGCAGCAGGCCGGCGGTCGCGACCACTGCGACGTCGTACAGCAATCCCAGGCGGCGCGATGGTGCGGCGTCTGTGCCCGCGGCGTTCATGTCAGGCATGCGTGGTAACGGAAAGGGAAATTCATAAATCGTTGTTTTAAAGGATATTTTACATCAGGTGTCGCGAGAGGAAACCGCCGGTTGACCGGACGGGCGAGCCGGGTTTGGTAAGCTGTTGCCGCGGCAATCAAACAACAAGGGGTATGCGGCATGCGAACGGCCATCTGGAAGTCGGGAGTATCGATCGTGTCGGTGCTGGCATCGTGCGCGGTCGTCGCGACGGCGCAAGCGGCCGAGGAATATCCGGCGCGCCCCGTGCGCATGCTGATCCCGTTTCCGGCCGGCGGTCCGGCGGATTTCGTCGGGCGCGTGTTTGCGCAGCACCTGACGGAACTGTGGGGCAAACAGGTCGTGACCGACAACCGCGCGGGCGCGTCCGGCATCATCGGCACCGAAATGGCAGCCAAGGCAAACCCGGACGGCCATACGCTGCTGTTCGGCTCGACCAGCACCTTCGCGGTGAACCTCGTGCTGATGAAAAAACTGCCGTACGACGTATTTCGCGATTTCGCGCTGATCGGACTCGTGGCCAACGCGCCGCACGTGCTGGCGGTGCGCGAGGGGATAGCCGCGCGCAACGTGAAGGACCTTGTCGCGCTCGCGAAATCGCAACCGGGGAAACTCAAATTCGCGTCCGCAGGCCCCGGCACCATCGTGCACATGGGCGGCGAGCTCTTCAAATTCCATGCGGGCATAGACATCCTGCACGTGCCGTTCAAGGGCGGCGCACCCGCGACCATCGGGCTGCTGGCCGGCGAGGTCGACATGGTCGTCAACGATCTGTCCGCCGTGCTGACGCACGTCAAGAGCGGCAAGCTGCGCGCGCTCGGCGCCGCACACACGAAGCGGCTTGCGCCGCTGCCGGACGTGCCGACGTTCGCCGAGGCCGGCCATCCGGGCATCGTCTCCAGCACGTGGTGGGGCATCGCCGTGCCGGCCGCGACGAGCGCCGCGGTGCGCACGCGGATTTCCGCCGCGCACGACAGGGTGCTCGCGAAGCCTGATTACGTCGAACGTCTCGCCGGCCTGGCGATGGAGCCGCTCGTGCTGACGCCGCCGCAGACCGCGGCGTTCGTCAAGCGCGAAATCGACAAGTGGCGGAAAGTCGCCGCTGCCGCGAACGTGCGGCTGGATTAGGTTGGCTCGCCCGTCGACCGGGGCGGAACGACCGACCGGTCGCTCAGGCGCCGGAAGCCTGAAAGGCCTTGAGCCGCGGGATGATTTCGCGGGCGATGATCTCGATCTGGTGCATGTCGTACCGGTACGGCACGAATATGAGCTTCTGCGTGCCGACCGCGATGTGCTCCTTCAGCTGCGCGACGCATTCGTCGACGGTGCCCATGATGGCGCTGTCCTTGGTCGATTCGCTCCACGCGGCGTAATCCCACTCGGTGCCGAGCCATTCCATCATGCGGCTCTCGACCGCGGCGCGCGACTCGCCGATCATGATCGGCAGCTGCGCGCCGTTCATCAGCGTGTCGGGATCCTTGCCGGCTTCCTTCGCGAATCCGCGAACCTTGGCCCACGACTTGGCGAAACTCTCGGGCCGGTAGAAATACGTGAGCCAGCCGTCGCCTGCCACACCGGCGCGCTTCAGCACGCGGTCGACGTAGCCGCCGATCAGGATCGGCGGGCGCGGTTTCTGCGTGGGCTTCGGGTGCATGACGCCCGCGGGTATCTTGTGATGCGGCCATTCGCCTTTCACCATGTCCTCGGTCCAGAAACGCTTCAGGATGTCGAGGTTCTCGTCCATGATCTTGCCGCGCTGTTCGAACGGCACGCCGACCGCGTCGAACTCCCGCTTGTACCATCCCGCGGCCATCGCGAGCAGCAGGCGGCCGCCGGACAGCTGGTCCATCGTGGCGAGCTGCTTGGCAAGCACCACGGGGTTGCGCAGCGGCAACACCAGCACGCCGGTCGAGAGCTTGATTTTCCTGGTGCGTGCCGCGATCGCGGTCAGCAGCGTCAATGACTCCGCGATCGGAAAGTTGGGCTCCACGCCGAGCAGGATATGGTCCCAGACCCACAGCGAGTCGAAGCCGAGTTCCTCCATGCGCACGCCGTACTCGACGAGAGCCCGCGCATCGGGCAGTTCCGGAAAAGCCGTGAAGTTGCGCACGGCGATGCCGTACGTGTTGTGCAGACTCGTCATCGGTGCTCCCTGGACAGGTTTCTGTGGATGATCGCAATGACCGCCGCGACGATGCCGCCTGCCGCCGCTAAGCGGTGTACAGCCGCGCAGGATCGAGTTTTCGCAGCACTTCGAGCTCGGCGGCCGTCGGCGGCGCCGTGACCGGAACCGTGTCCGGCGCGGCGATCGCAAAGCCCGAGTTGTCGCGCACCTGCTCCATCGTCACGCCGGCATGCAGTGCGACGACCTGCATGCCGCGCGTTTCCCGGTCGAACCCGAATAGGCCGAGGTCGGTGACCACGCGGTACATGCCGCCCGCCGCGAGGCCGCTGTCCTTGCGCGTCGTTCCGCCGCGCAGGAAGCCCGGACTGGTGACGAAGTCGACCTTGTCCACGAAGCGGCGCTTCTCGTGTTTCATGGCCACGATCATCTGCGCGAGGCTCGCGATGTCGTTGCCGCCACCGGTGCCGGGCAGGCGCGTTTTCGGTCGTGCCGGGTCTCCGATGAAAGAGGAATTGAGATTGCCGTAGCGGTCTATCTGCGCGCCGCCCATGAAACCGACGTCGACGTAGCCGCGCTGCAGCAGCAGCAGAACGTCGGTACTCGAGAGCACCATGTTGGCGCGGATCGTGCAGCGCTGCTCGTTGGTCGACGGCGGAAGCTTCCCGGGCTCGATCATGGGGCCGATCACGCCGCCTTCGAACAGGATCGTGAGCCCCGGGCAGTGCAGCCCCTGCGCGAGCGTTGCCGCGAGCAGGGGGATGCCGACGCCCGCGAACACGATCTGCCCGTCCGTCAGCAGCCTGGAACTCATGACCGCGAGCAACTCGCCTGCGGTGTAGCCGCGCGCGTCAGGCATTCGATACGCTCCGGCCGCCGTGCGCGGCATCGAGCAACTGTCCGAGACCGACGAGTTCGAGATACTCGGTCCAGGACTTCGGTCCATGGACGTGGCGGTCGAGATACCCGGCCATGCCGCCGACGGGATCCCGGTTGACGATGCCCGTATAGTGATCCATGTGCCGGAACAGCGGTTCGTAACAGGCGCTGCATTCGTGCGGCACGCAGCCGAACGGCACCTCGACCACCGCTTCCACCGCGAAGAAGGGAATCTTCGTATGGTCCGGCGCGCGCCGGATCTGGTCGTTCGACACGATGCGTTCGGTGGTCAGGATGACGCGTTTTGCCGCCATCGCGAGATCGATGTCGAGGAATTGCAGGCCGTCGATCTGCGCGTTGCCGTAGGCATCGCAGCGCTGCACGTGAATCAGCGCGACATCGGGATTGAGCGCCGGAACGAGCAGCAGCCGGTCTCCCGTGAACGGACAGTCGATTTCGCGCGCTTCGGGGCGCAGCCGCGCGACGTCCGATCCGAGCATCGAGCGCATCGGCAAAAACGGCACGCCCATGGCGCCGGCACGGAATCGCAGTCCCATCGCGAGGTGGCTCCACTCGTCGAACCGGGCCGTGCCGCCTTCGACATGATGGCGCATGACGCGGGATATGCCCCACACGATGCCCTGGCTGAACCAGCTGGTCATCACGTGGTTGCTCGCGCCCGAGGCGAGCAGCCAGTCGCCCTCGCTGGACATGATGCCGCGCGCGCAGACGAGCCCCTTGCGGCGCGCGCGAATCAGCGCCCAGATCATGGCCATCGGCGTGCGCGACAGCGTGCTGCCGCCGATGCCGACGGTTTCGCCGTCCCGCACCAGTCCGGCGGCGTCTTCGAGCGACATGACCTTCTCGCGCAGGCTGCGATCCCGGTTCGCGAGGCTTTGCCGCAGCTCGAGGTAATCGTGTTCTGCCATGGGGTGAACGGTACGGTCCGGCGCGCCGCGCTAGGCGGCGTGTTTCGCTCCCGTGTCCGCGTTGAATTCGTTGATGAGTTTGTCCCAAGCCGCGATCGACGACTGGATTCCGGTCCAGAACGCAGGGTCCCTGCGGCGGTCGAAATCCGCGACCGATACGCCTTGCTGTTCGACCCAGGTGTAATAGCCCAGATTGAAGACCCGGCGCCGGTCCACATGCGTCATGTCGATCACGTGATCGTCGGCGATGCCGCGCAGGTGCTGGCCGAAAATTTCGCCGGCATGCACTTCGTCGAACCCGCCGGGGTACGCGCGCGCGCGGAATGCGGCCCGCTCGCTGTCGTACAGCGCGGCGCCGTCGGTCGCGATCGTGGCGACGACATCGGAGGGGCCGAGTTCGAGGCGCTTCGCGAGCTTGATGGCGGCGACGATGTTGGCGATGCCGGAAAGGCCGATGCTCGAAAAATGCTCCGCGACCGGCGGCGCGATTCCGTGCCGGCGCTCGAGGTAGGCCCGTCCCGTCCGGTCGTTGAACAGCAGGTGCAGCGCGTCCGAGCTGCGATCCGATACGCCCACGACGACGTCCGTGTTCATGACGTTGTGGATGAGCGGAATATGCTTGTCGCCGATACCCTGGATGTTGTGCTCGCCGTAGCCGTTGTACAGCATCGTCGGGCATTCGACGGCTTCGACTGCTGCGATCCGGGTCCCGTGCCTTGCCTTCAGATAGTCTCCGGCGGCGATGGTGCCGGCCGAACCGGTGGCGGAAACAAACGCCGCAAGCCGGAGTCCGGCATCGCGGCTGCGCAGATCCTCGAAAATGCGATCGAGCGCGCGGCCCGTGCACGCATAGTGCACGAGGTAGTTGCCGAACTCGGAGAACTGGTTGGCGATCACGTTCTGCGGGTCGCGCGCGAGCACCGCGCACTGGTCGTAGATTTCCTTTACGTTGCTTTCGGTGCCCGGCGTGCGGATGATGTCCGACGGGTCGGCCACCCAGCGCTCGAGCCACGCGAAGCGCTCGCGACTCATGCCTGCCGGCAGCACGGCCACGCCCCGGCAGCCGAGCGTGCGCGAGATCGCGACGCCGCCGCGGCAATAATTTCCGGTGGAGGGCCAGATTGCCTTGTCGGACGTCGGGTCGAAGCGTCCGGTGACGAGTCGCGGCACGAGGCAGCCGTACGCCGCGAGAACCTTGTGCGCGCCGATCATCGGAAAGCGGTCGCCGAGCGCCACCACGATTTGGGCGCGGACGCCGGTCAGCGATTCGGGAAGAACGACGTGCTCCGGCACCGCGGCGCGGCCGGTGCGCGACCGGTTGTTGAACCAGTGCACGCGCCACAGATTCGCGGCAAGCGGCTCGTCGGGATCGACGCCGGACAGCACGACCTGCTGCGACTGCGCGATGCGGTCCGGGTCGGCCAGTTCGGAGAGCGTCGGGAGCGTGACGCGCAGTTCGCGCAGGCGGTCGACGGCCCGCTGCCGGACCTTCTCGTCGGCGATTTCGGGTTCCATCAGCAGCGCGCTCATGGTCCGTGTTTCCCCGGCGCCATTGTGCCTTTCATGTCAATCATAATAACATGCCCGGATTGCAGTTCCGGCGCGCCCGGCGGCTGTCGCAGACATTCCGAAACGGAGAGATCCAGATGAACCTTCATGTGAAAAGTTTCGTCGCGGCGGTAGTTGCCGCAAGCACGCTCGGTGCAATTCCGGTCGATGCCGGCGCGCAGTCCGCTTACCCGAACAAGCTGGTCCGCATCATCGTGCCGTTCGGCCCGGGCGGTGCGGCGGACGCGCTGCCGCGGCTGATCGCGACGCCGCTGTCGGCCATGTGGGGACAGTCGGTCATCGTGGAAAATCGCGTCGGCGCGGCCGGCAACATCGGCATGGAGCTCGGCGCACGGGCGGCACCCGACGGCTACACGCTTACGTCGGCGCCGGTGGGCAATCTCGCGATGAATCCGCACCTGTATTCCAGACTGTCGTTCGACGTGCTGAAGGACCTCACGCCGATCACGCTCGTGGGCGCCGTGCAAAACGTGCTGGTCGTGCATCCGTCCATTCCCTCGCGGTCCGTGAAGGATCTGGTTACGTTGATGAAGTCCCGCCCCGGCGAATTGAGCTACGGTTCCGGCGGCGTCGGCACGCAGGCGCACATGGCCGGAGAAATGTTCAAGGCCATGACGGGTACCAACATGACGCACATCGCGTACAAAGGGGTCGGCGCATCGGTGACGGATCTCCTCGGCGGGCACGTTGCGATGATATTCGCGCAAGTGCACTCGGTGATGCCGCACATCCAGGCCGGCAAACTGCGGCCGCTGGGTGTCGCGAGCGTGAAGCGCGTGCCGCAACTGCCGGAGGTGCCGACGATTTCGGACGCGGCGGGACTGCGCGGATTCGAGGCCGTTTCGTGGTACTCGATCGTGGGTCCGGCGGGTCTCCCGCGCGACGTCGTCGCGAAAATCCAGGGGGATATCACGAAGGTGCTGCAGCTTCCGGATTTGCGGGAGCGGCTTGCGGGCATGGGCGTGGAGGCGAACGGCAGCACGCCCGAGCAACTGCGCGCCGCGATCAAGGCCGATTACAATCGTTACGGCGCCATCATCCGCAAGCTCGGCATCAAGGCGGACTAGACGCGCATGATTGCAAGCGGGAAATTGGTTCCGGTCACTTACGGCATCCCGACCGATACCGCGGGGCTGCAACTGCGTTTGGGGATCGACCGCGGGATATTCCGGGAGGAAGGAATCGATCTCACGCTGAAGAT
>CAZMBS010000095.1:0-11674 GCA_964564295.1 uncultured Streptomycetaceae bacterium
AGGACCTCAATTACGGCTCCGGCGGCGCGGGCACGGGCCCGCAGATGGCGATGGAACTGCTGAAGCTGCGCGCCAACATGCCGCTCACGCACATTCCGTACAAGGGCACCGGTCCGGCGCTGAACGACATGATCGCGGGACAGGTGCAGGTGGGCATGTTCAACATGATCGCCGCGATGCCGATCGCGCAATCCGGACGGCTGCGCTCGATCGCCGTGAGCGGCCCGAAGCGCGCGACGCGCCTGCCGGACATCCCGACCATCACCGAGTCCGGCGTGCCCGGTTTCGAGGAGGTCGGCGGACACATGATCATGGTGCCGGCCGCCGTGTCGAAAGACATCGTCGCGCGCCTGCACCGCGAGCTGCTTGCGGCGCTGCAGTCTCCCGACGTCAAGACGCGCCTCGAGAACGAAGGCGCGGAAATCGTCGGCAACACGCCCGAGCAGGCCGCGGCGGTCATCCGCAGCGATCTGGAGAAATGGGCCGAAGTCATACGCAAGACGGGCATGACGCCGTACTGAGCCCGGACGCGCGGCGCCCGCTCGAACCGGAAAGAATCTACCCTCGGATCATGTGCGGTGCGTCGAGCTGCAACAGGATACCGAGCTCGTCTCCGAAGTACCAGCCCTCGACCCATTTCCCGCCGGAAAAACGCATGATTCCGATTTCGGGCATTTCGACGCGCCTGCCCGTGGGGCCGAGGCCGTAGAAACTGCGGGTCTGCGTTCCGCGCAGGTTGAAATGCATCCAGACTTTCTCGCCCTCGGCGATGAAGCCGAGCACGTGGTCTTTGCGATCCGGAATCGCGAACGTCGGCGTGAATTTCTGAGTGCCTTTCGCAATACCGTAGTCGCGCAGGTGCTGCAGGCCCTGCCGGCGCTGCTTGTATCCCTCGCCGCGATCGGCGGCGTTGTCCGGTTTCGCTGATTTCGAGCGCGCAACGATCAGCTTGTGCCGATCTTCCGGGCTCGCGGGTGCACGCGCCGCAAGCCGCTGGTACCAGACTTCGCCCTCTTCGCCCGCATTGGTGATCGGCGGCGCGATGCGTCGTCCGTCCTTGCGCGCGGGGAGCGTGGCGCCGAGCTGCTTCAACAATCCCAGTTCGTCGACCATGAACCAGCCTTCGGTGATCCGGCCGCCGCGCAGCTTGAATACACCCGCTTCGTATACGTCGATCCGTCGGCCCGTCGGCGCGATGCCGTAAAGATTGCCCTTGTGCGTTCCGGTGAGCCGCCACAGCAATCCCACCGTGTCACCTTCCGCGATGACTTCCTCCATCACGTCGACGCGATCGGGAATCGCGCCGCGCAGAAACGGACCCGCGGACGGGAAGCCCTGTCCCTCCGCGTTCGCGCCCAGGTTCAGAAGCCCCGCGCGGGTGCGCCGGTAATCCGGCGACAGCACTTCGCGCGCGACCGCGTCGTAGTCGGGCGTGCCCTGCGCTTTTTTCCAGCGCAGCACCGCGGCTTTGTTGCGTTCGCGCAAATCCACCGCCGACGGGCCGGTCGCGCACGCCGGCACGAGCAGCGCAGCGCCCAATGCCGACACGCCGCTGACGAAACGCCGCCGTGAGAGCCGGCCCGCGGCATCGCGCATCGAACCGTAACGTGACGTGCCTGTCATACCCGCTTTCCCCTCAAGTAAAAATAATTAATATTATCAATATGTTACCGTCGCTCCGCGACCCGCCGTTTCAGTTCAGCGCCGGGCGCGCTTCCATCAGAAACACCGTGAGGTCCATGACCGGCGGCCGTGTCGGAATCTGGAAAAACAGGTCGGCCGCGAACCCGCGATGGTAGTTGTGATGCGTCACCACGTGCAGGAGTATCTCGCCGCGGGTCATCGCGCCGCGGTTGCCGCCGATGAGCGTGAAGTCCACGGTCTCGTCGAGCTGCGCGTCGGTCAGCGCATCGCTCCAGGCGATGTACCACTCATGCACGGCGCTCTGCGCGCGCCACAGGTCTGCGAGCGGCGGAAAATCCGGCGTGTTGCGCGCGGTGTAGCCGTGATCTCGGCCCTCGAGATGCCCCTGCCAGATGCGGTCGATCACGTAATTGTGGTTCAGCGTATGCACGATGTTCTTGAACAGCGACTGGCGCGGTTTCACGGCCTCGCCTTCCGGCAATTTCGCGACGGCGTCGAACATGAGTTTGTCGGCCCACGCGGTGTATCGCGTCAGCGTACGGGCGGTGCGGGTGGTGATCATGCGGGCTCCCGGGGTGTCAAATTCACATGATAGGCCGATTCCGGCGACGCGTGCAGCGGCACGCGCCCAATCCGAATCGAGCGCGATGCCGCAGGCAGCGGGATGCGCCAGCGCGGAACTACTGCGGCTGGATGCCCGCTTTGCGGGCAATCTGGACAACAAGCGCGACCTCGTCGGCGATGCGCTTGTCGAACGCCGCCGGCGAGCCGGGGATCGTCTCCATGCCGAGCGCGGCAATGCGGCTTTGCACGTCGGACAGCCGTAGCGCGCGGGTGACGTCGCGATTCAGCTTGTCGATGATCGCGCGCGGCGTCTTGACCGGCGCGATGAGCCCGCCCCACGCATCCCACTGGAATCCCGGCAGGCCGGATTCCGCGAGCGTGGGAACGTCGGGATGCACGGCAACGCGTTTCGCCGCGGTCACCGCCAGCGCGCGCAGGCGCCCCTCGCGCACGAGCGTGAGCGACGAGGCCAGCGGCGTCATCATGAATTGCACGCGGCCCGTCATGGTGTCGGTCATGGCCTCGGGTATGCCCTTGTACGGCACGTGCACCACGTCGACGCCCGCGCGCAGCTTGAACAGTTCCGCCGCGAAGTGCGTGCCGCTGCCCACACCCGCGGACGCGAAATTGAACTGGCCGGGCTTCGCTTTCGCCATCGCCATCAGATCCTGCGGAGACTTCAGCGGCGCGGCGGGCGACACGGCAAGCACGTACGTGGAGGACACCGTCATTGTCACGCCCGCGAAGTCCCGCAGCGTGTCGTACGGAAGCTTCGCGTGTATCGCCGGGGAATTCGCGTGGGACCCGGACACGATGAGCAGCGTATGCCCGTCCGGCGTGGCGTCGGCGACGATCTTGGTGCCGATGATGCCGCCCGCGCCCGGGCGGTTGTCCACGACGACCTGCTGCTGCCAGAACTCGGCGAGTTTCGGACTGATGAGCCGCGCGACGATGTCCGGCTGGCCGCCCGGCGTGAATCCGACCACGACTCGAACGGGACGCGCCGGAAACTGCGCCGCCGGATCGGCAACCTGCGCGGCGTGCGCCATGGAGTACACGCCGAGCGCGCACGCGCCGGCCGCCAGCACGATGGGGGTCATTCGCAAGACTGTACTCCGGTTACGCGAGAACGTCGTTCACCTGCTCCTGGCGGAGCATTTCGTAGACGAACGCCTCGAGCTCGGGCCCGAGCGCATCGCGCGCGGAAACCATGCCGACGGGTCTGCCGTCCTCGACCACCGGCACGTGACGGTAGCTGCCCTCGTGCATCATCTGCAGCGCCTGCGTGAACGGACGATCGGGGTGAATCGACTGCGGATTCCGCGTCATCACTTCACCGAGCGGTGTGCTGCCGTCGCGCCCCGCGGCCACGACCCGGAACAGCGCGTCGCGCTCGGTGAACACACCGACGAGTTTCTCGCCATTGACCACCATGACCGCGCCGACGTTGCGCTGCTTCATGAGCTGCGCGACCGCCGTCACGGTCGAGCCCGCCGATGCCGTGACCAACTCCTGCCCCTCGATGATGGCGCGTATCGTGCGTTCCGACATGATCGCCCCCGGTTGCCTGTTTTGAATGCCTGTCCCGATGCTACGCCCGGGCGCCGATGCGGTCAAACGGCGCGGCGTTTCGCGCAGGATTTGCGCTACCATCGCGCGGTCTCCAAGCCTCGCGATATGCTGCGCCTCACTGAAGTCAAACTGCCGCTCGATCACGCCGACCGCGATCTGTCGGACGCCGTGCTCGCGCGACTCGGCATCGCGCGGGACGAACTTGTCGCCGTGCACGTGTTTCGCCGCGGCGTGGATGCACGCAAGCGCTCCGCGATCGCGTTCATCTACACGCTCGACGTGGAGGTGAAAAGCGAAGCGGCACTGCTCGATCGGCTGAAGGGAAGGAGGCACGTCGGTCCGGCGCCGGATACACAGTACCGATTCGTCACCGCCGCGCACGCGCGCGGCGCGGGTCGCCCGGTCGTCGTCGGGTTCGGGCCGTGCGGACTCTTCGCGGGACTCCTGCTCGCGCAGATGGGATTGCGGCCGCTGATTCTCGAGCGCGGCAAGGCGGTACGCGAGCGCACGCGGGACACCTGGGGCCTGTGGCGCGGGTCCGCACTGGACCCGGAATCCAACGTGCAGTTCGGCGAAGGCGGCGCCGGCACGTTTTCCGACGGAAAGCTCTACAGCCAGGTCAAGGACCCGCGTCATCTCGGGCGCAAGGTGTTGACGGAGTTTGTCGCGGCCGGTGCGCCGGAAGAAATTCTGTACGTCAGCAAGCCGCATATCGGCACCTTCCGGCTGGTCGGCATGGTCGAACGCATGCGCGAGACGATCTGCTCGCTCGGCGGCGAAGTCCGCTTTCAGTCTCGGGTCGCGGATTTCGACATCGACGAATCTCGCGGCAGCCGGCGCCTGCGCGGCCTCGTGCTGGCCGACGGGAAGCACGTCGATGCCGACCACGTGGTGCTCGCCGTCGGCCACAGCGCGCGCGACACGTTTCAGGTCCTGCACGATCGCGGCGTGCACATCGAGCCCAAGCCGTTTTCCATCGGACTGCGGATCGAACACCCGCAATCGATGATCGACCGCGCGCGCTACGGCGGGAACGCCGGGCATCCGCAACTCGGCGCGGCGGATTACCGGCTCGTGCACCACTGCACGAACGGCCGCTCCGTATACAGCTTCTGCATGTGCCCGGGCGGCACCGTGGTCGCCGCGACTTCCGAGCCAGGCCGCGTCGTCACCAACGGCATGAGCCAGTACTCCCGCAACGAGCGCAACGCCAACAGCGGCATCGTCGTGGGTATCACGCCGGCGGACTACCCGGGGGACGCGCTCGCCGGCATCGCGTTTCAGCGCCACTGGGAATCGCGCGCCTACGAATCCGGCGGCGGCGGTTACGTCGCTCCCGCGCAGCGGGTCGCGGATTTCCTCGGCGGACGGCCGTCGACGGCGCTCGGTGCCGTGGTGCCGTCGTACACGCCGGGCGTGCGCGCAACGGACTTGTCGGACTGCCTGCCGCAATACGTGATTGCGGCGATACGCGAAGCGCTTCCGGCATTCGAGAAACAAATCAAGGGCTTCGCAATGGACGAGGCGGTACTGACCGGCGTCGAGACGCGCACGTCCTCGCCGATCCGCGTCGCGCGCGGCACGAACTATCAGAGTCTCAACACGCGCGGACTCTATCCCGGCGGTGAAGGCGCGGGTTACGCGGGCGGCATCCTGTCTGCCGCGATCGACGGCATCGAGCTCGCGGAAGCCGTGGCATTGTCGATCGCCGATCGTGGTTGAGCGTTCGGTGGCGATCGTCGGTGGCGGCCCCGCCGGCCTCATGGCCGCAGAGGCGATACTCGCGGGCGCGCCGCGCGGCGGCATCCGGGTGGATGTCTACGACGCAATGCCATCGACGGGACGCAAGTTCCTGCTCGCCGGCAAGGGGGGCCTCAATCTCACGCATTCTGAATCGCTCGCGACATTTCGGGTCCGCTACGGAACCGGGCAGCAGGCAATCGCCCCGTTCATCGACGCGTTTCCGCCCGCGGCTCTGCGCGACTGGGCGCATGCGCTCGGCATTGAAACCTTCGTCGGCAGTTCCGGCAGGGTGTTTCCGGCGGGCATGAAGGCCGCGCCGATGCTGCGCGCATGGCTGCACCGGCTGCGGGCCGCAGGTGCGGACTTTCACATGCGGCACCGATGGAGCGGCTGGACCGACGACGGTCTGCTGCGCTTCGCCACGCCGCAGGGCGAGCACACCGCGAGCGCGGACGCGACGGTGCTCGCGCTGGGCGGCGGCAGTTGGCCGCAGCTCGGGTCGGACGGCGCCTGGGTCGCGTTGCTCGCCGCACGCGGCGTCGCGATCGCGCCGCTTGCGCCGGCGAACTGCGGTTTCGACATCGCGTGGAGCGAACACTTTCGCCGGCGATTCGCCGGCATGCCGGTGAAATCGGTGCGGGCGACGTTCACCGATTCCGCGGGCCGAACGCTGCAGGCGCCGGGCGAGTGCCTCGTAACCGAAACCGGCATCGAGGGCGGATTGATCTACGCGTTGTCGTCGGCGCTGCGCGATGAAATCGCGGTGTCGGGCATGGCGATATTGCGACTCGATCTCACGCCCGATCGCACGCTGCCGCGCCTGGTTGCCGAACTCTCGCATCCGCGTGGCCGGCGATCGCTGTCCGGACACATCCAGAGCCGCACCGGGCTCAAAGGCGTCAAGGTGGGGTTGCTGCGCGAGTTTGCCGCGCCCGACGCGTACACCAGTCCCGACCGGCTCGCGGAAGCGATCAAATCCGTGCCGTTGAAGCTCAACGCAGCGCGCCCGGTCGCGGAAGCGATCAGCAGCGCCGGGGGTGTGACGTTCGGAGCACTCGATGCCCAACTCATGCTCCGGGCGCTGCCCGGCACGTTTTGCGCGGGCGAAATGCTCGACTGGGAAGCGCCGACCGGCGGCTACCTGCTGACCGCCTGCCTGGCTACCGGCCGCGCCGCGGGCCTGGGCGCGCTGCGCTGGCTTCAAGAAAGAAAGGTCGGTGCGTAGCGTGCAATAAGCGAAGCGCATTGCACCGGTCGTAAACCATTCGGCGCAATGCCCGTTGGTTATTGCGCCCTACCCGCTACAGCGTCTTCAGAATGAAATCCGGTACGATCCCCAACCGTCGATAGTGCCGCATCGTCGTAGCGGGCAGTTTGCTGATGTTCCTGACCACCCGGCGACAATTCGGCTCGCCGCAGTTGCAGCGCATTTTCCATACATCATCGGCGCCCAGCAGTGTGGAATAGTCGTGCGTCACCTCGTCGCCGGGCGCGATGGCCGCGATCGCCTTGAGCAGCAGCCGGCCGCCCCGTTTGACGATGCCGGCGTTCGGATTGCACGAATGGTTCGCGAACGCTCCGATCTCTCCGTCCGGATCGACATAACAGTCCGAGTCGTAGCGAAAACAGTTTTCGCCGAGCCTGGGGTCGATCTTCCAATAACGCCAGACCTCGTCGGCCGTGACGACCTTTCCCTTGATCTCGCAAATCATCGCGCCACGCCGAAACACATTCAGCGCGACGATGCCGCGGCCGTTGCGGACGGGCCTTACGGCTAGCGTATCGGCGACAGGCATTTCATCGAGTCAGAAAATGAATCCAGGGCAGTTACTCTTTAGGAGCCCGAAGGACCACGATCCTTTGACTTCTCTGCATCGGGGTTCAAGATGCAACCGCGTCGACGATCTTCCCATTCAGCACAAAACATTTAGGAACATGCCCCCTGCCGCAAGCGCAGCACCCCACTAGTAGCTGAGGTGAAATAGGCTGCTGAGTAGAAATCCAGCCATGACGCAAATGATGGGCCATATCACGAATAGCCTTGGTCCAATTGAGAGCTTCACCATGAGCGTATACCGGAAAGCATTACGCATAACAATTTGTGAACACGGCTCGCCACCCCTTGCGGCGGGTTACGCCGCTCGGCGGCGAACCCGCCCTACCGTTCTGACGGACCGCTTCGCGAGCCAGCTACCGAAGGATGCCTGGCTTTCGCCAGACGGCTTGCCGGCCAGCAGTCCCTCGACGCTTATATCTTCGTCGAGGTCCTTCCAGTGTATGCCCAGACCCCGGCCGATCAGCCGCCAGCGCTTGCGCTCCGCTTGGGTCGCGTGCAACAACCGCGGATACCACGAGAGGGGAACCGAAATGGTTCTGCCATCGCTCAAGTCCACGCGAAGAGTGTCGGCCGAAACAGTTACGTATTCGGCAAAGGGTACTTCCATCTCAACGGCCGAAGTACTCATGCCAAGCCTCCAAAAGCGCAACATGATGATCGCTTACCAGTCTTTCGATCCGTGCGAGCTCAACGCGCGAAAACCCGCCACTAATTTGCAGTCGAACCGGATCGAGCCAGAATTTCGCGAGTTTATCATCCCGCTCGACATGGACGTGCGGAGGTTCGACACCGTCCCCCGCGTAGAAGAAGAGCCGATAAGGTCCGGACCTCAAGACTGTTGGCACACGGTACCCCCGATTGCAAACGGCCGCCCGCGCAACGCATGGTAGCAATAATGTGCAGTAACGATAAATCCCGGCCGTTACTTGGCGGCAATGGCGCCCCGGCGGTTAGAATTGCGTTCCATGGAAAAAGTGCGCGTCTCCAAGCTGATGTCCGAGCAGGGCATCTGCTCGCGCCGCGAGGCCGACAGCTACATCGAGCGCGGCTGGGTGCTGGTCGACGGCGTGCCGGTCACCGAACTGGGCACGCGAGCTTTTCCCGGTCAGAAAATCACCCTCACGAAGGCGGCGCGGTCCACGCAGGAGGCAAGCGTGACCATCTTGCTGCACAAGCCGATGGGCTACGTGTCCGCGCAGCCCGAAAAGGGCTACAAGCCCGCGATCACGCTCGTCACGCCGCACGCGCGTTGCAAGGACGACCGCTCGCCGATGCGGTTCAGCGCATCGCACCTGCGCGGACTCGCTCCCGCGGGACGCCTCGATATCGATTCGACCGGGCTGCTGGTGCTGACGCAGGACGGCCGGATAGCGAAGCAGTTGATCGGCGAGAACTCGGGCGTGGAAAAGGAATATCTGGTGCGGGTCGAGGGGCGCCTGTCCGCGGCGCAACTCGCGCAACTCAACTTCGGGCTCGCGCTCGACGGCGCGCCGCTCAAGCGCGCGGAAGTGGCGTGGCAGAACAAGGACCAGCTGCGTTTCGTCTTGCGCGAAGGCAAGAAGCGCCAGATCCGGCGCATGTGCGATCTCGTCGGCCTCAAGGTCACCGGGCTGAAGCGCGTGCGCATCGGCGGCGTGAAACTCGGCGACCTTCCCGTCGGCGAATGGCGTTACCTGCGCGGCGACGAGCGATTCTGAGGCGCCCGCGGCGCCGTTCTTGACAGCACCCCCTGTCCGGAAGACCATCGAATCCCCGGTCATGGCACGCGCGATCTCCATCCTTGTATTGCTGTCGGCGCTCGCTTGCGCAACGGCCTCCGGCGCCGCGGCGCCGGATTACACGGCCTTGCGCGGAGCGCTGGCCGACGCGATCGAAACAGTCGTCAATCAAGTGCGCGCGCGCGACGGCGGGCCGCCGATCGACCCGCGCGTGATCGCCGCCATGCGCAAGGTGCCGCGCCACGAGTTCGCACCGGACGCGATGAAGCCCCTCGCGTACGTCGACCGGCCGCTTACCGTGCGGGAACACGCGACGATATCGCAACCGTCGCTGGTGGCCGTAATGACCGATTTCCTGCGCGTGCGAGACGGCGAGAAAGTGCTCGAGGTCGGCGTCGGCGGCGGCTACCACACGGCGATACTCGCGGAACTGACGCCGCACGTGTTCAGCGTGGAATTTCACAGCCCGGTGGCGGAAGCCGCGCGCGGGACCCTCAAGCGCCTGGGCTACGGCAACGTGCGCGTGAACGTGGCTGACAGCTTTTACGGCTGGCGCCCCGACGCCCCGTACGACGCCATCGTCGTGCGCATGGCGATTCCCGACGTATCCGAGGTGCTGCTCAGCCAGTTGAAGCCGGGCGGCCGGCTCGTCGCGCCGATCGGCCCGGCGGACGGCGTGCAGATTCTCGTGCTGCTGCGCAAGGATCGCGACGGGCGCATCACCGAAACCGGCATCATGCCGGTCAAATTTCAGCCGCTGCCCGGCGGTCAGCGGCTTTGATGCTAAGCTCCCGCTTCCACGGAGATTACGGAAACATGGAACTCAAGTCACGGCGTCACACCGTTCAGGATCCCGGTGGCGCGATGGAACTCTGCTACACCAACGGCTGGACCGACGGGCTGCCGGTCGTGCCGCCGACGGCGGAACGCGTCGCGGCGATGCTGGAAGCGGGCGGCGTCGCGCCGCAGCAGCAGCTCGCGTTCATCGAGAACCGGCAGATTTCGGTCACCGCGGAAAAGGTGGCCATCAATGCCGTCATGGCGGGCTGCAAAGCCGAATACATGCCGGTGATCGTGGCGACGGTCGAGGCGCTCGCCGATCCGCTGTACGGATACCATGGCCCCGCCACCAGTACCGGCGGCTCGGCGGTGTTCATGCTCGTGAACGGCCCGATCGCGCGGGCGCTCAACATCAACTCCGGCGACAATCTGTTCGGTCCCGGCTGGCGCGCGAACGCGACCATCGGCCGCGCGGTGCGGCTCGTGATGCGCAACGTGATCGGCACGCTGCCCGGCGAACTCGACCGCAGCAGCCTCGGCCACGCCGGCAAGTACACGTATTGCATTGCCGAAAACGAGACCGACAGCCCGTGGCCCGCGTTTCACACGACGCGCGGGTTTCGCCCGGAGCAGAACGCCGTCACGATATTCGCCGCCTACGCGCCGCATCAGTACGCGAACCGGCTCAGCGCAACGGCCGAAGGCGTGCTGACCACGGCCTGCGCGCACATGAAAATCTCCGCCGGCACGGCGCGGCAGCCGCAGTATGCGATGGTGTTCGCCGGCGAGCACCAGATCATTTTCCGCAATGCCGGCTGGTCGCGCGAAGACGTGCAGCGCTACGTGTTCGAGCATTCGCAATCGACGGTCGCGGATCTCAAGCGCATCAACATGCTGTCCGGCGACATCGCGCCGGCGGACGAAAAAGCGCTGCATCCCCTCGTCGAGCAGCAGAGCGATCTGCTCGTCATCGCCGCCGGCGGACTCGCGGGCGTGCAGTCGGCGTTCATTCCGGGCTGGGGCGGCAAGAACGGCTCGCAAAGCGTGACGCGCGAGATTCGCGCTCCCTGACCGGACACCGGCATGGCACGAACTGTTTTTATTGCTTTTTGGAAGGAGCTCGCATGACGCTGCAGATACTCGATCCCACCACGGAAGTGACCGCGCGCCGCGTGAATTACGCGCCGCGGCCCAAATCGCTCGCGGGCCTGCGCATCGGACTCGTCGACAACACCAAGCACAACTCCGATCAGCTGCTGCTGCGCATCGCCGCGATCCTCGAGCGCGATCACGGCGCGAAAGCGCATCTCATCCGCAAGAAGAAAAGCGCCGGCGCGGCGCCCCACGCGGAAATTGTCGAGGAATACAAGGCGGGCTGCGACGTGATCGTCGCCGGCGTCGGCGACTGAGGGTCGTGCAGCTCGGGCAGTGTGCTCGACAGCATCGTATTCGAACAGCACGGCGTTCCGTCAGCTTCCATCGTCACCGACGTATTCAAGGTTACGGGCAAGGCCATGGCCCGCACCTGGGGTCTGCCGGACTTCCGCTTTCTCGCGATGCCGCACCCGATCGCGAACCTGACGCCGGCGCAGCTCGACGAACGCGCCGCCGCCATCGTGCCGGAAGTGGTGAAGCTGTTGCTCGAAGGCCAACCGGCCTGACAAGCATCAGGCCGGCGCGCAGCCGTGGCGGCCATCGCGGCGTCCGGCGTCCCGGGAGAAACCGACAATGGCCGTGAACCTCAGCATACTCACGTCGAACAGCACGCGCACCGTGCTCGATGCGCTCGCGCCCGGCTACACGCGCGCGACCGGCA
>CAZMBS010000096.1:0-1351 GCA_964564295.1 uncultured Streptomycetaceae bacterium
CAACCCGCTCATGTATACGGACCCGAGCGGGTATTTCAAGTGGAAGAAGTTGTTCAAGTTCGCGGCGATCGCGGCGATATCGTGGGGCGTCGGGGCGGCGATATCCGGGGCGTACATGAACAGCGTCTGGGCGTCGACGCTGGCAGAAACCGGGATGTCGGCCATGAGTTCGGCACAATTCTTTGCCGCCAAAATGACGGGCGGCGTGCTGGGCGGTGCGGCTGGAGGGTTTGCGGCAGGCGTATTGAGCGGCGGCGGGTTCGAGGGCGGGTTGCAGGGTGCGATTTCCGGCGGACTTTTCGGACTTGCCGGTGGAGTCAATCCGCTCAATCCCAATAGCATCGAACGCATCGCCGCGCACGCGGGAGCGGGCTGTATCATGGGGGCAATCGGGGGCGGTGGCTGCGGGCGTGGTGCGGCATCTGCCGCGGCGGGTAAGATATTTACCAACCTGAGCGACAATCCGATCGCGGCCGTGGTTGCGGGCGGAACGGCATCGGTGATCGGTGGTGGGAAGTTTGCAAACGGGGCGGCGACGGCGGCGTTTGGGTATCTCTTTAATCAGGCGATTGCCCGTAATTTTTATAGTGATCTTGCTAGAGCTGTTGGCAACTGGTTTTCGCGGCCGATCGAAGAAGGCGCTGCAGTACAAGTTGGAGGAGGTGCGTGGACAGGTGCAGTTGTAGGTATTAAGCAAGATACGATGTTCTCTACTGACAGCAAGGGTATGACATGCACACAATTCACAACTTGTCTGATGGTTGGCCCTTTCGCGGGCGCAGAAATGTACTATGGAGCGGCTATTCAAAGTGGTATTAATTCACCTGGGACAGCCTTGTGGCAAATTGGCCTGTTTGGAGGAGCTGCGGCGACCGTTGGAGTAAAGGGAGATTTTTTAATAGGGGCCGATGGTTCCACGCAATTCGCTGGCGGCAAGGCATTGGGAGGATTTGTGGGTGGCGGTATTCAGGTTTGTCGTCAGCATACGGCAGATAAGTGCTAGAACAAAAATGAAGTCCAGCGTTATTCATCTTGCCGCGATTGTTGGTGTGCTGATTATGATTGTTCTCTTTAAATCGGAATGGCCGTACAAAATGTATGTGTTCTATCCGATGGCAATTTTGTTTTTCGGTGCTTGGCTGCTCTTAATGCGGGAAATCGTGAAGCGCAGTAAAAAAATGTGGGCCGAGATGCACAGACAGCCGACAAGCGATTCTACGAAAGAAAAGTAATCACAATGGCCGCGGAGCAAGCGACGGGGTCAAGTCTTGCATTCAAGCATCTGATCGATCAGGTTTCCGCTGTACTCCGCAATAATTCCATCCTCGACTTTTTGAAGCGCCAAGCAGTC
>CAZMBS010000096.1:1451-11632 GCA_964564295.1 uncultured Streptomycetaceae bacterium
ACGACATCCGGCTCGCGGTGACGCAGAGCCAGCCGCTCGGCAACGCGCGATTTCTCGCGAAGATCGAAAAGATGACCGGCACACGCCGCGAGGCGAGGCCGCGGGGGCGGCCGCGGGTGAGGGCGGAGGGCGATGCAGAAACAAGCGACGGGGTCACGTCTTGCATTCGAGCATCTGATCGATCAGGCTTCCGCTGTACTCCGCAATAATTCCATCCTCGACTTTTTGAAGCGCCAAGCAGTCCGGAATTCTTCAGTCATGGCATGATGTCCGCATGGCTCGGGCGGGGACCGAAGGAGCGCCAGGCCGCCTACCGCGCCCTGTTTCGGCCGCAGCTCGACAAAGCCGCCATCGACGACATCCGGCTCGCGGTGACGCAGAGCCAGCCGCTCGGCAACGCGCGATTTCTTGCGAAGATCGAGAAGATGACCGGCACGCGCCGCGAGGCGAGGCCGCGGGGGCGGCCGCGGGTGAAGGCGGAGGGCGATGCAGGAGCGCTGGTGCGGCGGCGGGGGCTGGGGTTGTAGAATGGATGAACGACTGTCGGAAGGCGCTGCCGCTTTTCCGACCTACGATGCTGCGGGCCAAGGGTCGCAAGAGTAGAATTCTCGAATCACAGGATAAAGCGGAAGCCATGACGACATCGACGACATCCCGACGTCCGGCGGTCGACCGCGCCGGAGCAACTGCAAAGGCCTCAGCCCGGACTTCAACGGCCTACGGACGTGCCGTACTGCGCGCGATTGACCGCATGAAAGCGGCAGGGTCCTGGAAATTCGCGCCGAAATCGAGCGACCGTTACTTCAAGCGGTGAAACACCTGCTTGACACCTGCATTGTCGAGGCATTGCTCAAGGCGGAGCCCGGGCATGAGAGTATCCGCGATCATATCGCCGCCGCGCCGCGGGGCTCGCTGGCGATTTCCGCGCTGACGGCCGTTGAGATATGGACCGGAATCACCGGTGCACGCGAGCCGCGAGCGAAGCGGGTCGCGTTCGAAGCGTGCCTCAAGCTGATGCGCGTCGCGGCATTCGATGCGGAAGCGGCAAGACAGGCATTTGTAATCCAGCGCTATCTTCGACAGACCGGGCAGCAGATCGGACGCACCGACCCCTTGATCGCCGCGCAATCGATTGCCATGGGGGCGGTATGCGTGACCGACAACGTTCGGCATTTTCTTCGTGTTCCCGGTCTCGTCGTTGCAAACTGGCTCCGCCCGCAGGTTGCCGATTAGGACCGCTTTCGGGGGAGTGCTTGTCGACGTGTCGACGGGGTCTTGCAATCACGCATCTGATCGGTGCATTCCAATTCCAAGTGCACCACGCCGAGCGGCGGAAGGCGCTCTCGCTTTTCCGCCCTACGGAACCGACGCGATCGAAACGGATCCGGACCGTGGGAATAGCGATTGACTTGAAGCTTCGTGCCGCATGGGTTGTCTTGCCGCTGATTGACTTGGCGAGCGACGCGGCGTATCACGCTCCCGGTGTCGGTGCGTAGCGCGCCATGAACCGCCGGTCGATGCGGTCCTTCCAGTGCCAGACCCGGTCTCCGCTCCACCACAGCGGTCCCCACGACGCGATCGCATGCCGAGAGCCGGTGCTGATCAACGCCAGCGAACGGTGCTGTGGCTTGTACGACACAAGCGGTTCTCCGCGGAGCGCACGTCTCAGGTTTTCCGCAAGCGGCGGCCCCTGGCGCACTGCGTAGACTCCGGATTTCGGATGGGTTGCACCCTCGATCGATGCGCAATCGCCCGCCGCAAATACCGTGGCATGGCTGGTCGACTGCAAGTGATTGTTTATGCTGATAAACCCGTCACGGGCCAGCGCCAGTCCACCGGCCTTCAGCCATGTCGCGGGTGCCGCGCCGGTAATCCAGACGATGGCGTCCGACGCGATCCGCAAACCGTCCGCCGAAATCAGCGCGCCGGATTCCACGCGCGCGATCGGCGTGCTCGTGCTTACGTCCACGTCGTTGCGAGCCAGGATGCGTTCCAGCGCAGAGCGTACGCCCGGTGGGTGCATGGGCAGCAAGCGGGCGGAATCCGTAACCTGCCGATATCGCACATGTGCGGCCGGACATTCCGTCGCCAACCGATACTGCATCGCGAGCAGCATTTCGGCGCCGGCCGCGCCGCCGCCGACGACGGTCAGTGATTGCAGCGCGCCCGCGCGCGCGCGCTCGAGCAGTCGGTCCCATGCTCCGAGATATGCGCTGACCGGCTTCACCGCGATCGCGTGTTCCGCCGCGCCCGTCACCCGATCGATCGGCGGGGTCGACCCCACGTCGATCGAACAGACGTCGTAGGCAATGGTGTCGCCGGTCGCAACGCGCACGACCCGCGCATCCGGGTCGATGGCGCAGGCGGTGTCGAGCCGCAACGCGACGCTGGCGCGCGAGGCCAGCGACGCGAGATCGATGTGGCACTCGTGAAAACCGTAGTGCCCGGCGACGAGGCCGGGCAACATGCCGGAGTAGGGCGTGTAACGCTCGGGGCTCACCAGCGTCACGCGCGCGTTGTGCGGCGGGTCGACCCCGAAGCGCCGCACGACTTCGACGTGGCTGTGGCCGCCGCCGAGCAGAAGCAGGCGCTTCACGTTCGTGGATCAGTCTCCCGGCTTGCCCCAGAGCTGCTGTAAACGCGCATCGCGCCCGCATCCGGTGCGATACAGCTTGTAGCGGGCCGGATTCTTCCGGTAGTAGTCCTGGTGGTAATCCTCGGCGGCATAGAATTCGCCGGCGCGCGTGACTTCCGTGACGATATCGCCCTTGAACGGCTTGTTGCGCGACAGCGCCGCCTTGGATGCCTCGGCGAGCTGCCGCTGCGTGTCGTCGTGGTAGAAGACACCCGTGCGGTACTGCGAGCCATGGTCGCAGAACTGCCCGTCACGCTGCGTGGGGTCGATGTTGCGCCAGAATACCTCGAGCAATTTGTCGTAGGTCACTTTCGCGGGATCGTAGATCACCTGCACGACTTCCGTGTGCCCGGTGCGTCCTGTCGTGACCTGCTGGTAGGTCGGGTTCTTGACGTGCCCCCCCATGTAACCCGACGTGGTCGAAATCACGCCCGGCAACTTGTCGTACGGCGGTTCCATGCACCAGAAGCAGCCGCCGGCGAAGGTCGCTCTTGCGGTCGCGGGTTTGGGCGACTGCGCCCCCGCCACCGGCACAAGCGTGCAACCCAGCAGGGCCAGAACCAGCAACACTAACGAGCGCAGGTACAAACGCGTCATGTTGAACCTCTTGCGGGCGGATAACGTGCAACTCAGTCGAGTATATCGGATAATCCTTACGTTATACGGGCGCCACATCACGGAGGATGCATGGGCAGAGTCACGCTGACGCAGTATCTGATTGAACAGCAGCGCAGTCACGGCACCGTTTCGCCGGAGTTGCGGCTGCTCATCGAAGTGGTCGCCCGCGCCTGCAAGGCGATCAGCCATGCCGTAAGCAAGGGGCCGCTCGCGGGCATCGGCGAGGTGGTGGGCACCGAGAACGTGCAGGGCGAAGCGCAGAAGAAGCTCGACGTGATCGCCAACGAAGTGCTCGTCGAAGCCAACGAGTGGGGCGGACAGCTCGCGGCGATGGTGTCCGAGGAAATGGAAGCCCCCTATCAGATTCCCAACCGGTATCCCAAAGGCGGATTTCTGCTGCTGATGGACCCGCTCGACGGATCGTCCAATCTCGACGTGAACGTCTCGGTCGGCACGATATTTTCCGTGCTGCGCTGTCCCGAAGGCGTCACCGAACCGGACGACAAGGCCTTTCTGCAGCCGGGCTCGCGGCAGGTGGCCGCCGGATTCGCGGTCTACGGCGCGGCCACCATCCTCGTGCTGACCGTCGGCAACGGCACCGTCGGATTCACGCTCGACCGCGAACTTGGTACCTTCGTGCGCACGCACGAGCGCATCACCATCCCCGAGGATACGCAGGAATTCGCCATCAACGCGTCCAACCAGCGCAACTGGGGCGCGCCGGTCAAGCGATACATCGACGAATGCCTGGCCGGCAAAACCGGGCCGCGCGGCAAGGATTTCAACATGCGATGGGTGGCATCCATGGTGGCCGACGTGTATCGCATTCTGTGCCGGGGCGGGGTGTTCATGTATCCACGCGACGCCAAGCACAAGGAAGGGCGTCTGCGGCTCATGTACGAGGCCAATCCGATGGCGTTCATCGTCGAGCAGGCCGGCGGCGCGGCCACCGACGGCAACACGCGCATACTCGATATCCAGCCCGCGGCGCTGCATCAGCGCATGGGCGTGATTTTGGGATCGAAAAACGAAGTGCAGCGCGTGACGGATTACCACAACAAGGGGTAAGGATTTCGCGCCTCGCGCCGACTGACCGGGCATAGGCAGGCTTACAAAGGAAAAATTCGCCATGTCCAGCGTTGCTGCATCGCCGGGGAGCCGGGAGATTGCCACCCTCGGTGGTGGTTGTTTCTGGTGCCTCGAAGCGGTATTCGACGGGCTGAAGGGCGTCGAATCCGTCGAATCGGGTTACATGGGCGGCCAGTCGGCGAATCCCACCTACGAGGCGGTGTGCAGCGGACGCACCGGGCACGCCGAGGTGGTGCGGATCGCGTTCGACCCCGCGGTCGTGTCCTTTCGGGACGTGCTGGAAGTGTTTTTTGTCGTGCACGATCCGACCACGCTGAACCGGCAGGGCAACGACGCGGGAACCCAGTACCGGTCCGCGATTTTTTATCACTCGCTGCAGCAGAAAGCCGTCGCCGACGAGGTCATCGCCGCGCTGAATCGCGGAAAGTTATGGCCCGATCCGATCGTGACCGAAGTCACGGCGGCATCGGCCTTTTACGAGGCCGAGGACTACCATCAGGAGTATTTCGTGCGCAACGGCGGCCAGCCCTACTGCCAGTACGTGGTGGCCCCCAAGGTCCAGAAATTCCGGAAGTTATTCCTGGATCGTCTCAAGCGGTGATCGTACCCGCGCACCCGAGCCGCCGCGCCGGCGAGCGCGCGGCCTTACCCGGAGCCGGCCCGGGGGTGCGATAGCCCATTGATTTCTTGTTGCTCTTGCGCATCGAGCGGCGGCCGCCTGGTTCCCTGACGCCGGCGCCACGCGTACCGTGGCCGACAGCAGCGGGCACCGATCTTCCTTTGCGGGTACCGCGCGCTCCGCACAGGGACCAAATCTCGACCGGCAGTCGCGCGTTCTCAGAGGGGATTTTCCACTCCGCGGTCATTGACAACGCCGTTTTCCCTCGGCATTCTCTCGTCACCCTGCTGCGACGAGCGGCAAGGCACACTAACCGTAAGCAGAAATTATTATTAATTGACGGGAGAATCTCGATGGCTGCAAAGAAAAAATCCAGCAAGAAACCCGCGGCGAAAAAGAAGGCCGGCGCGAAGCGCAAGCCCAACGCCGCGTTCATGAAGGCAATGACCCCGAGCGCCGCGCTCGGCGCCGTGATCGGCAACAGCGCCATGCCGCGCACCGAAGTGACCAAGAAGATCTGGGCCTACATCAAGCGCCACGGCCTGCAGGACAGCAAGAACCGCCGCAACATCAACGCCGACGACAAACTGAAGGACGTATTCGGCGGCAAGAAGCAGGTCTCGATGTTCGAGATGACCAAGCTGGTCAACAAGCACCTGAAGTAATTCGCAATCGATATTGCGCACGTGCCGGGCTGCGCAAGCAGCCCGGTTTTTTTTGCCACCGGCGTCAGCGGCGCGCGGAGTACCAGCTGCTGGCGACCAGCACGGCGGCCATGGTCCAGAACAGCGGCGCCATGCCGATCGCCGCCCCCAGCGCGCCGAACAGCAGCGGTATCCCGGCCTGGCTCATATTGAGCACAAGCGTGCGCACACCGGCGGCCTCGCCGCTGCGCCCGGCGGGAGCCAGACTGAACAGCAGCGACATGATCAGGGGTTGCGCGCCGCCGAGGCCGACGCCGAGCGCCGCCGACAGCATCATCAGCGGCGTGACCCCTTCGACGAACGGGATCGCTGTCAGCGCGCCGCCGGTCACGAGCATCGCGCCGATCAGCATGTTCCACTCGTTCACCCGGCTCGCGATGAGCGGCAGAATCAGCCGGACCACGAATATGGCGCCGCCGAAGCTGCCGAGAATCAACCCGATCGTGGTTGCCGACAGGCCGAGGCGCGTGCCGTAGATCGGCATTACGAACGTGAAGAGATCCCATGACATCGACAGTGCCGCGCTCACGACGAACGCGCGCCGCAGGCCCGGAATGCGCAGCAGGTCGGTGAGTGCTTTTTTCCCCGATGCCGCAGCAGTCGGCATGGGGCGTGGCCATCGGACGCGTGCGACGCCCAGTATCACGAGGGTCGCCAGCGACGCGGTGGCGAACAGCAGAAACGCCTGGCGGTGGCCGATGCCGTCGATGGCGAATCCCGAAATCATGGGCCCCAGTATCCCGGATACCGAATAGGCGAGCGCGAGCATAGAGAAATTTCGCACCCGGTCCTGCGCTTCGCCGATGAGGCCTGCCGCCTGGTTGATGCAGATGTGAAACAGCATGAATCCCGCGCCGGCCGTGACACTCATGACGAACAGCATCTCGAGACGGGGAACCCCGAACGGCAGCAGCAGCGCCCCGGTGACCACCCCGGTGCCGAGTATCATCGGCTTGCGGATGCCGATGCGGTCGACGAGCCGCCCCCAGCGCACCGAAAACGCGATCGGGATCGCAGCCAGCAGGGACATCAGTATGCCGACGGTCAGCGGCGTCGCGCCGAGGTGCAGCGCGAACAGCGACATGGTGACGCGCATGCCGGCGAAAGCGACGTGCAGCAGGATCACGATCAGGATGACGAAGCGCAGCGTCACGGCCGGACTGCGCCCTCCGCGCGTGCCCCGCGCCAGGCAACCAGCGCGACACCCAGCAGCGTAACGCCGATTCCGGCGATGCTGACCGACGACGGGACGATGCCGAACCAGCCGAGCTCCAGCGCGACCGGAAAGATCGGCGTGAGATAGATCAGGCTCGTGACGCGCGCGGCTTCCCCGCGTCGCATGAGCAGGTGCAGCGCGTTCACCGCCAGTATCGATCCGCCGATCACGAGAAACACCACGGCGCCCGCGAGCGTCCACGACCAGCGCACGGCGCCGTCTTCGAACGACCAGGCGAGCGGCGCAAAGCAGACGATCGCCGCCATGAACTGGATCAGGGACGTCGAGCGCAGATCGACGAGCGGGCAGAATACGCGCTGGTACAGCGTGCCGAACGTGATGCCCGCAAGCGAGAGCGCCACGGCGACGAGGCTTCCGGTCGTCGCTTCGCGCACGTCAACCTTGTGCCAGACTATCAGCGCCACGCCGGCAAGCCCCAGCACGATGCCGGCCCACTGCCCGCGACCGAGCGATTCGCCCATCCAGCGCGACGCAATCAGCGCAGTGAACAGCGGTTGGGTCGCCAGCAACACGGCGGTGATGCCCGCGGACATGCCGAGGTACTGGGCATAGTGGCTTCCGCCGAGGTGCACGACGTGAATGACCAGTCCGGCGACGACGATGTGCGCGAGTTCCGGCCACGTCCTCGGCCAACGCGGCTTTACCGCCAGCACGATCGGAATCAGGCACAGGATGCCGAACGCGAATCGCAGCGACAGAAACGTGAACGGCGCCGTGTGCTCGAGCCCGATCTTGGTCGCGACGAATCCGGAACCCCAGACCGAAACGAAGTACCACGCGAGCAGCGCGTTGATTCCGCTCCGCGATGCCGGCCCGGCAGCGCGCGCGGGCGGCGTTTCCGCCATCAGGGCGCGAGGCGCACGATCGTCCAGCGGGCGTCGGCAGACCGGCGATACAGGATGCGGTCATGCAGCCGGTTGGGTCGTCCCTGCCAGAACTCCACCGTTGCCGGAGCGAGGCGGTAACCGCCCCAATGCGCGGGGCGCGGCGGGTTCGGCCCGCTATCCTGTTCGGCGGTCGCAAACCGGCGCTCGAGTTCGGCGCGACTTTCGACCTCCGCGCTTTGCGGGGACGCGATCGCTGCGTGGCGGCTGCCCAGAGGCCGGCTCGCGAAGTAGTCATCCGACTCGCGTGCCGAAACCTTGCGCAACGCGCCTTCGACACGCACCTCGCGCTCGAGCTCGATCCAGTAGAACACCAGCGCGGCGCGCGGGTCGGCGCTGATCTCGCGGCCCTTGCGGCTCTCGTAATTGGTGAAAAACACGAAACCGGCATCGTCCACGCCCTTCAGCAGCACGATGCGGGCAGACGGCGCGCCGTCGGCCGCGACCGTGGCGAGCGTCATCGCGTTGACCATGGGCAGCCGCGCCTTCACGGCGTCGTCGAACCACGCGCGAAACAGCACGACGGGGTCGCGTGCGACACCCGCCTCGTCGAGACGCTCGCGCATGTACTCCTGCCGCAGGCCGGCGATATCCATGGGGCGATATTGTACCTGCCCGGCCTCAGTACGGCCGAGCGCCGAACAGCACCGGATGCAGCGCGAACAACGCCGCGTACGCCCCGAGCGCGATTGCCGGGCGCAGCCAGCCGATTTCGCGCCAGCGCACGCGGTTGCGTCCGGCAGCGATCGCCGCGAACGGGATATTGGACGTGACTGCCGCGAACCGGGCCCAGTCCCCGCCCAGATCCTTGCGTTTGCGCGCGTCGATCAGCGCGGTTCCGGAAAGCGCCAGCAGCAGAAACGCGCCGAAATACACGGCGGATGCGGCGTCACCGCGCGCGATCACGTGCGCAAAGGCCCACAGCGCGATGCCCCACATCAGCGGATGGCGCGTGACGCGCAGAATGCCGCGCGCCGGATCGTCGCCTTGCAACAGGCGTTCCTGCCCGACCAGCGTCGGATTGCGGGTCAGCAGGCCCGCCACGATCAGCAGCAGTGCAACGGGCATGATCAGGGCCGGCGCCCATCGCAGCAGCGGAACGTGCCACAGCGTGATGCCCGGCGCGCGATAGTACGCCCAGCTCATGCCGCCCAGCGTCGCGAACGCCGTCGCCGAGTAAAGCACGAGGTAGCCGTTCAGGCCGAGCCAGCCCACGAGCCGCGCGCGCAGCGGCGTGCTCGACAGGTAATGCGCGGCGAGAAACACCAGCGTCGCAAGCAGCAGCCGCGTCATCGGATTCATGCGGGCTCCCGATCACCCGGCTCGCGCAGGCGACCTCCATGCCGGCCGCGCGAGGCGGCGCCGGCTATTTTTTCCCCTGCCGCGACTCCCACTCCGCCGCGAGCTCGCGGTTGGTCTTGTAGTGCGGCACCTTGAACGCCAGGCGTTTCCATGCCTGAAGCCGCGCCGATACGGCGCCCGCCATTTCGGTGCGCCAGTAGAAATCGCCGCGTTCGATGTTCTTCTTTTCGTCCATTTCCCAGTACTTCTTCGAGTTCGCTCCGCCGAACATGAACAGGCGGCCGTCGACGATTTTGAAATTCTCCGCCTCTCCGCCGAGCGGTATGCCGTACACCGCACCGTTCGAGCAGTAGCCGTTGTATTGCGGCGCGTACTTCGCGGGCTCCTTCACGAACTGGGCGCGATTGGCGGCACTCGCGAACCGGTACGTGACGCCGGCGTGCTCCGCCTTGATCGCCGGATCGCCTTTCGTGGGCCGGCCGATCGTGAAATAGGCGACCGGATCATGCCCTTTCAGCATGAGATTCGAATCCGCGCCGTCGGATACCGTATTGTGCGTGGCGCAACCGGAAAGCATTGCAAACGCCAGCACGGCGACGGCGAACACACTGCGCAGCATCGGCTCACGAGCGGTGGCTATCATGGGGTATCTCCTTGTATCGACGGAGATTATAGACCAGCCGCCGTGCCGGAAGTGCGGCGCGTACCGTCAGCCGCACGCGCCGATTGCACCGCACGCGGTGCAGAATTCGCAGCCGTCCTTGTGAATGACTGCCGGGTTCCCGCACTCACGGCAATGTTTGCCGGCAAGAATCCGGCCGACACCCTGCGCCGGCGGCGCAGGGCGATCGTCGTCGGGGATTTCGAGCACGCCCATTTCGTTCAACGGGTAGCCGCGCTCGTCGAGCACGCCCAGCATCGCGTAACGGTGGATCACCAGCCGCGCGACATATGCGATGGTGCTTGGATAATTCTGCTGCCGTTCGCCGCCGGGCACGCGCGCCATGAAATCGCCGAGCGGTTCGGCATAGTTGAGCAGCTTGCGCAGCTTCATGCCGATCCAGGCCGGGTCGAGCACGCGCATGTCGAGCGA
>CAZMBS010000097.1:0-11613 GCA_964564295.1 uncultured Streptomycetaceae bacterium
CTGGCCGCCGAAATTCGTTTCGACGACGTTCCCGTGCTGCGGGCGGCGCGCCATCTGGCGGAACAGGGTTATGCAACCGGTGCTTCCGACCGCAACTGGGCCAGCTACGAGCGGCTCGTCGCGCTCGCGAAAGGCGCGCCCGACTGGCATCGCAAAATGCTGACCGATCCCCAGACGAGCGGCGGGCTGCTCGTGGCCTGCGACCCCGGCTTGGCGCCCCAAGTGCTCGAGATTTTCCGGCAGCAGGGGTTCGCGCATGCGAGCGCCATAGGCCATCTCCACGAAGGGCCGGCGGGAATAACGGTCCGTTGAGAAATCGACAATCTGCTGTACCGCGCGCGACGGATGTCTCGCTCGAACGTGCGATTTGTCACGCTTATGGCGGATTTCAAGGCAAGGTATTTTACATAAGTCAATGATTATAAATAATTATTTATTTCCTCGGCAGCATGGTTCGGTTTTTGCATTGACAGGGGCATCCTGCAAAAATGTGAAGCCGCCATGCCTACCACGCTTGCCTGCAATGACGTTGCCAACGTAATCAATGTCGAGGAACCGGGAGCCGTAAGAAACGCGGTCCGGCAGATGTTCGAACGCCGGTACCCGGGAGCGTCGTTCGAGATGCTCGACGGTGTGTTCGACGATTTTCATCGGCTGTTCACCGGGCGCATGCCGGGATACGCCGCGTGCGACACGCTGTATCACGATATGCGCCACACGCTCGACATGACGCTCGCGACGGCGCGGCTCATCGACGGGCACGACCGGATCATGCCGGCGTGCAGCCGACTGGGGCCGGAGCGCGCGTTGCTCGGCGTGATCACTGCGCTGCATCACGACTGCGGCTACCTGCGCGAAGCAGGGGATACTGCGATGAACGGCGCGCAATACACAACCGTGCACGTCGCCCGCAGCGCGCGCTACCTCGCGCGCTACCTGTCGCAGTTGGGGCTCGGCAACCGCGTGGAGACCGCGGCAGGCATCGTGCATTTCACGGGGACCGAGGTTCCGGTGGACGACATCGTGCTCGACAGCCGGCTCGATCGCCGGCTCGGCTACATTCTGGGCAGCGCCGATTTGATCGCCCAGATGTCGGATCGCGCTTACCTGGAGAAGTGCCGCGACTTTCTGTACCAGGAATTCGTTCTGGGCGGCATCGCGCGCCAGCAGCTCGACGACGGAACGGTGCGGGTGAACTACGCGTCGCCCGAGGATTTGCTGCGCAAGACCATACGATTTCACGACACCGTGGCCGATGGACGGCTGAACGGCGCGTTCGAGGGCGTTCACCGGTTCGCACGGGCGCATTTCGGGGACGACAACCCGTACCAGTCGGCAATGCACCGGCACATCGACTATTTGCGCGATCTCGCGACTACCGGCCGTTTCAGCCAGTTGCGTCGCGAATCGGTCAGCCTGTCGGCTGCAAACGGCTGAGTTCCGCGCGGGGCTTTTGCGCGGCCGCGGGGCGCAGCAGCGGTTGCAGTCCTTTCCAGACGGTATCGCGCATGACGGGTTGCGCCTGTGCGGTGGGGTGCAGCCCATCCGCCTGAAACCAGTCGCGGTTCTCGGCGAATCCCTCGAGCAGGAAAGGCACCAACGGAATGCGCTTCCGTTCCGCCAGTTCCAGAAACACTGCGTGAAACTTTTCCGTGTAGTCTTTGCCGTAATTCGGCGGCAGGCGCATGCCGACCAGCAGGACGCGCGCATCGGCTTTTCGGGAGGCATCGACGATGGCTGCCAGATTCTCGCGCATGGCGGCGAGGCTGTGCCCGCGCAGGCCGTCATTCGCCCCGAGTGCGAGCACGACGATCGACGGGCGGTGTGTTTTCAGCGCGGCGCCGATGCGACGGCTGCCGCCAAGCGTCGTTTCGCCGCTGATGCTCGCGTTCGCTACCTTATAATCCCCCCGGACCGCGCGCAGCCGTTGTTCGAGCAGGTGCGGCCATGCGGCTTCCTGCGGCAGGCCGTAACCCGCCGACAGGCTGTCGCCAAAGATCAGCACGGTGGCCGGCCACGTTGCGCCAGAGACGAGAAACAGAACGAAAGCAGCCAGCCAGCGAAACGTCATGAACGATGCAGATCCCGCAGTACTCGTACGCGTCAACGCGCTCGCGAAGCAGGTTACCACCGGCAGTACCGACCTGACCATACTTCGGGATGTGTCGTTCGAGATCCGGGCCGGCGAAGCGGTCGCCATCGTCGGCGTATCCGGATCGGGCAAGTCGACGTTGCTGGGCTTGCTCGCGGGACTCGACGCGCCGAGTTCGGGCGGCGTGTCCGTGGCCGGCCACGACTTGCATGCGATGGATGAAGACGGGCGCGCGGCCCTGCGCGGCCGGCTCCTCGGATTCGTGTTTCAGTCGTTTCAACTGCTTCCCGAGTTTACCGCGCTCGAAAACGTAATGCTGCCGCTCGAACTGGCGCGCGAGCCGTCGGCGCGCGAAACGGCGCGCGCGTTGCTCGAGCGGGTCGGACTTGCCGAGCGGCTGCGCCATTATCCGAAGCAGTTGTCCGGCGGCGAACAGCAGCGCGTGGCCATCGCGCGCGCATTTGTCACGCGGCCGGCGCTGCTGCTGGCCGACGAGCCGACCGGAAACCTGGATGCGGCGACCGGCGCGCAGATCATCGACCTGATGTTCGAACTGAACCGGGAACATCGCACGACGCTGGTTCTCGTCACTCATGATGAAGCGCTGTCGCAGCGCTGCGGGCGCGTGCTTCGGCTTGCCGGCGGAATGCTGGTGGAGAATCGCGCATGATCCGCGATTTCGTGCTGTCCGTCCGGCTTCTCGGCCGCGATTGGCGGGCGGGGGAACTGTGGCTGATCGGCTTCGCTATCGTGCTGGCCGTCGCGAGTGTGACCACGGTGGGGTTTTTCGCCGATCGCGTGCATAAGGCATTGAATCGACAGGCCAATCAGCTTCTCGGTGCCGACCTTGTCGTGGTCGGGGACCGCGCGCTGCCGGCCGAACTCGAACGCGAGGCATTCCGGCGCGCGCTCGCGGTGACGCGCATGATGCGGTTTCCGAGCATGGCGGTGCATGCCGATCGCAACGTGCTTGCGGACATCAAAGTCGTAAGCGCGGGTTATCCGTTGCGGGGGGAATTGCGCATCGCCGACCGCTTGTATGGCGAGGACCGGCGTGCCGATGGCGTCCCTTCTCCGGGAACCGCATGGGTCGACGATCGGGTCGTGTCGCAACTGGGAGTCGTGCCGGGCGATCCAATCGAACTCGGCCAGATGCGGTTCCGGGTTGGTGCGATCGTCACTCAGGAGCCCGACAGCGCCATCGGATTCATCAATGCCGGGCCGCGTATCCTGATCAACGAGGCGGATGTGGCCGCGACCGGGCTCGTGCAGCGTGGAAGCCGGGTTCGCCACCGTCTGCAGATCGCAGGGGTTGCCGACAAGGTGGACGACTACCGTGAGTGGATTCAAGGCCGTCTGCAACCGGGGCAGCGCGTGGAAGGCATCCGCGACGCACGTCCGGAGATACGCTCCGCGCTCGATCGCGCCGAACGTTTTCTCGGACTCGCCGCCCTCGTGAGCGTCGTGCTCGCGGCGGTCAGTATCGCGCTGGCTGTCCGGCGATTCCTGCAGCGCCACTTCGACGGCTGCGCCGTCATGCGCTGTCTGGGCGCGAGCACGCGGCGGATCATCGGACTTTACGTCGTGCACATGCTGTTGCTCGGCCTCGTGGCAAGCCTGATCGGGTCCGCGCTGGGCGGTGTCGCGCAGCAATTGCTGGCGCAGTGGCTCGCAGGACTCGTGAAAGTGGAATTGCCCGCGCCCGGCCTGCTGCCGGCGATACACGGTTTCGCCGCCGGGCAGGCGTTGTTGCTCGGATTCGTGCTGCCGCCGCTGATCGCGCTCGGCAATGTGCCGACGCTGCGCGTGCTGCGGCGGGATTTGCCGTTTCCGGGCGGCGCGGGCATTGCGGGCTACGCTCTCGGTGCCGCCGTCATCGCCGCGATGATCCTGATGCGCGCCGACAGCTGGAAGCTGGGCGGCATTGTTCTGGGCGGGTTTGCCGGCGTCATGCTGATCGCGGGTGCTGCGGTCTGGCTGCTCATCCGGATGCTGGCCGGCTGGCGCGTGGGCGGCATCAACTGGCGGTTCGGTGTTGCCAATCTGCGTCGCCGTCCGCTGGGCGCAGTGGTCCAGATCGTCGGGTTGTCTCTGGGCATCATGGCGCTGCTGACGCTGACGGTCATTCGCGGCGACCTGCTGCAGGCCTGGCGGGCGAGCCTGCCGCCCGATGCGCCCAACCGGTTCATCGTCAACGTGCAGGCCGATCAGATCGCGCCGTTGCAGGCTTTTTTCGAACGGCAGGGTGTTGCACCGCCGCGCCTGTTTCCGATGGTGCGCGGACGGCTGATCGCGATCAACGGCCGCGCCGTATCGTCGGCGGACTACGTGGATGACCGCGCACGCCGGCTGATCGACCGCGAATTCAACCTGTCCTGGGCGCGGGAACCGCAGGCCGACAACCGCATCGTGGCCGGGCGCTGGTGGGGCGGCGCGCCGTCGCGCCAGGACCAGTTCTCGATGGAGGACGGCATCGCGGCGGCGCTGCAAGTCCGGCTCGGCGACACCCTGACCTTCGATGTGGCCGGTGCACGCGTCGTGGCGCCGGTCACGAGCCTGCGCAAGGTGGACTGGGACAGTTTCAACGTGAATTTTTTCATGGTGTCGCCGCCGGGATTCCTCGACAGCCATCCCGCGACCTACGTGACCAGCTTTCACCTGCCGCCGGGCAATGCCGCGCTGCTGAACGCGCTGGTGCAGGCGTTTCCGAATTTCCTGCTGATCGACGTGGCGCAAGTGCTCGCGCAGGTGCAGAAGATGATCGACCAGGTCGCCCGGGCCGTGCAGTTCGTGTTTCTGTTCACGCTGCTTGCCGGGCTGCTCGTCCTTTACGCCGCGATCGCCGGCACGCAGGACGAGCGGCGCCACCAGGCAGCCCTGTTGCGCACGCTCGGCGCGAATCGCGGCCAGCTCGTGCGCGCGAATCTCGCGGAGTTCGCGGCAATAGGCACGATGGCAGGATTGCTCGCGGCGGGTGGCGCGAGCGCGCTCGGCTGGGCAATCGCCGCCAAGGTGCTCAACGTGAGTTATGCGCCGGGCGCCGCGGTCTGGATCGGCGGCGTCGCGTGCAGCGCGGCCGGCGTCATGCTGGCCGGGTATTTCGGCACCCGCGGCGTGCTCGACGCGGCACCCCTGCGCACGCTGCGCGACACTTGAGCGGCGGTGCGGCCGGCGCGAACGCTACGGTATAATCCGGCGCAGAAATGCTCGAAGTGCTCGCCGTCATTGCTGCCCTCGTCGCGGTCATTCTGCTGATCGTGCTGACGGTGCGGCTGACGGCGCAATCCCGTGCGCTGCGGGAGCTTGCCGAGCGGCAGGCCGTGCTGCTGGAGGAAAAGCATCGCGCGGTGCTCACCGATCTCCACAGCAACCTTTCGACGCATGGCGACCGGCTCGGTACCAGCGTCGCGGAATCGGGCGAGCGGCTGCGGCGTTCAGTCGGAGACGAGCTCAAGGACACCCGCGGTGCGCTGCACGCTTTTCAGCTCACCATGACCGAGGAACTCGCGCGTGGGCGCGAAGCCATGCTCGACCGGCTCGCCGAAACCACGCGCGTGCTCGGCGCGCGCATCGACGAGCGGCTCGAGCAGATTTCCGGCAAGGTGAACGAGCGCCTCGAAGACGGCTTCCGGAAGACGAACGAGACGTTCGTCAACGTGATGACGCGTCTCGCGACCATCGACGAGGCGCAAAAGAAGATCGAGTCGCTGACGGGAAGCGTCGTAAGCCTGCAGGAACTGCTGGGCGACAAGCGCGCGCGGGGCGCCTTCGGCGAAGTGCAGCTCGAAGCGCTGGTGCGCAACGTGCTGCCGACCGCTGCATTCGAGATGCAGGCGACGCTCTCGAACGGCACGCGCGTGGACTGCGTGCTGCGGCTGCCGGCGCCGACCGGGCTCGTCGCCGTCGATTCCAAGTTTCCGCTGGAAAACTACCACCGGATGTATGCCGCCGACGCGAACGACGTGGATCGCGCGCTGGCGCAGAAGCAGTTCCGGGCCGACGTGCGCCGGCACGTCGATGACATTTCGCGCAAGTACATCCTGCCGGGGGAAACCGCCGATGGCGCGGTGATGTTCGTGCCCGCCGAGGCGGTGTTTGCCGAGATACACGCGAACCATGCCGAAGTGGTGGAGCATGCGATCGCGCGGCGCGTCTGGATCGTGTCGCCGACCACGCTGATGGCGGTGCTGAACACGGCGCGCGCGGTATTGAAGGACGTCGAAACGCGCAAGCAGATCCACGTGATCAAGGAGTCGCTCGCGCGGCTCGCCGTCGAATTCTCGCGCTTCGACGAGCGCATGCGCGATCTTGCGCGCCACATCCGGCAGGCGCACGAGGATGTGGAGAAAGTGCAGCTCACGAGCGGCAAGATCTCCCAGCGGTTCGCGCAGATCGAGGGCGTGGATCTCGCGGACACCGAGCCGTCCCCGAAGGTGGTGAGCCTGCGGGACGACGGCGCGGCGGGCCGGTAATGCGGCGCGCGGCGTCGGCATGCTGACGGTTTTCCGCAACTGGCGCCGGCGCCGCGTGCTCGCGGCTGGAGCGCTCGATTCGGATGCATGGGCGGCGGCCATGGCGCGATATCCGTTCACGCGCCGGCTGTCGGAATCCGACCGCGCGCGGCTGCGGGAACTTGTGATCCTGTTTCTGGATCAGAAGACCGTCAGCGGCGCCGGCGGATTCGAGGTTCGTGACGAAGTGCGCATCGCGATCGCGGTGCAGGCCTGTATGCTGGTGCTGAATCTCGACCTCGATTGCTATCGCGGCTGGGTGGAAATCATCGTCTATCCGGATGAGTTCGTGGTCGAGTATGACTATGAAGACGAGGCCGGCGTGGTGCATCACGTGCGGGAACCGATGACGGGCGAATCCTGGCGGCAGGGGCCGGTCATCCTGTCGTGGGCGGACACCGAGGCGGCCGGAAACGGGTCGGGGTACAACGTGGTCATGCACGAATTCGCGCACAAGCTCGACATGCTGAACGGCGACGCGGACGGCCTCCCGGTATTGTCCGCGGAAATGGATCGCGAATCGTGGACCCGGACGTTTCAGGCCGCGTTCGAAGATTTTCGCGCGCGGGTCGAGCGCCGCGAAGAAACCGCCATCGATCCCTATGCGGCGGAGAGTCCGTCGGAATTCTTCGCGGTGCTGAGCGAGGCGTTTTTCGAGATTCCCGATCGCGTCGCGGCGGATTATCCCGGGGTCTACCGGCAACTCGCGGCGTTTTATCGCCAGGATCCCGCGGCGGGCGCGGAGGGCGCGCCGGCAACCCGCGCGGAAGCGCCGCCTCTTGAATAGCGCTGCTGCCACGCGGGGCGGCCCGGCCCGCTCGGCGTTACCGTTCAGCTTCGCGGCGTTGCTGCTGTTGCTCGCGGTGGCGACGGTGATCGGCGTCGGCGGCGCGGAGGCGCCGTTGCACCGTTTGCTGATCGCGGGCGCGGGCGCGGTGGCGCTGGTTCTCGGCGTGTTGATCGCGGTCACGGTTACCCGCAGGGTCAGGCATACCGAAAACGCGCTGCAGGTAGAGAAGGAACTCGCGCAAGTCACGCTGCATTCCATCGGCGATGGCGTCATCACGACCGATGCGCAGGGCCGCGTCGAGTATCTGAATCCCGTTGCCGAGCGCTACACCGGCTGGAGCACGGCGGAGGCGCGCGGCCGGACGCTGGCCGAGGTGTTTCGCGTGATCGACGAGCAAAGCGGAACGGCGGTCAATGCGCTCGATCGCGCCGCCGCGCCGCCCGCGGATGCCGCGGCCGATCCGGGCGCTTTCCGCCTCGTAGACAAGTCGGGCCGCGAATGCCCGATCCGGTATTCGCAGGCGCCGATTCGCGGGCGAACGGGCGAGTCGCTGGGCGTGATCGTGGTGTTTCACGACATCAGCCAGATCCGGGCCATGGCGCAGCAGCTGATCTGGCAGGCCAGTCACGATGCGCTGACCGGGCTTGTGAACCGCCGGGAGTTCGAACGGCGTCTCACGTCGCTGATCGCGACGGCGCGAACGCCGGGCCGGGAACACGCGCTCATGTTCATGGATCTCGACAACTTCAAGGCCGTCAACGATACCTGCGGCCACGCCGCGGGTGATGAGCTGCTGCGGCAGTTGACCGCGGTCATGCTGAGCCGCATGCGCGGCAGCGACACGCTGGCCCGCCTCGGCGGCGACGAATTCGCGGGGCTGCTCGAGTCCTGCCCGCTCGACCAGGCGCTTCGGCTCGCCAACGCGATGCGCGAGGCGATCCGGGAGTTCCGGTTCGTGTGGCAGGAGAAGACCTTCAGCGTCGGCGTGAGCATCGGGCTCGTGCCGATCGATCCCGACAGCGGCAATCTGAACCGCGTGCTGAGCATGGCGGACGCCTGCTGTTACGAGGCGAAGAACAAGGGCCGGGACCGGGTGCAGGTCTATCGTCCGCAGGATGCGGAAATATCGGCGAAGCACGGCGAACTGCAGGTGGTATCGCAGATCAACCGCGCGTTCGAGCTGGGCCAGTTTCGCCTGTTTCAGCAGCGCATCGTTCCGATCGTTGCCGGTCCGGGGCGCCATCCGCATTACGAAGTGCTCGTGCGCATGCTGAACAAGTCCGGTGATCTGGTGCCGCCCACGGGATTCATGCCGGCCGCCGAGAGATACAACCTGCTCACCTCGATCGAGCGCTGGGTCATCAGCGCGCTGCTCGAGCAGTTGCACCGGCGATGGAACGCGGGCGACATTCCGCCCGAGCTCGCGCGGAGCATGCACGGCTATTATTCGGTCAATCTGTCCGGCGCCAGCATCAACGACAAAAGCTTCCCCGATTTCCTGCGCAATCTGCTGACCCGTTACCCGGTTCCCCATGGACTGCTGTGTTTCGAAATTACCGAGACGACGGCCATTTCCAACCTGCACCAGGCCGCGGAGCTCATGCACGAACTGAAGGGGCTCGGCTGCCGGTTCGCGCTGGATGATTTCGGCACCGGCATGTCGTCTTTCGCCTATCTGAAGTATCTGCCGGTCGATACGCTCAAGATCGCCGGCACGTTCGTGAAGGATATGGCGACGGATCCGATGGATTTCGCCATCGTTGACGCCGTGAACCGCATCGGCCACATTCTCGGTATGCAGACCGTGGCGGAATCCGTGGAAGACGCGCAAACGCTCGATCAGGTTGCGGCGCTCAAGGTGGATTTCGCGCAGGGTTATCATATTGCCGAACCGGAAGCGATCGGAACCGAGGTGGCAATGTCCGACATAGCCGCGCAGACTGCCTGAAGGACCGGCCGTGGCGCAGCGCATCGTGCTGGCAGCAGACGTCGGCGGCACCAAGACCGAGATGGCGCTCGCCGCCGTCGAGGATGGCCGTTTGCGCGTCCATGTGCAGCGCGCGTACGAAAGCCAGTCGTTCAAGGGGCTGGACGACATCGTCGAGCCGTTCCTGGCGGATCCGCAGGTGGCGCCGCAGGCGCCTGCGATCGCTGCCGCGTGTTTCTCCGTGGCAGGTCCCGTCGAAAAGCAGGCGGCAACGCTTACCAATCTCGGGTGGGAAGTCAGTTCCGCCGCGCTGATGCAGCGTTACGGGCTCAAGAATGTTCGATTAATCAATGACTTCATCGCCACCGGCTACGGCGTGGCGCGGCTCGGTGCCGAGCATTTCGACAATCTTCAGGCAGGCACGCCGGTGGAACGGGCAACGCAGGTCGTGATCGGTGCCGGCACCGGACTGGGTTGCGGCATGATGACTTGGACCGGTGAACGTTACACGGTGCAGCCGTCGGAAGCGGGACACGCGGATTTCGCGCCGGTCGACGAGAGCCAGGACCGCTTGCTCGCCTACTTGCGCCGGAACTACGGCCGCGTGTCCTACGAACGTGTGATATCGGGCCCGGGACTCATGCGCATTTTCGGCTTCCTGCAGGACTCCGGCATCGGCGTCGCCTCGAAGCAGCTTCAGGAGGCGACCAAGCGCAGGGGAGATCCGGCGGAGGTTATTGCCGACTTCGCGATCGCGAAGCTCGACCCGCTCGCGGTGCGCGCGCTCGACCTGTTCGTCGCCGTGTACGGATCGTTCGCCGGCAACATGGCGCTTGGCGCCCTCGCGCGCGGCGGTGTCTACGTCGCGGGCGGTATCGCGCCGAAAATCATCGGCAAACTCCGCGACGGCATGTTCATCCGGGCGTTCAACAACAAGGGCCGCTTCAGCGCAATGCTGAGTGCGATGCCGGTGCGCGTCGTGCTGAATCCGCAGGTCGGGCTGTACGGCGCGCTGGATGTTGCGAACCGGATTGCGTGACGGGGCAGCACGGCGTCCGCATCGACGATCAGCGGCGAATCTGCGCCGACCGGAAGACGGCAACGCCTGCGATGCGGAAATCTCGGGCGGCTGACAGCGGCCCGCCCCGGATCAGGCGCGATTCAAGCGCGATTGCCGGTCGAAATTTGCTCCAGCGTGCCCAGTTCCGCTGCCGTATTGATGTTCGCGAAGGCTTCGGGCTGATCGTCGAAGGCGACTTCGACAACCTTGAGCCTTGCGTACCACGCATCGATTTTTCGCCCGCCGCCGGCGAGAAAATCGGTGAGACTCGGCAGCACGCTGTTGCGGCAAATGCAGAAAACCGGATGCAGTTGGTCCCCCGTTCTGGCGACGGCGAGTTCGGCTGCGTGCGCGTCGAGCGCGGCGGACAGGCGCGCCAGAAGATCGGTCGGCAGAAAAGGTGAGTCGCAAGGCGCGGTTGCTACGAGCGCGTGCGCCGCTTCGCCGAGCCCGCGATGCAGTCCCGCCAGCGGGCCCGCGAAATCCCCGATGATGTCCGGAATGACGTGATATCCAAGTGATTGATATTGTTCAATATTTTGATTCGCATTGATCAGCAGTTCATCGACCTGCGGGCCGAACCGGTCGATGACCCACTGCACCATGGCTTTGCCGCGCAGCAGCTGCAGGCCCTTGTCCACGCCGCCCATGCGCCGGCCCCGGCCCCCCGCGAGCACGATGCCGGTGATCGGCCGCGAGCGCGTCATGCCACCATCGTGTGCGACAGGCGTTTCACGAAACGGTGCTTTCCGGTGAACAACAGATAGTGTTTGTTCACCGCGCGCCCGATCATCGTGATGCCGACCTTGCTCGCGATCTCGAACCCCATCTGCGTGAGTCCCGAGCGCGACACGAGAAACGGGACCTGCATCTGCGCGGCCTTGATCACCATTTCCGAAGTGAGCCGTCCGGTGGTGTAGAAAAGCTTGTCCGAGCCGTCGACATCGTCGAGCCACATCTTGCCGGCGATCGCGTCCACCGCGTTGTGGCGGCCGACGTCCTCGACGAACATCAGGATTTCCGCGGAGGCCGGCCCCGCGATCGCGGCCAGCGCGCAACCATGCACGGCGCCGGCCTGCTTGTAGATGGTCTCGTGCCGGCGCACCTTCTCGACCAGGTCGAACAGCTGCGCGTCGGCGAGGCGCACGTCGTCGCGCAGCGTCAGCCGGTCGATCTCGTCCATCAGGTCGCCGAACACCGTGCCCTGGCCGCAGCCGGTGGTGACGGTGCGCT
>CAZMBS010000098.1:0-5985 GCA_964564295.1 uncultured Streptomycetaceae bacterium
TCGTCAAACTTGAATCCCAGTCCCGGAGTCTTGTGCAGGACGAGGTTGCCGTTCCGGTGAGGCAACTGCCGGTCGATCAGCCGCCGGAAATTGAGCACCTGATCGTCGATGAAAAATTCCACGTAGCGGGCGTTGGGCGTGGCGGCGACGAGCGGCGCGTGTACATCGTGGAACCAGTGCGGACACACCGTTACGCCGTATCCCGCCGCCATCGCCGCGATGCGTCTCCATTCGGTGATGCCGCCGCAGACGCATGCGTCGGTCTGCAGGATTTCCGCACCCCGCTTGTCGAGCAGTTCCTTGTGGTACCAGCGGCCGTACGCGATCTCTCCGGTCGCGACGACGACGGGCGTCAATTCCGCGAGCCGGGAATGCATGTCCACTTCGTCCGGACCGAACGGTTCCTCGATCCAGTACGGATCGTACGGCTCGTAGCGATTCATGTAGCGCAGCGCCGTCGGCACGTCGCTCCATGCGTTGTTCGCGTCGAGCATGAGATGCACATCAGGACCGATCGCCTCGCGGGCGGCACGAATGCGCGCTTCTTCCTCTTTCGGCGACAGCCGGCCCACCTTCATTTTCACGGCCTTGAATCCGGCTTTCACGTATGCCGCCATTTCCTGCCCGAGCATTTTCGGTGTCTTGCCGTCGAGGTAGTAGCCGCCGGATGCATAAGCAGGCACCGCGTCGAGCACGTTCGCGCCGAGATAGTGATGCAGCGGGAGCTTCGCCGCGCGCGCGTTCAAGTCCCACAGCGCCGTGTCGAGTATGCTGATCGCCCGCATGACGCTGCCCGAGCGGCCCTGCAGCAGGGATTCGGAATACATGTCCTGCCACAGGCCCTCGACCCGCAGCGACTCCTGGCCGATCAGTTTCTTCGCGAGCAGTTCTTCGACCGCCACCCTGGCGATGTTGCCGCCGGCGGACCCGACATAACAGAAACCGATGCCCTCGATGCCGTCGGTGGAGCGCACCTTGACGAGGCAATAGTCGCGGTCGCTGACGGTGCGGGTCGCGAACGAAGTCACGTGGTCGAGCGGCACGCGCGCGATGCACACCGCCACGGATTGGATTCTGGGCATGTTCGATGCTTCCTGTGAATGAAGGGCGTAAAATATCACCGCCCCTCTGCCGCCGCAAAGGACTATTCGTGCCGCTTTCCCCGTTTCACCTTGCGTTTCCGGTCGACGATCTCGACGAGGCGCGGCGATTTTATTGCGGGCTCCTGGGTTGTGCCGAGGGCCGTTCCGACGGTGACTGGGTCGACTTCGATTTCTTCGGTCACCAGATCGTCGCCTACCGTGTCCCGGGAGAAGCGCGCCGCAGAATCGCGAGCCCGGTCGACGGCGACGAAGTGCCCGTGCGGCACTTCGGACTGGTGCTGCCGATGCCGGAATGGGAGCGGTTGCGCGATCGCCTGGTTGCCGCGGGCACGCGGTTCATCATCGAACCGCAACTTCGCTTCCAGGGTACGGTCGGCGAACAGGCGAGCCTGTTTTTTCTCGATCCGTCGGGCAATGCGCTGGAGTTCAAGGCGTTCCGGGACCCGGCAAAGCTGTTTGCAAAGAGCTGACGCCGGGGGAAGCGCCGCGGAAGTTCGCGGGTTGACCGGCCGTTCCGAATGTCACTACACTTCCTGTTCCAGAATATGGAAACCACCTGAAGGAGTCACGATGCGCCCACAATGGAAAACGCTTGCACTCGCCGCAACGCTGCTGATCGGCGCGGTCGCGAACGCGCAGGACAAACTCAACGTCTTCATCGCCACCGGGCCGACCTCGGGCGTGTACTACCCGCTGGGCGGCGGCATGGCGGACGTGCTGACCCGCAACGTCCCGAGCCTCAACGTTACCGCGGGAACGACCGCGGGATCGATCGCCAACCTGCAGCTCATGATGAACAAGAAGGCCGACGTGGCGTTGTCGATGGCCGATGCGAGCTGGGATGCCTACAAGGGCCAGCAGAAGTTCCAGGACAAGCCCGTTCCGGTGCGCGCGTTGATGGTGCTGTACCCGAATCGCATGCACGTGGTGACCGTGGAAGGCACCGGGATCACCAAGTTTTCCGACCTCCGCGGCAAACGCGTGTCGACGGGCGCGGTCAACAGCGCGACCGAAGTGATGGCGGCCCGCCTGCTGGAAGCGCACGGCATGTCGGTCAAGGACATCATCCAGGAGCGCCTCGACCCGGGCAAGTCGGCCGACGCGATCAAGGACAAGAAGCTCGACGCGTTTTTCTGGGTCGGCGGCGTGCCGACATCGTCGGTGACGGAACTGGCCGCATCCCCGGGCATCAAGATCAGGATGGTGGATCACGACGACGGCGTGGAGAACATGGTCAAGAAATTCGGCCCGCTCTACGTGAAGGACGTGATTCCCGCGAAGTCTTACCCGGGCATGGATCAGCCCAATCGCATCGCGACCGTCTGGAACGTTCTGGTTGCGCGCGCCGACATTTCCGACCAGGTCGCGTACGACATCGTGAAAACCATGTTCGAGCGCCGGCAGGAAATGATCAACGTCCACAAGGAAGCGCAGAATTTCGACCTCAAGTACCAGACCAACGCCGCTGCCGTGATTCCGTTTCATCCCGGCGCCGCGAAGTACTTTGCCGAAAAAGGTCTGAAGGTCAAATAGACGGCGGACGGGCTCCGGCCCGGTCGACAGGCCCCGCGCGGCATCGCGACGGGGCTTTTTTTCGAAGGCGGAAGGGGAGCGGATGGCCGAACCGACCGGCGCGAGCGGTGCCGCCGTCGTCAGCGCCGAGGCGCTGAAAAAGGCCGAGGAATTCATCGAGGCCGAGGAAGGCGCATCCAATCGCCTCGCCGGCTGGCTGGGCGTGTTCGTGGTCGGCACCGCGATCGCAATGTCGCTGTTTCACCTGTACGCCGCGCTGGTCAACATCCAGTCGCACGTGCAGCGCGGCATCCACGTCACGTTCATGTTGTTCCTCGTGTTCCTGCTGTTTCCGGTCGCGCGGCGGTTCCGCAATCGCGTAAGTTGGTGGGACTGGGCGCAGGCGCTGCTCGCGCTCGTCGTCATGGGATACATGCTGTTCGGCGGAGACGGGTTTCTCGAGCGCAGCACCGATCCGTCGGCGCTCGATACCTGGCTCGGCGTGGCGCTCATGCTGCTGGTGCTCGAGGCCGCGCGCCGCACGTCGGGCTGGATCATGCCCTTCATCTGCGTCCTCTTTATCGTGTACGCGATGGTCGGCGCGCATCTGCCGGCGCCGTGGACGCATCAGGGCATGGGCGTCGGCCGCGTCGTCGGCCACATGTACATGACCATGGAGGGCGTGTTCGGCAGCGCGATCGACGTGTCGTCGACGCTCATCATCATGTTCACGATATACGGCGCGTTCCTGCAGTATTCGGGCGCCGGAAAATTTTTCATCGACTTCTCGTTCGCGGCGATGGGCGGCAAACCCGCCGGCGCGGGGCGCACCATCGTGCTCTCGTCGTTCCTGCTGGGCGGCCCGTCCGGCAGCGGCGTGGCCACCACCGTCACGCTGGGGGCGGTCGCCTATCCCATGATGATGCGGGCGGGGTACGGCAAGGAGGCGGCGGGGGGGTTGCTCGCCGCCGGTGGCCTTGGCGCAATCATCTCGCCGCCGGTGCTCGGCGCAGCGGCGTTCCTGATCGCCGACTTCCTGAAGATTTCGTACCTCGACGTGCTGTTGATGGCGGCGATTCCGACGCTGCTGTACTACTTCGCGCTGTTCCTGATGGTGGAGATCGACGCGCGCAAGTTCAACATGAAGCGCATCGAGATCGACAAGGCCGAGACGATGTGGGGCCTCACGAAGCGGTTCGGCTTTCACTTCGTGTCGCTCGTCGCCATCATCGCGTTCATGCTGGTGGGGTTTTCGCCGATCGCCTCCGTGTTCTGGGCGACCGTCGTCGCATTGGTCGTGAGTTTTCTGCATCCGTCGTGCGCGTTGATTCCGTACGATGTTTTCCGGCGGCGCGTGCCCGTCGTATCCGGCCTGTGGAACTCCGGGCTGCGGCGGGCGCTCGAGGGCGGATCGGTCGGCGTGCTCAACGTCGCGGCGACGTGCGCCGCGGCCGGGTTGATCGTCGGCGTCGTGACGCTGACCGGGCTCGGACTCAAGTTCAGTTCCATCGTGCTGCAATATGCGGACTCCGGAAGCAAAGGCATCGTGGATCTGCTCGCGCTCGTGGGCGTCGCTCCCACGCCGTCGCTGCTGCACGAGGTGAAATTGCTGCTGACGGCGGTATTCACATCGCTGATCGTCTGGATCGTCGGACTCGCGGTGCCGGTGACCGCGTCCTACATCATCTGCGCCGTGATCGCCGCGCCGGCGCTGATCAAGCTCGGCGTTCCGGATTTCGCGGCGCACATGTTCATTTTCTACTACGCCGTGCTGTCGGAAGTCTCGCCGCCGACGGCGCTGTCGCCGTTTGCGGCCGCGGCCATTACCGGCGGCGATCCGTACCGGACGACGCTGCAGTCGTGGAAGTACACGATGCCGGCATTTCTGGTGCCGTTCATGTTCGTGCTCGACCCGCTGGGGCTCAACCTGTTGCTGCAGGGCTCGTTCAAGGCGCTTGCGAAGGCATCGATCGTGGACATCGTGACCGTGTCGGCGACAGCGATGCTCGGCATCGCGGCGCTCGCGGGGGGCATGCAGGCATGGCTTTTCCGGCGGACGACGCGGCTCGAACGCTGGCTGCTGATCGTCGCGGGCCTCGCGCTGGTCTATCCGAAACCGGCGTTCGACTATTTCGGCATCGCGCTGATGGCCGTCGTGATTGTGCTGCAGTTGCTGCGCAAGCCGGCACAGCCGGCGACGGGGTAGCGCGCATGCCGGAATCGTACGACGCGCGGATTGCGACGCCGTTCGCGGTGCTGGGCGTGCGCACGGCCGGCGATCGGCTGACCGACATCGTGTACCTGCCGCGCGGCGTCGCCGAGCTCGCGCCCGTCAATGCGACGGCGCAACGCGTGTGCCGCCAGATCGAGCGCTACCTCGACGATCCCCAGTTTCGTTTCACGCTGGACTTCGATTATTCGGGCACGGCATTCCAGTCGCGCGTCTGGCGCGCGATCGGAGAAATCAGACCAGGAAAAACAATGACTTACAGCGAAGTTGCGCGAGCGCTGCGCACGGCACCGCGTCCGGTCGGCGGCGCGTGCGGCGCAAACCGCATTCCGATCGTGATTCCGTGCCATCGCGTGTTGGGCTCGAACGGCATCGGCGGCTTCATGCATGCGCGCCGCGGTTTTCCGCTCGACGTGAAGCGCTGGCTGCTGCGGCATGAAGGCGCGCGAATCTGACGCGGAGCTGATCGACGAATTTTGCGACGCGCTCTGGCTCGAGGACGGCCTCGCGCGCAATACGCTCGACAGCTACCGCCGCGATCTGACTCAGTTCGCGGCGTGGCTCCGGGATACGGGCCGCCCCGCGCTGCTGTCGGCCCTGCACGCCGACCTGCTCGCCTATCTCGCGCACCAGGTGCACCGCCGCGCGAAGGCGAGCTCGACGGGCCGGCTGCTCTCGACGCTGAAACGCTTTTATCGCCATGCGCTGCGACAGAACCGGATCGACGTCGACCCCACGCTCAATATCGACGCGCCCAAGCTGCCGCGAACGTTGCCGAAAAGTCTCACGGAGGCGGACGTGGAGGCGTTGCTCGCCGCGCCGCGAATCGCGTCGCCGCTGGGGCTGCGCGATCGCACGATGCTGGAGACGCTGTATGCAAGCGGCCTGCGCGTGTCGGAGCTGGTGACGCTGCGCGTATCGCAGGTGAGCATGGACATGGGTGTCGTCCGCGTTCTCGGAAAGGGCTCGAAAGAGCGGCTCGTGCCGCTCGGCGAGGAAGCGCTGTCGTGGATCCGCCGCTACGGCATCGAAGCGCGCGCGCTGCTGCTTGCGGGACGCACGAGCGACGATCTTTTCGTCACGGCGCGCGGCGAGGCGATGACGCGCCAGATGTTCTGGGTGCTCATCAAGCGTTACGGG
>CAZMBS010000098.1:6085-11556 GCA_964564295.1 uncultured Streptomycetaceae bacterium
CAGCGAAAAATGTCGTTCCGCGAAGAGTTTGCGGATCCGGACGACGACGACGGCGTAGTCGATGGTGTCGTCGATGCGGTCGCTCGCCGAGGCGTGCCTGCCGGGCAGTCCGATTTCGAGATCGAGTTGTATGGGCTGGGGCGCCTGCTTTTCCCACGCGTAGATGCCGATGCGGGTCTCGATCCGGAGTTCGGCGATGAAGATGGTGTCCATGGATTCGAAAGGATGGCGCGGCCGGACCGGCCGCCGGCACGGGACGCGCATTCGGCTTCGGCTAGAATAGCCGCAATTCTAGGGGAAAAGCCGTGACCGCGGTAACGCTCGTCATCGTCGCGTATCTCATCGGTTCCATTTCATTCGCGGTGATCGTGAGCCGCGCGTTTGCGCTGCCCGATCCACGCTCGTACGGCTCGGGGAACCCCGGTGCGACAAACGTGTTGCGCAGCGGCAGGAAAGCCGCTGCGTTGTTGACGCTGCTCGGCGACAGCGCAAAAGGCTGGGTTGCGGTTGTGATCGCGCGCGAGTTCGCGGAGGCGGGCACGGGCGATGTCACTATGGCAGCGGCGGCGCTCGCCGCCATCATCGGCCACATGTATCCCGTGTTTTTCCGGTTCGCGGGCGGCAAGGGCGTGTCGACGGCACTGGGCGTGCTGGTCGCGTTGAATCCCTATCTCGCGGCCGGCACGCTCGCGACCTGGATCACGATCGCCGTTTTCTTCCGCTTTTCGTCGCTCGCCGCGATCGTGTCGGCGCTGTTCGCGCCGTTTTTCGTGCTGATTCTCTACAACCCGCGCCATCCGTTTTTCTGGAGCGTCGCGGTCATCGGCGCGCTGCTCGTGTGGCGCCACCGGTCCAACATCCGCAATTTGCTCGCGGGAACCGAAAGCCGACTCGGCAGTCGCCGCACCGGAAATTCGACTTAGACTGCCGGCCGGCCGAGATCCGCAAGGTTCCAGCGCGGGCGTACGCCGAAAGCGAGCGGAGGGCGCTGTTGTGGCGAGGAGTGCTGCAGGCGCAGCGCGCCCGCAAACGCGATCATTGCGCCGTTGTCCGTGCATAGTTCGAGCGGTGGATAAAAGACGGTCGCGCCTGCAGTACGGGCCCGCGCTGTCAGCGTCTCGCGCAGCAGGACGTTTGCGCCGACGCCGCCGGCGACGACGAGTTGCCGGAGGCCGGTCTGAGCGAGCGCGGCGAGCGACTTTGCCGTCAGCACATCGACAACCGCGGACTGGAACTCCGCCGCGAGGTCGGCGCGGGACCGCGCATCGTGCGATGCGTGCTTCACGGCCGTCAGTACCGCGGTTTTCAGGCCGCTGAAACTGAACTCCAGATCGCCGCTCGCGATCATCGGGCGCGGCAGTTTGAACCGGCCGGGTTTTCCGCTCGCCGCGAGGTTCGCAATGGCCGGGCCGCCGGGATAACCGAGGTCGAGCAATTGCGCCGTCTTGTCGAACGCCTCGCCTGCGGCATCGTCGAGCGTCTCGCCCAGCAACGCATAGGCACCGACGCCGTCGACGCGCATGAGCTGCGTGTGTCCGCCCGATACCAGCAGCGCCACAAACGGAAACGCGGGCCGCGGATGCGCGAGCAGCGGCGACAGCAGATGTCCCTCGAGATGGTGGATCCCCAAAGACGGAACGCCAAGACCGTACGCCAGTCCGCAGGCCACGGAAGCGCCCACGAGCAGCGCGCCAGCGAGGCCGGGACCTTCGGTATAGGCTATGGCATTTATGTCAGTGAGCGCTAACCCTGCGCGCGCAAGCACGTGCTCGGTCAGCGGCAGCACACGCTGGATATGGTCGCGGGAAGCGAGTTCCGGCACGACGCCGCCGTATTCGGCATGCATGGCGGTCTGGGAATGCAGCGCGTGCGCCAACAGTCCCTGTTCGGAATCGTAGACGGCGATCCCGGTCTCGTCACAGGAGGTTTCGATGCCGAGCACGCGCACGGCGGCGCTGGGGCGGGGGGATGGTGTGGGCTTCAAATCCGGCTTCCCGCTTGATATAATACAAGTTTTTCGCGCCAACAAGGGGTTCAATGACTACAGTCCGCGTCAAGGAAAACGAGCCGTTCGAAGTCGCGCTGCGCCGGTTCAAGCGCACCGTCGAGAAAACGGGCCTTCTCACCGAGCTGCGTGCCCGCGAGTACTACGAAAAACCGACTTCCGAACGCAAGCGCAAGCTTGCCGCCGCGGTGAAACGCACGCACAAGCGCCTGCGTTCCCAACTCCTGCCGCCGAAACTGTACTAGGACGCCGTACCCGCATATCGCGGTTCAGTACGCGGGATTCAGGGCCGGCGCTCTGAGTCCCGTTTTCTTTTTTCGCGCCCCGGACGACGGATTTGCCGCCATGACGCTCAAGGACCGGATCAACGACGACCTGAAAAACGCGATGCGCGCAGGCGACGCGCGCCGCCGGGACGCGATCCGGTTGCTGACCGCGGCGCTCAAGCAGAAGGAAGTCGACGAACGCAAGACGCTGGCGGATGCGGACGTCGTCGCGGTGGTCGACAGAATGATCAAGCAGCGCCGCGACTCCATTACCCAGTTCGAGCAGGGCGGCCGGCAGGATCTTGCCGAAAACGAAAAGTTCGAGCTGGCCGTGCTGGGCGCGTACATGCCGCAGCCGTTGTCGGCGGACGACGTCGCGGCGGCGATCGCCGAGGCCGTCGCCCAAAGCGGCGCGAAGGGTCCGGCGGACATGGGCAAGGTCATGGCGTTGCTGAAGCCGAAACTCGCGGGGCGCGCGGACCTCGCCGCGGTATCGGGCCAGGTCAAGGCGAAGCTCGCGGGCTGAACGCGCGCGCATACCGCTACCTGCCGCGGGTCAGTATACTGACTGGCTCGCCATGATTCCGCAGTCGTTCATCCAGGATCTGCTGAACCGCGTCGACATCGTCGACGTGATCGACCGCCACGTGAAACTGAAACGCGCCGGCGCGAACTACGCGGCGTGCTGCCCGTTTCACGCCGAGAAGTCCCCCTCGTTCACCGTGAGTCCGACCAAGCAGTTCTACCACTGCTTCGGCTGCGGCGCGCACGGCACGGCGGTCGGATTTCTGATGGAGTACAGCGGCCTCGGTTTCGTCGAGGCGGTGAAGGACCTCGCGCAGGGCGTCGGCATGACCGTGCCCGACGTGCGCGCGCCGGAGGCCGCGCGCGCGGCGCGGGCCGGCGACGACCTGCTTCCGGTGCTGCTTCAGGCCGCGCAGTACTACCGGACGCAACTGAAGGATGCCGCGCGCGCCATCGACTACCTGAAGAAACGCGGGCTGTCCGGGGACATCGCAAAGCGCTTCGGAATCGGGTATGCACCGGACGGGTGGCAGAATCTGGAGGCGGCGTTTCCCGACTACGGCGCCACGGCGCTCGCGACGGCCGGGCTCGTGAAGACGAACGAACAGGGCAAGCGCTACGACGTCTTTCGCGATCGCGTGATGTTTCCGATCGTTGATGTTCGCGGCAACGTGATCGGTTTCGGTGGCCGCGTGCTCGACGGAGGGAATGCGGCCGCGCCGGGCTCACCCAAGTATCTCAATTCGCCGGAAACGCCGGTGTTCGAGAAAGGCCGCGAACTCTACGGACTGTATCAGGCGCGCCGCGCGATCCGTGACGCCGGGCGCGTGATCGTCGTCGAAGGCTACATGGACGTCGTCGCGCTCGCGCAGAGCGGCATCGAATATGCCGTGGCCACGCTCGGCACGGCGACCACGCCCGTCCACGTGCAGAAGCTGCTGCGCCAGACCGACGAGATCGTCTATTGCTTCGACGGCGACGCGGCTGGCCGGCGCGCAGCGTGGCGCGCGCTGGAGAACAGCCTCGGGCAGCTCGTCGACGGCAAGCAGATCGGATTTCTGTTTCTTCCCGACGGCGAAGACCCGGATACGTACGTGCGCGCGCACGGCAAGGCGGCGTTCGAATCGTTGCTGGGGCAGTCGGTGCCGTTGTCGCAGTTCCTGTTCGACGAACTCGGTGCGCGCGTCAATCGCGAATCCAATGAAGGCCGCGCCAAGCTGCTGCAGGACGCGCGACCGCTCGTCAAACAGGTCACGGCGCCGCTGCTGTCGCTGCTGCTGCGCAAGCGCCTCGCCGAGATGACCGGCATCACGCAGCAGGAACTCGACGGACAGTTTCACATTCAGTCGCAGCCCGCGGCGGCGGTGCGGCGCGGCCCGCCGCCGGTGCCGCTGACCGCGGAGCGCCAGTTGTTGCGGCTCGTCATGAGCAATCCGGCGATGGCCGCAACGCTCACGGACATGCAACTCGCCCTGCTGGAGGCCACACCCGGATTCGATGCGGTGGTTGAACTCGCGCGGATGGCGAAAAGCGTCGGATCGAAATCCGCAGCCGCCCTGCTGGAAGCGACCCGCGAATCGGCGCATACCGACCGCTATGTGCAGGCGGCAGCCGAAATCATGGACGTGCAGCAGGACGACGCAACCGCGGCCGACGTCGTCGACGGCATTTTCCGGATGCTGGAGTTGCGGCAGGTCGAGACCGAATACAAGTTGTTATCCGCGGGCGGCGTGAGAAGCGACGCCGAGCGGGCCCGGTTCGAGCAGGTGTCGCGCCGGTTGCTGGAACTCAAGGGCGGTGGCGGAAGGGCGGCAAACACGGTGGGCCAGTAATCCTGCCGGCGAAAATCAGTTTCTCCTTTGAATACAACGCCTTACGCCAACAAAAACGCAGTGAACTCGGCCTCGAACTGAGTTATAATCCGCAGTTTTCCTTCGTGCGTCCAAGACCCCTTCGGGCGGGAATCGACATGGCCAAGTTCAAGAAAGCATCCAAGACCAAGACCCCTCCCAGGAAAAAGTCGGCGGCGAAGCGTCCGGTGTCGCGCGCGAAGGCGCCCGTCGCGGTCAAGTCGAAGCTTGCGAAGCACAAGACGAAACCTGCGCGTACCAAGGCCGGAGCCGCATCGCGCGTCAAGACGGTCGCGAAACCGCGCGCCGCCAGGCAGCAGGCATCCGTCAAACCCAGGCAGACTGCGGCGGCCAAGGCGCGCGAACAACGGTTCGCCAAATTCAAGGCCGTAGCCAAGAAGGCGCTCGCGAAGGTGAAGGCGCAGGCGCAGGCGGTCACGGTCGACAAGGATGCCGCCAAGGCCAAGGTCATTCCGCTGCCGGTGAAGCCCGGCAAGCTGCGCTCGACGCGCGGGCTGACGGCGAAGGAAAAGGCGCTCGTCAAGGAATTCGAACGCCGCGAGCTGTCCCCCGCGGACGCCGAGGCGCGGCGCAACCGGCTGAAGAATCTGATCGTGCTCGGCAAGGAGCGGGGCTACCTCACCTACGCCGAGATCAACGACCATCTGCCCGACGACATGATGGATGCCGAGCAGATCGAAAACATCATCGGCATGATCAACGACATGGGCATCCAGGTCTACGACCAGGCGCCCGATGCCGAAACGCTGTTGATGTCCGACGCGGCGCCGGCGGTGGCCGACGAGGATGCGGTCGAGGAAGCCG
>CAZMBS010000099.1:0-11517 GCA_964564295.1 uncultured Streptomycetaceae bacterium
GCGACGGACTGTTAATCCGCAGGTCCCTGGTTCGAGCCCAGGTCGGGGAGCCAAAAACGCAGGGGCCAGCGCAACGCTGGCCCTTTTTTTTCGCACGGCTCGCAGTCGAACGACGGCTCTAACGGCCGGCACCGGATCAGTCGACCTTCGCCCCCGCCGCACGCACCATCTTGCCGAGCTTCGCGACATCCGATTGCAGATGCGCGGTGAACTGCTCCGGCGTCATGCTGACCGGGTCGGCACCGACCGCGGCCCAGGAATCCCTGACCTTGGGCAGGGCCAGCATGCGCGTAAGCTCGGTGTGCAACCGGGTCACGATGTCGCGGGGCATGCCCGCCGGGCCCATCACGCCGCTGTAAAGAATGATGTCGAATCCCTTGAGCGTCTCCGCCATCGGGGGCACGTCCGGCACCACCGGTGAACGCTGCGGACTCGTAACGGCAATGGCACGCATTTTCCCGGCCTTGACGTGCGGCAGCGCAGCCGGCGTCGTGGAAAATACGAGCGACCCCTCCCCGGCCAGCACCGCAGATACCGCCGGCGCACTGCCCTTGTACGGGATATGCACGAGCTGGATTCCCGCCATGGCTTTCAGCGTCTCGCCGGACAAATGCAGTATCGTACCGTTGCCGGACGATGCGTAGTTGATCTCACCCGGCCGGGACTTCGCGAGCGCGATCAGTTCCTTCACGCTCCTGACCGGCAGCGACGGATGGACGACGAGTATCAGCGGCGTCTGCGCCACCATCGCGATCTGCGTGAAGTCGCGCACCGAGTCGTAGGGCAGCTTCGAGTACAGCGTCGCGTTGATCGCATGCGTCGTGATGTCGGCGAAATACAGCGTGTAACCGTCCGGTGCGGCCTTTGCGATCATGTCTGCGGCGAGCGTGGTACCGGCTCCGGGCCGGTTGTCGATCACGAACTGCTGCCCCATCGTCTGACCGAGGTGCTGACCCGCGACGCGCGACAACGCGTCCGAGATACCGCCGGGCGGAAACGGCACGACGATGCGCACCGCGCGAGCCGGGTATGTCTGTGCGGCGGCGGAAACGCAGAATCCCGCGACCACCGCGACACCGGCAACGCGTATCCATCGAGAATGTCCCTGCATGCTGCGCTCCGTGCGGACACCAGTCCGAAGCCCCAGCGTAGCAACTTTCCCGCTGGATGGGAAACGCCCCGTCATGCCGCAGTGGCCACGGCGCCGATGGCCGAAAAGAGATTCGCGACCATTTCGCGCGGGATACCGCGGGTAATGAACACGATGCGCGTCGATCGGTCGTCGCTGGGCCATGCGTCAAGTTCCACCGGCGGGTGAAACAGGTGTTGCACGCCCTGCACCACCATGGGGCCGGCGCGACCCGACACATTGACGAGACCTTTGACGCGCAGCAGGTCCGATCCGCGCAACGCCGAAAGCACTTCCATCGATTGTGAAAACGCCGTCCACGTGAGCGGCGCTTCGTAACGCAGGCAGAAGGACTTCACCGCGGAATCGTGGCGGTGCTGATGGCCGTGCTCGTCCGGTTCACCCATCCAGCGCTGGATGTCCTCAAGTTTGGATCGCACGTTGCGCAACCCGACGTCGACGAGGAACGCAAGTTCGATTTCGCCGTTGACCGCGCGGCGCATCGGGGCCTGCGGATTCAGCTCGCGCAATCGCGCTTCCAGCTTTCCGATGACGTCTTCCGATGCCAGATCCGACTTGGTGATGATGATGCGATCAGCAAGCGCGGCCTGCTTGACCGGCTCCTCCATGGTCTCGATCTGCTCCAGACCGTTCACCGCATCGGCCAGCGTCACCACGCAGTCGAGACGATAGTGCGCGAGCAGCATGTCGTCGGTCATCAGCGTCTGCATGACGGGCGCCGGATCCGCGAGTCCGGTGGTTTCGATCACGACGCGGTCGAAATCGATGATCTCCCCGTTGCGACGCTTGATGAACAGATCGCGCAGCGTTTCCTGCAGGTCTCCGCGCAACACGCAGCACAGGCAACCGTTGTTGAGCAGCATCATCTGCTCGGAGGACACTTCCACGAGATCGTTGTCGATCGCCTGTTCGCCGAACTCGTTGACGATGACCGCGACGCGGTTCATGTCCGGCCGTTTCAGCAGCCGGTTGATGAGCGTGGTCTTGCCGCTGCCGAGAAAGCCGGTGACGACGCTGACCGGCAGCTTTCCGGACAGTGGATCCGGTTTCATGCGCGCACCCGTCCTACAGGTTCATTTCGAGAATGTACAAACCGCCGCTGAACCGGTCCACCGCGTAGACGAGCCCCTTCTCGTCCACCCAGACGTCGTTGATCTGGATCGCGCCTTTCGGCGACAGTTTGTGCGCGCCGGGCACGTAGTAGGCGACTTCCTTCGGCTGGAACGGATTGGACGTGTCGAACGCCCGCACGCCGCCGTTGAAAAAAGTGCCGACCACGATGGTATCGGACTGGAACGAAGCAGGTCCCGGAAGGTTCTCGTGCAGATTATGTGCGCCGAAACGCCCGCCGCGCCTGGAAAAACTCTCCACCGGCGGCAGCGGCAGCGTCGAAACCGGCACCAGATTCGACTCCACGCGCGCGTCCACCACCCAGCCGAGCTTGGGCCAGTCGATGCCGTCGTCCTTGGTGCACTCGTCGGTGACGATCAGCAGATCCCGGCCGAACAGCGGCATCACGGTATGCGTGAACCCGTTGAATGGCGGCGAGTGACACCAGCCGCCGACCTGTTTCGGGCGCGATTTGTCGCTGATGTCGAGAATCACCGCGCCGCCGTCGAGATAGGCGATGTACGCGCGGTCGGGCCGCTTCGGATAGACATTGGTATTGTGCGGCCGGTAGCCGCCGTCGAATTTCGGATGCCGCGGCGGTGGCGGCGCCTGATCGCCCGCGTGCGTGCCCGGATACCACCAGCGGCCGGTCTCGACGGGCTTGGACGGATTTTTCACGTCGATGATGCGATAGAACTGGAAATCGTTCGGGTGCGTCGGCGTAAAGTCGTCCGAGCCCGATGTGAGATGCACGTACTCTCCATCCACGAACCAGACACAATGCGCGCCGCGCGAATGCGGACCCGAGGCATCGAAATGCGTGATGAGTTTCGGCGCTTCCGGCTTGCTGATGTCGAACAGGTCGAAACCGGCGGGTTTGTCGCCGGTCTTCTTGGTCTGGTAGGCGACCGCCATGATGTTGCCGACCACGTCCAGGGAATTGGAACGCACGCCGGAGTGCGGCAACTCGGTCTGAACCAGCACCTTGGGGTTCTTCACGTCGTTGACGTCCACCGCCGTGAAATTCTTCGGCGCCGATTCGTGCGCAAGCCACAGTACGCGCCGCCCGTCGTTCGTGACCTGCATGTTGATGCCTTCGCCAACGCCGCCGAATCCGGCAAGTTCGTTGTGCGAGATGAGTTTCATGTTCCAGGACAGCGTCTGCGCGGCCTGGCTTTTGGGCGATAATGAATTATCCATTATAATCAATCACTTATGTTTAGTTTTCCGATGACGGCGCGGCACGCCCGCCATCTGTTCCAGCACGGCGCAGATCGCCGCCGTGTCCTGTTTCGCGCGGCCCTGCGCAAGCGCCGCGGCGTAGTACACCTTCGAGGCCTCGAACAACGGCACCGGAATGTTCAGCCGATCCGCGTACGCGCCGATGATATCGATGTCTTTCTGGTAGACGTCGAGCTTCATCGTGGCCTTGCGATAATCGTCGGCGATCATCAGCGGCGCGCGCACCTCGAACATGCGCGAGGTACCGGCCCCGTCCCGTATCACCCGGTACACCAGGTCGAGATCGAGCCCCGACTTCATGCCCATCACCATTGCCTCTGCCGCGGACAGGTTGTGTATCGTCACCAGCAGATTGGCGATGTACTTGAGTTTCGATCCGTTCCCGAATTCCCCGCAGTAATGCATGCTGCGCGCAAACCCCGCGAACACGCCGGCGCACCGCTTGACCGCCTGGGCATCGCCGCTTGCGTATACGGAAATATCCTTCGCCGCCGCCTGCGCGCCTGTGCCACTGATCGGACAATCGAGCACGGCGATGCCGTGCTTCGCGCAACCGTCGCGCAGCGCGAGCTTTGCATCCAGCGGAAACGTGCTCGCCTCGATGACGATCGTGCCGCGCCGCGCCCCCGCGACGATGCCGTCCCTGCCGAAATAAGCCGCGTGCGCGGCCTTGACGCTCGGCAACGACGTAATCAGAACCGGCGCCGCACGCGCCGTCGCGGCGACAGAACGCATCGGCCGGCCGCCCAGCCGCTTCAGCTCCGCACGCCGCGCGGCCTCGATGTCGAAACCGGGAACCCCGAAACCGGCGGCCAGCAGATGCCGCGCGAAAGCGCCGCCCATGATGCCCAGACCGATCTGGCCCACGACGGTTTCGCGCGCCGCGTTCGCGATGCGGTTGCGTGCCATGCTATTTCGCGAGGCCCAGAAACGCCATCACATCCTTGAGTTCGGCGTACTGCGCCTCCATGAACCGGCGCGTGTCGGCCGCGTTCAGGTAATTCGGATCCCACTGGTTCTGTACGATCAATTTCCGGAACGGGTCGCTCGCGACGATCGTGCCGAACACGTGATCCCAGTACGCGACCTGCTGCGGCGTGAGGTTTTTCGGCGCCATCACGCCGCGCCAGTTGTCCCACGTCCCCTTCATGCCGAGTTCCTGCCACGTCGGCGACGCGGACAACGGGCCGCCGATGCGCTTCGCCGACGTCACCGCGATCGCCCGCAGCTTCCCGGCTTCAACGTGCGGCGCGATGTTGCCCGTGCCTGCGGAGACCACGTCGACATGCCCGCCCAGCAGCGCGGTCACCGCCGAGCTGGACGAATTGAACGCCACGAACTTGAGCCGCCTGCTGTCGACCTTGCTGCCCTGCAACGGCAGTCCGAATGAAATGTGGTGCGTGCCCCCGAGCGCGCTCGACAGCGCGAGGCTCAGCGACTCCGGGTTCCGCGCGAGCGCCTCGATCAGGTCCCGGCCCGTCCGGATCGGTGAATCCGGCCGGACGGCAAACGCGATGTACTCCGTCAACAGCACGGCCAGCGGCGTGAAATCCCGGTACGAAAGCGGAATCCGGCCGTTGATGTTGCTGGTATGCAGTGTGGACGACGTGATACTGAGGTAGTGCGGATCGCCCGCACGCTGGTTCAGAAAATTGTAGGCGACCGAATGGCCGCCCCCGCCCCGGTTCACGACGCCGCTCGACGTCGGCACCAGCTTCAGTTCCTCCCACAACCGGACCATCACGCGCCCGGTCTGGTCGAGCGATCCGCCCGCGTCCGCGGGCACGATCATCTCGACATGGCGCTCCGGTTTCCACGATTGCGCCGGCGCCGGCCCGAAGGCCAGCACCAACGCAATGCTCAAGGCCGCGCGGAATCCGACTCCTGGCATGCGGCGCTTACGGCTGCTTGGCGAGTTGCAGGAACGTCATCACGCTTTTCAACTGGTTGTAATCCTGCTCCATGAATGCACGCGTGTCTTTCGCGTTGCGATAGGTCACGTCCCACTGGAATTTGCCTGCGTACTGCTTGAAGTCCTCGCTTTGCGTGACCTGCTGCATGACCGATTCCCAGAATGCGATCTGCGCCGCCGAGAGGCCACGCGGACCGATGACGCCGCGCCAGTTTTCCAGCACGCCCTTGTACCCCTGCTCCGGCCACGTCGCCGCTTTCGCGAGCGTGCCCGACATGCGCTTGGGTGCCGTCACGGCGATGGCCTTGAGTTTCCCGGCCTCGATCTGCTGCGAGATGTTAATCGTGCTGGCCGCCGCGACGTCCACGTGCCCGCCGAGCAGCGCCGTGACCGCACCCGTGGAGGCATTGAAACCGACAAGCTTCACCTGTTTAACGTCTATGCCCGCGGACTGCAGCGGCAATCCCACCGCGATGTGATGCGTCCCGCCCACCGCGCTGCCGAGCGCAATACTGATCGAGCCGGGGTTTTTCTTGAGCAATTCCATCAACTCCTTGCCGGAGTTGATCGGCGAATCCGCGCGCACCGCAAACGCGATATTCTCGCTCAGCAACGTCGCAATCGGCGTCACATCCGCGTAGCTCATCGGCAGCCGGCCGCTGATGTGGCCGCCCAGCAGATTCGCGGAAGTGATGCTCAGGAAATGCCCGTCGCCCGGACGCTGATTCAGAAACGCGTACGCGACGGCATGCGCACCGCCCCCGCGATTGGTCACCGCGCTGGTTCCCGGCAGCAGCTTCAGGTCTTCCCAGATCTTGTGCAGCGTGCGGCCGGTGGCATCGAGTGAGCCTCCCGCTTCCGCCGGCACGATGAGTTCCACGTGCTTGTCCGGGCGCCACTGCTGACCGATTGCCGGTGCGGCACCGATCGCACAACCGATCGCAACCAGCGCCACGAAACCCGCTTGTACGTGCCTGAATACCATACGCTTCTCCTGTTGGTGTATGCCGATACGGCGATTCTGGAACCGCTGTCAGTTTGCCCGGTTGTGGATGCGCGATTGCTCGCGCTCGACGGACGTCATGTTGTCGATCCGGTTCTCGAGATACGGCGTCGAGCAGACCATGGCGTAGCGCGCGAACGGTCGCACGACCTCCAGCCGGTAGGGCGTGCCGCGCGGTATCTGGATCACGTCACCGGCGGCAACCGTTTTCCGCGCGGCGCCGACCGTCGCCTTCATGGATCCGCCGATGACATAAATGAACACTTCGCGTGCGCTCGTAATCTCCGGCTCGTCGTACCCGCCCGGCACGTCGAACAAACCGAATGCCAATCGCTCACCTTCCACCCACTGCACCCGGCGCGCCGACACCTGCGCCGTGTCCAGGCGATCGAGCAACGGGTAGTAGCAGATATGCAATCCCTCGATCTGCGCCTGCGACGCGCCCTCCGGCGCCTTGCGCGTCCCGCCGGCGTCATGCAACCGGTTGATTTCATCCACGGTGTAGGCCCGGTCCGGCACGGCCTGGTCGGCGGCGAGCCCCACCACGGTCCATGTCTTGTCCTTGATGTACAGATACGAGCAATCCGCGTCTTCCGTCGCCTTCATGGAATGCCGTGCGTAAGCCGGCGCGTGAACGAATGTCCCGGCGGGAGCCATGCGGCGATCCTTGCCCACGATGGCGTTTATCGTGCCGCGCACCGGAAAAATCAGCAGTTCGTTCGGATGGTAATGCAGTTCGGAACCCGTGCCGGCTGCCTTGTTCACAAGGCAGAAATACATGTACTCGCCCTCGATGACGGGCCCGCGCGCACTGGAAAGATCCGGTGTCAGCGCCTTGCTTTCGAGCGATTCGAAACGGTGAAATGGCATGAACGTGCGCGGAATGTGCCGCGAGGTTGGCGCCGCGTCCGCGGCAAAGCTCGGCATGCTACCACGCAGCGCACGGAGAAACAACGCGCCGCCACCGGACTCTGCGCGCATTACTTCAGCGAAAACAAACACATAGCGAAAACGCATGTCTGAGACTCGCTGCCGGAGTCGGGCCGGTTGGAACGCGGTCCGAAATCCGAAATCTCGATAGATATTGGTCGGAGACGCGGGCATTGCTACCATACGGCCCCTGTCAGCCCGGATCAGCCCGCAAGTTGCGCAGCCGCGCACGGGCTGACCGCCATCTCATTCAAAGGACTGCTGTGAAACAAATCAATGTCGGCATTATCGGGACCGGCTGGTGCGGTGGCATCCGCGCCGAGACGTGCGCCCTGAACCCGCTCGTCAAGGATATCCACGTCGTCGAGACGCGCCCCGAGCGCCTCGCCGAGATTGCGCAGAAAACCGGCGCCCGTTCCGCCGGCGCGGATTACCGTGACGTCATCAAGCGCGACGATATCGACGCCGTGTTCATCTCCGCGACGCCTGAAGTGCTGCATTACCCGATGGCACGCGAATGCCTGCTGGCGGGCAAGCACGTGTTTCTCGAAAAACCGATCGCCGTCGAATTGCACGAGGCCGACGATCTCATACACCTGGCGGATCGCAACAAACTCAAGTTCACGATCGGCTACTCCCAGCGCTTCAACCCGAAGTTCGCTTACGTCAAGAAGGCGCTGCGCGACGGAACGCTGGGCGCACCGGTCAGCGCGCTCGTGAGCCGCCACATTGGTCGCACGCTCGGCAAGAAAATCACCGGACGCACGAAGCTGTCACCCGCCGCGATGGAAGCCACGCATGACCTTGACTTCGTGCTGTGGTGCCTGCAACCGGCAAAACCGGTACGCGTGTATTCCACGGTGAACTACGGCGCGATGAAAGCGAGCACCGGCGCCGACGTGCCCGACACTCAGTACATCACCGTGACTCTCGACAACGGCGTGTCCTGCGTCGTGTGCGCCGGGTGGAGCCTGCCGCCCGCGTATCCGAATTTCTCGATGACGTGGATCGAAATGATCGGCACCGAGGGCGCGCTCATCATCGACGACACGCACCGCGACACGCAGTTGACCACGCTGAAGACCGGCATCGTGCATCCGATGTCCACGATGCCGGGCGAGCCGGTCGAACATACGTATGCCGGTCCGATGGCCGCGGAGACCGTGCACTTCATCGAAGCCGTCGCCTGCGACCGGCCGGTGCTCGTCACGGCCGAGGAGGCGCGGCAGGTCATGGAGGTCTACATCGCGGCCGATCTTTCCGCGGAACGGCATGAGCCGGTTACGCTGCCGCTGCCGGAGTCCCGTCCGGTTGCGGTCGCCGGAGCGGCCCGATGAAGAAAACGCCGAAGAAAATCGGGCTGGCCATCATCGGCGCGGGCCGCGTCGGCTTGATCCGCGGCGAGCTCGCGGCACGCCATCCGGAAGTGGGCTGGATCGGGCTCGCGGAAAAGAATCCGGAACGCGGCGAAATCGTGCGCGAGAAATGCGGCGCGGATTTCGTGACCACCGATTACCGCGAGTTGTTGTCGCGACCGGAGGTCAATGCGGTGGTCGTCTCCACCGACGAGCATCTGCATGTCGACCCGGTCGTGCTCGCGGCGGAACGCAATCTGCCCATGCTGATCGAAAAGCCGCTCGCCACGGACCTCGCGGAATCGGCTCAAACGCTCGCCGCCATCGAGAATTCCGGCGTCGATGCCGTGATCGGCTACACGCAGCGCTTTCGCCGTCGCTGGCTCGTCGCGAAGGAAAAGGTCAAGTCCGGCGCGCGCGGGGAAGTAACCATGGTCACCTCGCGCGCTTTCATGAACCGGCTGGTGGCCATCGACAACTACCAGCGCAGCGACAACCGTTCCGAAGTCACCCCCATGGTCATTTCGGGCACACACGCGCTCGATGTCGTGATGTGGCTCATGGAAGCCAAGAAGCCGGTCGAAGTTTATGCGCGCTCCGTCAACAAGGCTCTGGGTGCGAAATGGCAGGGCGTGGACGGCACCGGCTACACCATCACGTTCGACGACGGCGCGATCTACCACGGGGTCATCTCGTGGGCGCTGCCCGAGATCTGGCCCGGCGCGGTGTACTCCCTGGAGATCGGCGCGGTGGGCACCGAAGGGGTGCTGACCATCGACGACACGCATCGGGACATCGTGCTCGCGACCAATCTGATACAGGCGGAAGGCTATGCGCCCGACAAGCGCCGGCACGTGGATTTTCTGACGAGTTACCCGGTCGGAGACATGGCGCTCGGCGAACTCCGCGGTCCCATGCGCGAAGAAACCAATTCCTGGCTCAACCGGGTCTCGCTCGGCGTCCCGACGCAGCACGCGACCGCGCGGGAGGGACACAATCGCCTGATGCTGACGAAGGCCATCGATCTTTCCGCCAGACTCAAGCGCCCCGTACCCCTGCCCATCACTCCCGAGGACGAAAAACAGGCAGCCTGAGGCCGGCAAGGTGCGCGGATCCGCGCGGCGCGCATTATAATTGTGGGTAATCGGAGCCCTGCGGAACGCCCTCCGGCGCACTACCGGCCGGTGAACGATCGACGACGCGAGGAATAATCATGAAGCCACACTATCTGCTGCTTGCCGCCGGACTGATCGGCAGCCACTCCGCGCTCGCCCAGAAGGCGCAGGACGATTTTCCGAGCCGGCCGGTACGCATGATCGTGCCGTTCGCGCCGGGTGGCGCATCCGATTTCGTCGGCCGCATTCTTCAGCCGGCCATGGCCGAACTCCTGAAACAACAGGTCGTGGTCGACAACCGCGGCGGCGCGGCCGGCAACATCGGCGTCGAACTCGCGGTGCGGGCGACACCCGACGGCTACAACTTCCTGCTCGGCAATGTAGGCACCATGGCGATCAACCCGGTGTACTACACCAAGTTCCCGTTCAAGCCGCTGAAGGATCTCGTGCCCATCACGCAGGTCGTGGATGTGCCGGGGTGTCTCGTCGTGCACCCGTCCCTGCCGGTGAAATCGGTCAAGGAACTGGTTGCGCACATGAAGGCGAACCCGGGGAAACTCAATTACGGTTCGCCGGCGCCTTCGAGCGCCAACCGGCTGGAAATGGAGATGTTTCTCGCGCTGACCGGCACGAAGGCGGTACAGATCAATTACAAAGGTGGCGCGGGTCCGGCCACGCTGGGGTTGCTTGGCAACGAAGTTCAGGTCATGTTCGTGACGTTTTCTTCGGCGGTGAATTTCGCCAAACAGAATCGCCTGCGCATGTTGAGCGTGGTATCCCCGGAGCGCAACCCGGCACTGCCGGAGATTCCCACGATGCGCGAGCAGGGCTACAACATGACCGTGGGCTCGTGGCAGGGACTTTTCGTGCCCAGGGGAACGCCGAATGCGGTCGTCGGCAAGCTCCACAAGGTCGGCATCGAAACCATGAAGGACGCGCAGGTCGTGAAGCGCCTGACCGACAGCGGCGTCACCATCGTGACGAGCAAGTCGCCCGCGGATTTCGTCGCGTTCGTAACGTCGGAAACCAACCGTTACGGCAAGGCGATCCAGGACGGCAACATCCAGACCGAATAGCATCATGCGGTAGTTGAATGGCAATGGCTTGTTTTTATTGATTTATTGACTCAGGAGAGGACGATGGCAAACGTAGGGATGGTGGGGCTCGACTGGCAGGAGCGCATCAATTGGGACCGGCTGCGCAAGCACCGGCTCGACCGCGCGCGCGAACGCATGAAGGCCCACGGCCTCGGCGCGATGCTGCTCATGTACGACGAGAACGTGCGCTACGTGACGAGCACGCTCACACCGGGCTGGAACCGCCTGAAACCGGGCCTGCGCTACGCCCTCCTCTGCGGCGACGACGCGCCGGTGCTGTTCGAACAGGGCGACATCGGCGTGCACATCGCCAAGCACTCGCCGTGGATTCCCAAGGAGAACATCAAGTATTCCTACGCCTGGATCAAGGGCGCCGCGGGACCCGCCTCGCTGCAGCAGGTGACGAAATTCGTCAACGGCATCAAGAAGGAAATGAAGAAAAGCGGCGTCGACGGGCAGAAGCTCGGCGTGGACTTCATCGACATCAACATGATCCAGATCTTCAAGGACAACAAGATCGACTGGGTCGACGGCATGACGCCGATGATGGAAGCGCGCGCGGTCAAGAATCAGGACGAGCACGAGTGCATGCGCCAGGTCGGC
>CAZMBS010000100.1:0-11327 GCA_964564295.1 uncultured Streptomycetaceae bacterium
CGATCGATCGTCGCGCGGTTGATCCCGTACGGATCGTCACCCATGAGCGCTTCGCCGCTCAGCTTGAGCAGGATGCGTTTGTAGACCGGATTCTCGGACATTCAGGACTTTCGTATATTCGATTGCGGCGCGATCATCCCGGCTGCGGCACGTTGTCCTGCTGCTTGGACTGGCTGACCTGCGCCATCACTTCCGCCGCGAAATCGTCCTTCTTCTTCTCGATGCCCTCGCCGACGATGTAGAGCACGAATCCGCCGACGGTCGCGCCCGCCGACTTCAGCAACTGCTCGACGGTCTGCTTGTCGTTCTTGACGAAGGGCTGCCCGAGCAGGGTCACTTCCTTCAGGAACTTCTGCACCGATCCTTCGACCATCTTCTCGACAATGTTGGCAGGCTTGCCGGATTCCGCGGCCTTCGCCGCCGCGATATCCCGCTCCTTGCGGATGAGTTCGGCGGGGACGTCTTCCCTGGCCAGCGCAACCGGTTTGCTCGCGGCGACATGCATCGCAAGATCCCGGGCGAGCGTCTCGTCGCCGCCGGCGACGTCGATCACGACACCGATTTTCGCGCCCCCGTGCACGTACGACGCGAGCCGTCCCTTCGCAGACAGCCGCGCGAAGCGCCGGATCGAAATGTTCTCGCCGAGCTTGCCGACCAGCGCCTTGCGCGCCTCTTCCACCGACACGCCGGCGTGGTCCTGTCCCGACAGCGCCGCGGGGTCCGCCGGCCTGTTCTGCACCACGCGCTGCGCCAATCCGCGCGCGAAAGCCACGAAATCGTCGTTCTTCGCGACAAAATCCGTCTCGCAGTTGACCTCCACGATCGCGCCGTCTTTGCCACCGGCATCGATGTGCACCGCCACGATACCCTCGGCCGCGATGCGGCCCGCCGCCTTGCTCGCCTTGTTGCCGAGCTTGACGCGCAGAATTTCCTCGGCCTTGCCCATGTCGCCGTTCGCTTCGGTCAACGCCCTCTTGCATTCCATCATGGGGGCATCGGTCTTCTCGCGCAGTTCCCGCACCATGCCCGCGGTGATTTCCGCCATTGCTCGATTCTCCACTGATTAAAAAAAAGGGGCCTGCAAGCCCCTCTGGAACAGCCCACGCGCGGCGCGCACCGCGACTCGCCGCACGCGCGCCCTCCGTTATTGCGCCGCTTCCTCTTCCACTTCCACGAACTCGTCGGTGCCGCCCACGATTTCCTTGACGCTGTCGTTGCGACCCTCGAGCACCGCGTCCGCGATGCCGCGCGCATACAGGCGTATCGCGCGGCTCGAATCGTCGTTGCCCGGAATCACGTAGTCGACCGCTTCCGGAGAATGATTGGTGTCGACCACCGCGATCACGGGGATGCCCAGTTTGCGCGCTTCAGCCACCGCGTTTTTCTGGTAACCCACGTCGATCACGAACATCGCGTCCGGCAGGCTGCTCATGTTCTTGATGCCACCGAGGCTGCGCTCGAGTTTCGCCTGCTCGCGCTGGTAATTGAGCGCTTCCTTCTTGGATATCTTGTCGAGCGAGCCGTCCGCCACCATCGCCTCCATGTCCTTCAGGCGCTTGATCGACTGCTTGACCGTCTTGTAGTTGGTCAGCATGCCGCCGAGCCACCGGTGGTCGACATACGGCGCGCCGCACCGCACGGCTTCCTCGCGTATGATGTCCCGCGCCTGTCGCTTGGTACCGACAAACAGCACCGATCCCTTGTTGGACGACAACTGGCGCACGAACTTGACCGCTGCCTGGTACATCAGCATGGTCTGTTCGAGGTTGACGATGTGGATCTTGTTGCGGTGACCGAAGATGTAAGGTGCCATCTTCGGATTCCAGTACCGCGTTTGATGGCCGAAATGGACTCCGGCTTCCAGCATTTCACGCATGGTGACCGACATGATGCGACTCCAGTTAGGGTTGGCCTCCATCCGCCTGTGACCGCCGACTGCAGCGGCACCCTGACTTGCGGCAGATGTGCGAATTGCCGCGCCATGGACCCTGCAGGACGATTCCGTCGCTGCCGAGATGTGCGCCATGGCGTAGCTAACTTGCTATTTTAACGCACTTTTTGTCCGTCGCTCAAGCATGAACTTGGGCACCACCGGCGTGATGGCGCCGCATGGAAAGCCCGGGTAATCTGGAATAGAATTCGGCTCTTCCCAAAAAACCAATGACTTAGCGACGGCGCGCGCCCGCGGGCGCGCCTGCATTCAACATGGCGGTAAACCTCAAAACCCCCGAAGAAATCGACAGGATGCGTGTCGCCGGGCGCCTCGCCGCGGAAGTGCTCGATTTTATCGGCCCGCGCATCCGGCCCGGCATGACGACCGGCGACATCGACCGGCTCTGCCACGATTACATGGTCAACGAGCAGGATACGATCCCGGCACCGTTGAACTATGCGCCGCCCGGATACCAGCCGTACCCGCGCTCGATCTGCACGTCGGTGAATCACGTCGTATGCCACGGCGTGCCCGGCGACAAGAAATTGCGCGGAGGCGACATCGTCAACGTCGACATCACGGTCATCAAGGACGGCTTCCACGGCGACACGAGCCGCATGTTCTGCGTCGGACAGCCTTCCATACAGGCGCGCCGGTTGTGCGACGTCACCTACGAATGCATGTGGCGCGGTATCGCGGTCGTGCGCCCCGGCGCCCGCCTCGGAGACATCGGCCACGCCATTCAGGTCTATGCGGAGGGACACGGATACAGCGTAGTCCGGGAGTTCTGCGGACACGGCATCGGGCGCAAGTTTCATGAGGATCCGCAGGTGTTGCACTACGGTCAGCCCGGCACGGGGCACGAACTCAAGGCAGGCATGACCTTTACGATCGAGCCCATGATCAACGCCGGCAAGGCCGACATCCGGCAACTGGCCGACGGCTGGACGATCGTCACGAAAGACCACAGCCTCTCGGCCCAGTGGGAGCACACCGTGCTGGTGACGGATTCGGGTTACGAGATCCTCACGGTCTCGGCACAGACGCCGGCGCCGCCGGCCTCGACCGGCTGACCGCAGTGACCATCCCGGCCACGTCGGGGGCAGTGCCACGCGACGCGACGCTCGCGCCCGTGGAGGTCTGGCGCCGCGAGCACGCGAGCGCGGTGAGCGCGCTCGGGACGGCGTTCCAGTCCAAGCCCGCCGCTTCCGAAATGCTGCGCCGGCACTGCATGCTGGTCGACCGCCATCTGCGGCGCATCTGGAACGCCCGCGACATGCCGCGCAGCCTGGCCCTCGTCGCGGTCGGCGGGTACGGGCGCGGACAGCTGTTCCCGCATTCGGATGTGGACCTGCTGATCCTGCTTCCGGCGCCCGCGGACGAAGCCGTTCGCGCGAAGCTCGAGGAACTCGTCGGCATGCTCTGGGACACCGGGCTCGAGGTCGGTCACAGCGTGCGCACCATCGCGGAGTGCCTGGAAATCGCGCGCGAAGACATCACGGTGCAGACCACCTATCTCGAGACGCGCCGCATCGCCGGCAGCCGCGCGCTGTTCGAGCGATTCGTGAAACGCAGCGCGGATGCCATGGACGCGCCCGCGTTCCTGCAGGCGAAAACGCTCGAGCAGCAGCAGCGCCACGCGCGCTTTCAGGCGAGCAACCTGGAGCCCAACGTCAAGGAGGCCGCCGGCGGCCTGCGGGACCTGCACAACATCCTGTGGATCGCGCGCGCTGCGGGGCTCGGCAAGAGCTGGCGCGACCTCGCGCGGCGCGGTTTCATCACCGGCGCGGAGGCGCGCGAAATCCTCCGGCACGAGCAGTTTCTGCAACTGCTGCGCGTGCGGCTGCACATGCTCGCCGGCCGGCGCGAAGACCGGCTGCTGTTCGACCATCAGTCGGCGCTCGCCCGCCAGTTCAAGCTGCAGGACCGTCCGCACCGGCTCGCGAGCGAACAACTGATGCAGCGTTATTACCGGACCGCGAAGGCGGTCTCGCAGTTGAACACGATCCTGCTGCAAAACCTGCGCGCCAGGGTCGTCGCGTCCGACCGCACCTACCGCCCGATCAACGCGCGGTTCGGCGTGCGCAACGAACTGCTGGCGGCGCGCGACGAATGGCTGTTCGAGCGCGAACCCGCCGCCATCCTCGAAACCTTCCTGCTGCTGCAGGAACACCATGAACTGAAGGGCATCGGCGCGCGCACGCTGCGCGCGTTGTGGCGCGCGCGGCGCATCATGACGCCCGCCTACCGCCGGCTGCCCGTCGTGCGCGAGCAGTTCATGCGCATCCTGCGCAGCCCGACGCGCGTAATCCGCGAACTGCGGCGCATGAACAGCTCCGGCATACTGGGCCGCTATCTCCCGGCGTTCGGCCGCATCGTCGGCCAGATGCAGCACGACCTCTACCACGTGTATTCCGTGGACGAGCACATCCTCAAGGTCGTGCGCAACCTGCGCCGCTTCGCCGTGCCCGAACTCGCGCACGAATTTCCGCTGTGCAGCCGCCTGATGGCCGATTTTGCGCGGCCGGAAGTGCTCTATCTGGCGGGACTGTTTCATGATATCGCCAAGGGACGCGGCGGGGACCACTCCCAGCTCGGCAAGACCGACGCGCTCCGGTTTTGCAAGGCCCACGGGCTTGCGCGCGAGGATTGCGACCTCGTCGTCTGGCTCGTCGAGCACCACCTTACGATGTCCATGACGGCGCAGAAACAGGACATCGCCGATCAAGCGGTCGTGCAAGCCTTTGCCGCCCGGGTGCGCGACGAGCGCCGGCTGGTCGCGTTGTATCTGCTGACCGTCGCCGACATTCGCGGAACAAGTCCGAAAGTCTGGAACGCCTGGAAAGGCAAGCTGCTCGAAGACCTGTTCAGCGCCACGCTGCGCGCGCTGGGCGGCGACGGGCATCGTCCCGAGAACAGCGTGAGCCTGCGACAGGAAGCCGTGCGCGAGAAGCTGCGGCTTTACGCGCTGCCGGAACAGGCGCATGAAGCGCTGTGGATGCAGCTTGATACGCCGTACTTTCTGCGGCACGACGCGCAGGACATCGCCTGGCACACGCGCTCGCTCTATTACCGGGTGCGGACGGCCGAGCCGGTGGTCAAGGCGCGGCTCTCACCGGCCGGAGAAGGCCTGCAGGTGCTCGTCTACGTCGCCGACCAGAAGGAACTGTTCGCGCGGATCTGCAGCTTTTTCGAGGGCATCAGTTACAGCATTTACGAAGCGCGCATCTACACGACGCGGCATGGCTACGCGCTCGACACGTTCCAGGTTCACGACCCCGACAACCGCGTGCCGCAGTACCGGGACCTCATCAGTTACGTCGAGCACGAACTCGGTGAAAGGCTGCGCAACAGGACTCCGCTGCCGCCGCTGACGAAACCGCGCCTCGCGCGGCAGTTGCGCCATTTCCCGCTGTCTCCGGAGGTGAACATCCAGGCCGACGAGCGCGGCACGCACCGGTTGCTGTCGGTCATCGCCGGCGACCGGCCCGGCCTGCTGTCGCGCATCGCGCGCGTGCTGACGGCGTACGACGTCAATCTGCACACGGCGCACATCAACACGCTCGGCGCGCGCGCGGAGGACACGTTTCTGATCAGCGGTGCAGCGCTCAACGACCCGAAAACCGTGGTCAAGCTCGAAAGCACGCTGGTCGAACAGCTGCAGACGTAACACGCGCGCACCGCGCGGACCGGGTCAGTCGTCCCGAAGATCCTGGCCGGGGAAGAGTTCCTCGGTGAACCCGAAATTGCGCAGATCACGGATGCGCATCGGATAGAGGATGCCCGCGAGGTGATCGCATTCGTGCTGCACCACGCGTGCATGAAAATCCGCGGCCTCGCGGTCGATCGGCGTTCCGTGCTCGTCGAAGCCGCGATACCGCAACCGGCGGTAGCGCGGCACCAGTCCGCGCATGCCCGGAACCGAGAGGCATCCCTCCCAGCCCTCCTCCTGTTCGTCGCCGATCGGCGTCAGCTGCGGATTCACGAGTATCGTGAACGGAACGGATTCCGCGTCCGGGTACCGGGGATTGTGCGCGACACCGAACAGCACGACCTGCAGCGCGACGCCGATCTGCGGCGCCGCGAGACCCGCGCCGTCCAGCGCCTGCATGGTATCGCGCATGTCCGCGATCAGCGCGCGCAGTTCGGGCGTGCCGAACCGGGTCACCGGCTGCGACGGCGCGAGCAGCCGCGGGTCGCCCATGCGCAGCACCGGCCTAACCGCCACGACTCGCCGCCCATTGCGCGATGACGCGGCGTGCCGCCCCCATCGCCGTTTCCGACACAGCCGCGAGCGTCTCGACGCGTATCCCGAGCACGCTGTCGCCCGTTCCGGCGGCGGCGTTCACGACGACGGCGAGCGCCGCATAACAAAGTCCCAACTCGCGTGCGAGTGCCGCCTCGGGCATGCCGGTCATGCCGACCATCTGCGCGCCGTCGCGCGCGAGCCGCCGGATTTCAGCCGCAGTCTCGAGCCGCGGCCCCTGCGTCGCAGCGTAGGTGCCGCCGTCGTAGAGCGGCAGGCCTGCCGCCCGTCCCGCCGCGAGCAGGCGCGCGCGCTGGTCCGCGCAGTAGGGATGCGTGAAATCCACGTGGCGCAGCGGTTCGGCGCCGCCATCCGCGTAAGTCGCTTCGCGTCCGGATGTGTAGTCGATGATCTGGTCCGGCACGGCAAGCGTCCCGGGCGCGAGTTCCGGCGCGATGCCTCCCACCGTGGCCACCGCCACCACGTCGCGAACGCCGCGCGCATGCAGCGCCCACAGATTCGCGCGATAGTTGATGCGATGCGGGGCTATGGCGTGATGCGGACCGTGGCGCTGCAGGAAAACCACATCGGCTCCCGACAGTCGCCCCACCACGAGCGGTCCGGAGGGCGCGCCGTACGGCGTCGATACCGACTGTTCGCTCACGCCGGCCAGTTCGGGAAGCATGGCCAGACCGCTGCCACCGATGATCGCCAACATGTTGTTTTTAATTACTTTTCAGGAATCGCATAGACTGCGGGCAGATTGCGCCAATATCCCTTGTAATCCATGCCGAAGCCGAACACATAGCGATTCGGCAGCGTCACGCCGACAAAGTCCGCCTGCACGGGCTTGGGCCGGCCGGTTGCCTTCTCGGAAAATACCGCGATCGCCACCGACGCCGCGCCCTCGTCCAGCAGGCGCCGGCGGATTTCCGCAAGCGTGAGTCCTTCGTCGAGAATATCGTCCACGAGCAGGATATCGCGGTCCCGCACCGGCACCGCAGGCGCGGACTTCCATTGCAGCTTTCCGCCGAGAGTCGCGTCCCCGTAGCGCGTGACATCGACATGATCGAGCGCAAGCGGAAAATCGAGCAGCGGCAGCAACTGCCCCGCGAAAACGAGGCCTCCGCGCATGACGACCAGCACCAGCGGATTGCGGTTCCGAAAACGATCCGCCACGTCGCGGGCGATCCGCTGCACGGCGGCCGACACCGCGCCAGCCGAACAGATTTCCTCGGCGGACCGCAGAACCTGCCGGGCCTCCTGTGCGTCGATGTTCAATACGTGAAGGTGACGACGCGATCGTCCATGGCCTGTTCGATGACGTAGGCCCCGCCGACCGTTTCCTCGATTTCCGGAATGAGGTCGGTGCCCCACAGGTCGAGCGTCGGCGTGCAGACCTTGAAATGCACGCCGGCTTCGTGCGCGTCCTTGATGAAATCGTACACGCTCTTCGCCGAACCTTCCTTGACGTAGAGCTTTTCGGCGACGCCCCTTTTCGCCAGTTCGCCCGCGCGCGCGGTCAGGATGACCTCGACCTCGAAATCCATCGCGGCGGCGACGGTTGCCTGAAAAAACGGCGCACCCAGTTCCGCCCCGTTGCTCGGATCGGTATTGACCATCACGATCATCAGCTTCTCTGCCATGGCAAGCCCTCGCAAGTGTGTCGGAATATTAGCATACGTTAATATTCCGCATCACGATCCCAGCAGTTGCAGCAATCCCGATTCGTCGAGAATTGCGATGCCCAGTTCGCGCGCCTTGTCGTATTTGCCGCCGGGGTCGGCGCCGGCCACGACGTAGTCGGTTTTTTTCGACACGCTGCCGGCCACCTTGCCGCCCTGCGCCAGTATGCGTTCCTTGGCGTCATCCCGCGCGAGCGTCGGCAACGTGCCGGTCAATACGAACGTTTTTCCCGCGAGCGGCAGGCTCACCGGCCCCAGCGCCTCACCCTCCGGCCAATGCACGCCCGATGCGCGCAGCCTGGCAACCACCTCCCGATTGTGCGGCTCGGCAAAAAACCGCGCGATGCTCGCGGCGACCACGGGCCCGACATCGGGCACCTGCTGCAGCGACGCCTCGTCCGCCGCCATCAGCGCATCGACGTTGCCGAAGTGCCGCGCGAGGTCGCGTGCCGTTGCTTCGCCGGTGTTGCGTATGCCGAGCGCGAATATGAAGCGCGCCAGCGTGGTCGCGCGGCTGCGGTCGATCGCCGCGACAAGGTTCGCGGCCGACTTGACACCCATGCGTTCGAGTCCCGCGAGCCCTGCCGCGTCGAGGCGGTACAAATCGGCCGGATTGCGCACGTGGCCCTGGTCCACGAGTTGTTCGACGAGCCTGTCGCCCAGCCCCTCGATATCCATCGCGCGGCGCGACGCGAAATGCAGCAGCGCCTGTTTGCACTGCGCGGGACAGAACAGCCCCCCCGCGCAGCGCATATCCTTCTCCGTCTCGTCGCGCACGACGGCGGATTCGCACACCGGGCAGACCACCGGCATCGAAAACCCGGCCGCATGTTCCGGACGGCGATCGGCCAGGACCGATACGATCTGCGGAATCACGTCGCCAGCGCGCCGGACGATAACCGTGTCGCCGATGCGCAGGTCGAGGCTGCGGATGTAACTCTCGTTGTGCAGCGTCGCGTTGCTGACCGTGACGCCACCCACGAACACCGGCGCGAGTCGCGCCACCGGGGTCAGCCGGCCGGTGCGGCCGACCTGCACGTCGATGCCCAGAACCTGCGTGAGTTCTTCCTGCGCCGGAAACTTGTGCGCGCAGGCCCAGCGCGGCTCGCGCGACACGAACCCGAGCGACTGCTGCAGGTCGCGCGCGTTGACCTTGTACACGACGCCATCGATGTCGAACGGCAGGGTATCGCGCAGCGCGGCAATCCGCGCATGAAACGCGACGAGTTCGTCGGCGCCTCGGGCGACGCAGCGTTCCGGCGATACGGGCATGCCGACATCCGCCAGCGCATCCAGTAACCCGCTTTGCGTCGCCGGCAACGGCCAGCCCGCCGTCTCGCCGATGCCGTAGGCATAAAACGACAGCCTGCGGGCGGCTGTCACCCGCGCGTCGAGCTGCCGCACGAAGCCCGCGGTGGCGTTGCGGGGGTTCACGAAAACCTTCTCGCCGGCCGCGCGCTGGCGCTCGTTCAGCTTCTCGAAGTCGTCGCGCCGCATGAAAATTTCGCCGCGGACCTCGAGCACGGCCGGCTGCGCCCCGCCCGCGAGCTTCAGCGGCACGGCGCGTATCGTGCGCACGTTCGGCGTCACGTCCTCGCCGACCTCGCCGTCGCCCCGGGTCGCGGCGCGCACGAGCAGGCCGCCCTCGTAACGCAGTCCGACCGCGATGCCGTCGAACTTCAATTCCGCGTTGTACTCGACCGGCGCATCCGCGGCGCCCCGCTTGAGTTCGCGCCGTATCCGCGCATCGAACGCGGCCGCGCCGCCGGCGCCCGCATCGGTTTCGGTGCGTATCGACAGCATCGGCACCGCATGCCGCACCGCCGGCAGGTCCTCGCGCGGCGTGCCGCCCACCCGCTGCGTGGGCGACGCGGGCACGATCAACTCGGGATGTCGCGCCTCGAGTTCCAGCAGATCCCGGTAGAGGCGGTCGTACTCCGCGTCCGGCAGCGTCGGCCGGTCGAGGACATAGTATTCGTGGTTGGCGCGGTCGATGCGTTCGCGCAGGCCGGCGATGCGCGCCGCGGCGTCCGGCGTCGCCGCCATCGTTACGCGAACAGCCGCAACGCGCGCGCGCTGCCCGCTTCGATGCCGCGTCCCGTCATCGTCGCGAGTATGCCGCGCAACTGCTGCTTGATCACGGCAAGGCTCGCGTCTTTCAATGCGACGCGGTTGTCGTCGACGAGGCTCCCGCCCAGCGCCTGCGCGAGCGCCTTGCCGATGTCGCACATGCGGTCGAACGCCTGTTCGCCGCCGAAGCTGCGCGGCACGTCGAGCAGCAGCGTGATGCCGCGCGTCGACAGCGCGCCGACCTGTTCGGGAATGAACGGCGCGTGCTCGTGATTATCCAATGTAAACAACAGGTTATCCAACTCGTCGCGATACTGGAATATGCCGTGCGGCGCGAGACGGAAACCCGCTTCTTCCGCCGCCGCACGGATGCGATGGCCCGCGAACGACTGCCCCTGCGGAGCCACCACGTTGATGCCGATCGCGACGTCGACTTCCGCGCAGAACGCATCGAGATCGTTCGCGACGCGCAGTGCGGCCTCCGTATCCGGTAACGTCGCCGTGCCGCCGCAACGGTCCGCGCAATGGCGCGTCGCGTCGCATACCGTGGCGAGCTGTGCGGCGGTTACCGCTCCGGCGCGATCCGCGAGCTGAATCGTGACACGCGCATGCGCGTGGCGTCCGCCCGCCGGAGCGATTTCCTGCCACCGCGACGCCGCCGCATCCCAGCCGTAACCCCGGGTCGGTTTCCCGCAGGCCGTCACGTGAGCCATCCACTCGCCCAGCACGCTTTCGCCGATCGGACCGGGTGCGTCGACCGCCATGACGAAATCGAATTCGCTGTCGAAATCAGGCACGTCCGGAAGCGACGCGGCCGGCTCGGCCCCGGCTTTCGTCGTTTCCGCCGCTTCCGTCGCTTCCGCCGATTGCGCGACATGCACGCGCCCCAGCACGGGTTCCACGCGGCTTACGGGGATTTCGGGCGGCGCATCCGCGCGCTTCCCGGCGGGCGCGGGCGCGCCGTCGCGCAACAACACGTCTTCGCGCTCCGCATCGAAGGCCCGTTCCAGCCGGCTGCGCAGCCGGCGTTCCTGCAGCGCGTTGAACAGCCAGACCCCCGCGACCACCACGACGCCGATTGCCAGCAGGCCCATCTGCAGGTCGCTCATGGTCGTTCGAGCCGGTTACGCCGCCTCTTGCGTGAGTTTCATCGCTTCGCCGATGTCCACCGCCACGACGCGCGACACACCCGCTTCCTGCATCGTGATGCCGAGCAGCTGGTTCGCGATTTCCATGGTGATCTTGTTGTGGCTGATGAACAGGAACTGCGAACTCCCGGACATGCGTTTCACGAGATCGCAGAACCGTTCCGTGTTGTGATCGTCGAGCGGCGCGTCGACCTCGTCGAGCAGGCAGAACGGCGCGGGATTCAACTGGAACAGCGAAAACACGA
>CAZMBS010000101.1:0-11232 GCA_964564295.1 uncultured Streptomycetaceae bacterium
AGTGGCCGAGCGCGCGGGCCGCGCCATTGCTTCGTCGCTGGTGATCCATACGGCCGACACGCTCTATGGCCGCTACTGGGGCGCGGACGAGCATGTGCCCTGCCTGCACTTTGAGACGGCCTACTACCAGCCGCTGGAGTTCTGCATCGCCAACGGCATCGCTACCTTTGAGGGCGGCGCGCAGGGCGAACACAAGATGGCGCGCGGCCTCATGCCCGTGGAGACCCGCTCGGCGCACTGGCTCGCCCATCCGCGATTTTCTTCGGCGATCGAGGAGTTTCTCGCGCGCGAATCGGGCGGAATGGTGAACTACATGGACGAACTGAACGACCGCAGCCCGTTTCGCGACACGGGAGGCCCCCCGGAGAAATAGGGTTGCCGCGCCGGACGGCCCCACGGTCCATCGCGCGGGATTTCGCCGGCATGGTTTTGGCAACCAGGCCGTGTTGCCGTATAGTCAGCATCGTCGATAGCGCTCCTTCCCATGAATTTCTGCACCAGCTGCGGCGCGCCTGTCGCGTTGAAAATTCCGCCCGGCGACAGCCTGGCGCGATTTGTCTGCACGGCCTGCGACGCCATTCATTATTCCAATCCGCGTCTCATCGTCGGATGTATCGCCGAATGGGAGGACAAGGTGTTGTTGTGCAGGCGCGCCATCAACCCGCGCTATGGACTGTGGACGGTGCCCGCGGGATTCATGGAGAACGGCGAGACGCTGCAGCAGGGTGCCGCGCGCGAGACCCTCGAAGAAGCGAGCGCGCGGGTCGAGGTGGGTGCCCTCTACGCGCTGTACAACATCCCGCACATCAACCAGGTGTACGCGCTGTTCCGGGCGACGTTGCTCGACCTCGATTACAGGGCAGGCGCCGAAACGCTCGAGACGCGGCTGGTATCCGAAACGGAGATACCGTGGAACGAGATTGCGTTCGCGACGGTCCGCAACACCCTGAAGCACTATTATGCCGACCGGCGTGCCGGTGAATACCGGTTTCACCTGGGCACGATAGAACCCCTTCCCGATCGCAAATCCTGACGGCGGGCGCGTTCGCGCGCGCTAACCGTTGAACACCGTGACCTCGCGATCGTTGTCGAGCGCATCGACGGTCGCCTCGAATGCGGCGACGACGTCGACCATCTGCGCCATGGGAATCGGAAACGGCGCGCGGCCGTCCACGGCATCGGCAAACGCGTCGAATTCCGCGCGCAATGCGTCTACCGGCTCGAAGTTCTCGCGCGCGGGCTTCGCGCCCGCGAGTCGGACCACCAGTTCCGTTTCGCCAAGGGCTTCCGCCGAGCCGTTGCGTCCGAATACATGCACGCGCCAGTAAAACGGCGTCGCGCGCACGGCGGCGAGCGTTCCGCTGACACCGCTCACGAACTGGTACATCACCGACACGGTGTCGTACGGGTCCGGCCCGGGTTTCATGCGCGTCAACTGCGCGCGAACGCGACGCACGGGGCCCGCGAGATTCACCAGCGCGTCGAGCACATGAAGCCCCGATCCCGTCATGCCGCCACCCGGGGACTCGGTCGGCAATTCCCGCCACGCGGAAAAGTGCGCGCCGGAGTTCTCGTTGCTGTAATGCGCCTCCACGTGCAGGATCTGCCCGAGCCGGCCGCTTTCCACCACCCGCTTCAACGCCGGCATCGCCGGCCAGAACCGCTTGTTGGTGCCGACGCCCAGCACCACGTTTGCGTTGCGGCAGGCCTCGACCGCGCGCACGGCATCGGCACGCTTCAGTGACAACGGCTTCTCGCAAAAAACATGCTTGCCCGCTTTCGACGCGGCGACGATCTGATCCGCGTGCAGCGAATGCGGCGTGGCGAGGACCACCGCCTGTATTCCAGGGTCGTTCAGCGCGTCTGACAGATCGGTCGACAACTGAAATCCGTGCTTCTGCGCGAGATCGCGCGCCGCATCGGGTTCCTTGCTGATCCCGCGCACGAAGTGGATGCGCTCCGTTTTTCCCTGCACCGAATTGACGATGTTTCTGCCCCACCAGCCCAAGCCGATGATCGCGGCCTTTACCATTACTTTTTTCCTTTAAAACAACAAGTTAAACAGCAATTCCACGCTCGCGCAGAAAACGCATCACCCCGGGATGCAGCAATTCGGGACGCGGCGCGGCAGCAAGCGTATTTGCCGCCGTTGTTTCGCGCGCCTGCTCGAGCCTGCCGGCGAGCAATGACTCCGCCTTGTTCAGCGCCGCCGCCAGACGATAGACCACCGCGTCCTCCAGCGTGGGCCGCGCCATGACGAAACTCCAGGATCCCACCGACACCACCGGCGCGGTCTGGCCCGGATAGCTGCCTGCCGGCAACGTCAACGGCTTCAAAAAGGAATGCTTCGCGAGTATGCGCCGCGACTCATCCGCGGACGGTGTAATGAAGCGTCCGCCTGCCTGAGCAACCTTCGTGAAGCCCGGCCAGCCGACGCCGCCGCCCCACAGCGCCGCGGCGCGCCCGTCGAGCACCATGTCGGGCCCGTCGCCGGCGCGGTCGAGGTATATCGCCCGAAAGTCCTCGTCCTGCCGGAGTTCGAGACCGTCGAGCAGATAACGCGAAAGAATCACGAGGCCGGAGCCGCGCGCGCCGAACGCGACGGGCTTGCCCCTGAGATCGCCGATCGCGCGCACCGGGCTGTCCCCGCGCACGACGAACATGCCGGCGGTCGAGTACATTGCCGTGAATATTTTCAGGTCGGCGGGGGCCCTGCCGATTCCGGACAGCGCCTCGTACGCAACTTCACCCTGCACCAGGCCGAGATCGATCTCGCCGCGTTCCAGCAACGGCACGTTCTCCGTACTGCCCTTGGTGTTGCGACATTCCACCGCGAGCGACGTATCCGTCTCGTTGATCGCGTCGGCGAAAAAGCCGCCGTACAGCGGGAAGCCCCCGCCCGGCGTCGCGGTACCCAGCACGATTCTTGTTTTTCCGGTCACGCTCTCCTCTTTTCCTCTTACTGACCCGTCCATTGTGGCGCGCGTTTGGCGACGAACGATTCGACGCCATGCGCGAAATCGCGGCTGCCGTAACAGGCCCGGACCAGATCGTCGTCCGCGGGCCATCCGGCATGCAACAGTCTGCGCAGCGACTCCCGCGTCACACGCATCGTGATCGGCGCATTTTCGGCGAGTCGTTGCGCGAGTTCCGCCGCGCGGGCGTCGATACGGTCCGGCGGCACCACCTCCGACAGAAACCCCGACGCGAGCGCCTCGTCCGTCGTCAGATTCTCACCGAGCACCAGCATTTTCCTGACGCGCGACATGCCGAACGCCGCAGTCAGCACCGCGTAGTTGCCGATCGACAGGCAATTGCCAAGCGTGCGCGCGATCGGCACGCCGAAGCGCGTTCCCGGCGTGGCGATGCGGATGTCGCAGAGACTCGCGATCGCGAGCCCTCCGCCGATCGCCCATCCTTCGAGCACCGCAAGCGTCGGTACCGGCAGCGACTCCAGCCGTCCCAGATAGTCCGCCATGGCGCGTTCATAGCGGATGCCGTCTTCGCCGTCCTTGAAATCGAGGAATTGCGCGATGTCGGTGCCGGCGACGAAAGCCTTGCCGCCCGCGCCCCGCAGCACCGCCGCACGCAGCGACTTGTCCGCCGCGATGCGATCGCATGCCGCGGCAAGCTCCCCGTACATGGCCCACGTCATGGCGTTGCGCGCCGCCGGGCGGTCGAACGTTACATGCGCAATCCGCCCCTCGATCCGGCACGAGACAGTGCCGTCGCTCATAGCGCGGCGATCGCCTGGATTTCGATCAGGTAGCCGGGTTCGGAAAGGTGGTTCACTTCGACGATCGTGCTGGTAGGCAGGTTGTCCTTGAAAAACTCCGTGCGCGCCATGACGATGTTCTTGAATTCCCGCATGTCGGTGGTGAACACCGTGGTCCACACGATATCGCGCAGCCCGCCGCCTGCGGCAATCAGCACCGTTTCCATGTTCCGGATGCATTGCCGCGTCTGCTCCGTCATGTCGCCGGCACCGACCATGTTGCCCGCGGCATCGCGCGAAAGCTGTCCGGCCAGGAATATCAGGCTCTTCGGCTGGTCGACGCGCACAAAATGGTTGTATACGGTGGCGCGCACGTTCTTGAAGTTGGCGGGGTTGCCGCGCTGGATATCGCTCATGAATTCCGCTCCTTCCTCCCTGTCCGGCGCGCGCGCGCAAAGTGCACGACACGCACTGCCGACGGATCGTAGCCCGCGGCCGGATTGTAACGTTGCGGGCAGTTGGACAGCATCGCGATCACGTCGCATTCGGCGCGCAGATCAACATAGTCACCCGCTTTCGACTGTCCATCGGCTATCGCCATGCTGCCGTCGCGCCCGACCGGGACGTTCATGAAGAAATTCGCGTTGGCTGCCAGGTCGCGCTCGTCCCTGCCGTACCGCTCGAGTTCGCGCAGGAAGTTCGCGCGACAGTTGGGCGTGTGCTTGCCGTACCGCAGCAGGTTCATTTCCGCGCTGCAACAACCACCGATGGTGTCGTGCCCGCCGCACGTGTCCGCGACGATCGTCATCAGCGGAAGGGCATACTCGGAATACAGCGTTACTCCCTTCGACAAATATACGTTTCGCGCCATCTTCATGGTGTTCGCGGCATTGTAGCGGCCGCGAAAGTCACCGGCGTCGTAACAGAGGAAATCGACGGCCTGTTGTCCTTCGAGATCAATGATGCGCAGGACTTCCCCCGCGCGCACGAGTCCGCTCCACGATGCGCCGGGATCGATCGCATGTTCCGCCACGACGCGTCGACCGCGCGATTCCGATCGGGTTATTTTTTCCACTTTTCTCATTAAAACAAATACTTATGCATGAATTTCCGAAGACCTTGCGGGCGACCGCTACAGGTGACGTCGTGGGTCGGTGATCGCCCCGGTGATCGCGCTGGCCGCAGCCGTGGCGGGACTGCAGAGATAGATTTCCGCAAGATTGTTACCCATGCGGCCCGGCATATTGCGATTGGACGTCGACAGGCAACGTTCGCCATCGCCCAGCACGCCCTGATGGGTACCCGCACAAACGCCGCAACCCGCCGGCATGATGGTCGCGCCGGCTTCAACCAGAATCTCCATATCGCCGGACCGGATCGATTCCAGTTCCACTTTGCGCGACACCGGTGTCACGATCAACCGTACATCGGGATGGACCCTGCGTCCCTTCAGTATTCGCGCGACCACCTCCAGGTCGTCCGCTCGCGCATTGGTGCACGAACCGATAAAGACCTGCTGTATCTTCTCGCCTTCCACCTTGCCCACGCCGACGCCGCTGTCCTCGCGACCGGGAAGTGCGACCATGGGTTCGATCTGCGACAGGTCGAACGTCATGTCGCGCACGTACGCGGCATCCGTGTCCGGCAGAACCGGTTCGAACGGGAATCGCGCGCGCGGTTCGACAAATTCCCGCGTGACCTCGTCGAAGGGGAACACGCCACCCTTGCCGCCGATCTCCGTGACCATGTTGCAAAGCGTGAATCGCTCCGACACCGAGAACTTCGCGGCGCCGGGGCCGTGAAATTCCAGCATTTCGTAGAGGGCGCCCAGAACGCCGAACTGCCGCGCCATCTCGAGCATCAGGTCTTTCGCGTACACCCCGGGACGCAATGCGCCGTCGAATATCACCCTTGTCGTCTGCGGCACCCGGAACCACAGCTTTCCGATCGCCCACATGAAACCCATCTCGGTCTCGCCGGTTGCGAGCGCCAGTGCACCGACACAACCGCCGGACGTCGCATGCGAATCGTTGCAGATGGAAAGCGATCCCGGTACGACCCACCCTTCATGAACCATCACGTGATGCGCAATTCCGTAACCCGCGTCGTAGAACTGCGCGAATCGGTGGCGTTTGACGAACTCACGCACCTTCTTGAGACTGTTTGCGTCTTTCGCCGTATTGGGGGGAATGCCGTGGTCGAAACATACGGCTATGCGCTCCGGATTCACGACCCGCACCGCACCCATGCGTTCAAAGGCGTCGATCGCCCACGCGGCATAATCGTGCGAGTAGGTAAAATCCGGAACCGCTTCAATGATTTCGCCGGCGCGAACCGGCTTGCCGCCGCTCGTGCGCGCAAATACTTTTTCAGCGAACGTGTAGCCCATATCAGGCAGGTCCGGCCAGCAACTGCCGACCATACTCGACCAGATTACCGGCGCGCAGCACGCGCAGCACCACTTCGGACATGGGCGAAAAACGGTATATCGCGCCGTTCCAGGCAATCGTGCCTTCTTCCATCGCTATCGCAATCTCGTCGCCGTCGGCGGCGGCGGTTGCCACGAGTTCCGGACACTGAACAACGAGTATGCCGTTGTTGATTGCATTGCGAAAAAAAATACGCGAAAAACTGGTCGCGATGACGGCCTTCACGCCCGCTGCACGCAAGGCGCGTGACGGCGACTCCCGTCCCGTGCCGTAGCCGAAAGCCTGGCCCGCGAGCACGATCGGATACTTGCGTACCTTGGCGTTGGCCCAATCGCCAAGATCCATCAGCACCTGCTCCGCCATGCCCTGCGCCGGCAGGAAAGAATGCCGGGCAGGCAACATCACGTCCGCCGACACGAAATCGCCAAAGCGTCCCAGCGCACCACGGATCACCGTCTCGGTCGCCATCGGGTCAGCGATGTCTGTTCACGCGTTCACGTTTTCGGCGTACGTTGCCGAGGGAACGTTTTCGCGCGGCCAGCTCGATCCGTCCTCGAACGGCGCAACGCCCACCGCATGACGTGCCATGCCGGACTCCAGCATGGCCATCGACACGATTTCCGCCACACCCAGATCGGTCACGCCATGCGCCCGCAGCGCCGCAAAATCGGCCTCGGTGGTGCCCTCGTTGAACGCCACCTTGCGTGCAAAGCGCAGGATCGCCTTGGTGCCCGCGTCGACCTTGCTGGAATTCTCGAAATCCAGCACTTCCATCACGTCGTCCACCGTCATTCCGAAGTGCTCGATGAGATGCGTCTGGTGATTATTGATGCAGCGCGGGCAATCCACTTCCGCCGCGCAAACCAGCGAGATGGAATTAAGTATCGTCTTCGGGATGGCCCCTTGCGTCATCTGCAGGCGCTTGGTAAGCCCCCACCAGTGGCGCAGCAACTCGATGTCGAGCGCAAAAAACCCCCAGGTCGGCGTCAGGAAATTGGCCCCCTTCGTCTTGCGGATATCATCGAAAATCCTTGCCGTCTCGCCCTGCGCCTCGGCTGGCTTGACGAGTTTGACTTTGTCGGTCATGACGTTCTCCCGCACGGTTTAATTCACGAAGTGGACGCTGTCGCCCACCCTCGAATCGACTATGTCAGATGGCTGCGCGCACTGTCAACCGTGCGACCGCCGTCGTGACGTTTCCGATGGTCCGCTCCAATCGCGTCTCCGACCGTCGCAAAGCCGTCGGCACGCAGACAGGCGGACAACTCGCTTGCGACGCGATCGACAAGCTGCGGACCGTGATAGACGAGGGCCGAATACATCTGCACAAGCGATGCACCGGCACGAATGCGCGCATACGCCGTGGCGCCGCTGTCGATGCCGCCGCAACCGATGATCGGAAGACGTCCGCCGGTAAGGTCGTACATGTCGTACAAACACCGGTGCGAAATCGGCTGCAGCGGCTTTCCCGACAATCCCCCATCCTCGCCGGCGTGTACACTGCGCAGTCCGGACGGCCGGGTCACCGTGGTATTGCCGACGATCAGTCCGTCGATGCCGGAGGCGAGCGCCACTTCGGCAATGTCCCGCAATTGATCACCATCGAGATCCGGCCCCACCTTGACCAGCAGTGGCGGGCACCTGCCGTGCTCCGGCCGCGCGCGCTCGCGGGCTTCGAGCACGCGCTGCAGCAACGCCTGGATCGATGCCCTCCCCTGCATCGCGCGCAAACCCGGCGTATTCGGCGAAGATACATTGCACACCAGATAGTCCGCGTACCGGCACACCGTCTCGATGCCCTTCACGTAGTCGGCCGCACCATCGACCGTCTCCTTGTTCTTGCCGACGTTGGCACCGACGATGCCGCGGCGGCCGGCCGCGCACCGGATTTTCAGCCGCTCGACAAACGGCTCAAGTCCGCAGCTGTTGAATCCGAAGCGGTTGACGACTGCCTCGTCCTCGCCGAGACGAAACAGCCGGGGGCGCGGATTACCTGGCTGCGGCATCGGGGTCACGGTGCCGGCCTCGACGAATCCAAAGCCCAGCGCGAGCATCGCGTCCATGACCTCTGCATCCTTGTCGAATCCGGCTGCAAGACCGATGGGATTCGGAAAATCCATGCCCAGGACGCGCGCCGAAAGGACGCGGTCGACGGGCGCCGCGCTGCTGCCCCCGAGTCCCCGCTTGAGCCCCCAGATCGCGACGCGATGTGCGAACTCCGGGTCCAGGCCATGCAGCAACGGGCGAACAAACCTGTAGTTCAGCATCGGTTCAGGGATCTCCGGCAATGGTCGCCGTGGGGGCAGTGCAGCGCCGGCGTTGATTCAAGCACTGCTGCCGCACAATGCGAGCGCCGCAACACGAACACGCGTCAGTGGCTCCGGCGGGAGTGTGCCCACGAAACGTGCGTAATGTTCCAGATTGCGCGGCAGCGCGTTCGCGGGCAAATCACGACCGCCGGCTGCATCCACAGGAAACAGGGATTCGAGCATCAGTTGCTGCAGCCGCTCTGCTTCAAGTTCAAGGCGTTTCACTTCCGAACGCAAGGCTGCGGTTGCAGCACTATGCGCCGCCTCTGGCGGCGCCTTGAGATATCGGCGCACCCCGCGCAACGGCAGTACCGCATGCTGGCGCCACGCGCTCGAGGCTCCGTCTACACGCGCCACAGTTTCATGGTCGAGCAATTTTCCCTGAAGCGAAGCATAAATCACGAAAAACAATACATTGACATCCGCGCCGCCGCGATCCTGCAATTCCAGGCACGCCTCGGCAACGCCGGGCGACGAATAAAACTGCAGGGAGAACGCCCAGAATGGAGAAGTCCCGCGCATACCGGTCAGGCGCCACAAGTCTTGCGTGCGGGCACCGTCGTTTTCCCGCTAAACGCGACGGCGCTTGCGCGCCGGCAACGCATCCCCGTCCTTCCATCGCTTGACCACGTGGACATCAATGTCCAGCAGGTCCAACGCCCTGCCCACGGTCTGCGTGACGATGTCGTCCGCCGTTTTCGGGCGACTGTAAAACGCCGGAACCGGCGGCATGACGATTGCGCCGTTGCGGGTGGCCTGCGCCATGGTCTCGATATGGCCCGCGTGGAGCGGTGTCTCCCGGAACAGCAGCACCACGCGCCGCCGCTCCTTGAGACACACGTCGGCCGCTCGCACGATCAATTCATCGTCGAAGCAGTTGGCGATACCGGAAAGCGTCTTCGCGGAGCACGGCGCCACCAGCATGCCGGCCGCCCGGAACGATCCGCTTGAAATCGGCGCTCCGATGTCACGGTAGTTGTGCTCGACATGCGCCAGCTTGCGGACGTCCTCGACCGAATAGTCGGTTTCTTCCGTGATCGTGCGCGCGGCCGAGGGCGACAGCACGAGGTGGGTCTCGATACCCGGCTGCCGTTGCAGAAGCTCGAGCACCCGTATGCCGTAGATGACGCCGGATGCCCCTGTGATTCCAATGATGATGCGCTTGTCCATCGATCCGCTTTCCGCCAGGCGATCTCTCGTGGCACCGGCTCATTGCAAATCACATAATACAATAAAAACAATGTGTTACATACTCGCGCCATTTCATGCGCGTGCGCTGCGCAGATGTCGCGGTAGTTGCTGAATTATAATTGCCGACGAACTCGTGCCGGAAGCATCTCTGCTGCGGCACCCTCAGATCGATTCCACGCCAAGGATGATCGATGACAGACAGGACATGCGGTGCCGCCGGCATTGCAATCGGAGCGGCAATTTTAACGATTGCAGTACCGCTGTCGGCTGCCGACTCGTATCCGGTCCGGCCCGTGCGCATGCTGGTGCCGTACGCGCCAGGCGGAATAGTCGATTACGTCGGGCGGCTGATCGGGCCGAGGCTCGCGGACACTCTGGGCCAGAGCGTCGTGGTCGACAATCGTCCCGGCGGGGGCGGCGTGATCGCGGTCGAGACCACGGTGCGTGCAAACCCGGACGGCTACACGCTGCTGCTGTCCGATCCCGCTATCGTCATCAACCCCAGCTTGCAGTCCCGGGTTCCCTATGACATCAACAAGGACGTCGCGCCGATTACGCTGTTCTCCACGTCCGCACTGATCCTGACGGTCAACTCGAAAGTGCCGGCCAGCACGGTTCAGGAACTCATCGACCTCGCGAAGTCGGGAAAACTCACCTATGGATCTGCCGGCGTCGGCAGTACGCCGCATATGGCGGGTGAACTCTTCAAGAGTCGGACCCGACAGGAAATCGTGCATGTTCCATACAAGGGAATGGGACCTGCGGTCACTGACCTGGTCGGAGGGCAGGTGCAGATCGTTTTCGGCAGCGTCGCAGCGATTCTTCCGTTCATCAAGGACGGCAGGTTGCGCGGCATCGCAAGCACGGGCGAAAAGCGGGCGGCGGCGTTGCCGAGCCTGCCGACCGTGGCGGAATCCGGATTTCCGGGCTACGAGGTGAGCATCTGGCTGATGGCCGTGGCGCCGGCCGGCACCCCCGTCCCGATCATTGCGCGAATCAACTCGGAACTTCGCGCGGTGGCGCGACAGCCGGAGGTCAAGTCAGCCCTGGACAAGGCGGGAATCGAGCCGCTCGGAACGTCGGCGCAGGATGCGGCGAAGTTCCTGCGCAGCGAATACAGGAAGTGGGCTGACGTCATCAAAGGTGCGAACATCCGGCCCAACTGAGCGCCGCGACGTCGTGCAAATGAAAAAAGCCCCGGCCGGGTGGCCGGGGCTTTTTCATTGTGGGTGCCTGACGATGTCCTACTTTCGCACGGGTAAATCCGCACTATCATCGGCGCTGAAGCGTTTCACGGCCCTGTTCGGAATGGGAAGGGGTGGTTCCACCTCGCTGTAGTCGTCAGACGTAGCTTGTCAGTTTCAGGCCAGCCGGATGCCGGCAGGCATGAAACCCGGTTCGGAAGAAGTAAAGTTTGATCGTATTTTGGCAAACCTGATTCAACATAACCCGTAATACTCACGGTTATAGGATCAAGCCGCACGGGCAATTAGTACCGGTTAGCTGAAAGGATTGCTCCTCTTACACACCCGGCCTATCAACGCGGTGGTCTTCCGCGACCCTTCAGGGGGATCAAGTCCCCGGGAAG
>CAZMBS010000102.1:0-11051 GCA_964564295.1 uncultured Streptomycetaceae bacterium
GGCATGGACCAGCGCGCGCCGACCGCGGACGAGTTGAATCACATGATCGCGATGCTCGAAGACGGGCTCCGGGCGGGCGCGCTGGGCCTCTCGTCGGGGCTGTTCACGGCGCCCGGCGCGTACGCGGATCGCGATGAAATGATCGCGCTGTGTAACGTGTTGCGGCGCCACGGCGCAGGCTACTTCACGCACATCCGCGACGAGTCGAACAAGGTGCTCGAGGCGGTCGACGAAGCGATCGACGTGGCGGCGACCTGCGGCGTCCACGTCGAGATCGTGCACTTCAAGTGTTCCGGCATGGACAACTGGGGCAAGGCCGCGCGGGCGCTCGCAACGATCGCCGCCGCGAAGGCCCGCGGGATCACGGTCGACTGCGACTCCCACCCCTACACCGCCGGCAGCAACCCGCTGAAGAATCTCATGCCGCAATGGGTGCAGTCCGGCGGCGTAGATGCCATGCTCGCGCGTCTGCGGCTGCCGGAAACGCGGGATCGCATTCGCGCGGACATCGCGCGCGACGGACTCAACAACTGGGGCCGCATTCCGGACTGGGACTGCGTGCAGATTTCGATCTCTCCGCACCTGCCGCAGTTCGCGGGCCGGACCATCCGGGATCTTGCCGCCGAACGCGGTCACGACCCCGTCGACGTGGTATGCGACTACCTGATCGCGGACCAGGGCGCCACGCGCGTGCTCGTCATCTCCATATCCGAAGACGATATTCGCGAAATCGTGCGCTCGCCGCTCGCGCTCGTCGGTTCGGACGGCAACTGCGTCGCGACCTACGGCACGGTGAGCCAGGGCATGCCGCACCCGCGGTTTTACGGCACCTTTCCGCGCATCATCGGGCGTTACGTGCGCGAACAGGGGCTGCTGCCCCTCGAGGCGGCAGTCCAGAAAATGACCGGGGCCACTGCCGCGGCGCTGAACCTGCGCGACCGGGGGCTGCTCCGGCCGGGGTATCGTGCCGACGTGACGCTCTTCGATCCGGCTGATTTCACCGACCGCGCGACGTACGGCGATCCCCACCAGTATCCGACCGGCGCGCGTACGACGGTGCTCGTCAACGGCACCGTCGTGGTGGACAACGCACAGCACACCGGCGCGACGCCCGGCCGGGTGCTGCGCCGCGCTGCCGACGGCAGCGTCGCGTAACGCGGGAGCACAACGCATGGCCGCATTTCGCCCCACCGTCGCCGGCACGCGCCACATGGTCGCCGCGGGCCACTATCTCGCCGCGCACGCAGGATTCGAAATCCTCGAAGCCGGTGGCAATGCCGTGGACGCCGGTGTCGCGGCCGGCATGACGCTCGCCGTGGTGCATAGCGAAAAGGTGAGCTTCGCGGGAGTCGCGCCGACGGTCATCTATCGCGCGGACCGGCAGGAACTCGTGTCCATCGACGGTCTCGGTGCATGGCCAAAGGCCGCATCGACGGATTACTTCGTGCGACATCACCAGGGCAGGATACCGCCGGGGGCGCCGCGCGTGATCGTTCCGGGAGCCGCCGACGCGTGGTTCACCGCGCTCGAACGCTACGGGACGATGCGCTTCGCCGACTGCGCCCGAACCGCGATCCGGTTCGCGCGCGACGGTTTCGTCATGTTTCCGTTCATGGCGAATTTCATCCGCAACCAGGCCGAGCGGTATCGCGGATGGCCGTCGAGCGCCGCCGTTTTCCTGCCCGGCGGCGCGCCGCCGCGTGCCGGCGAACTTTTCGTACAGGCCGATCTCGCGCGCACGCTGCAGTTTCTCGTCGACGAGGAACAGGCGGCGCACGACAGCCGCGAAGCCGGCATACGTGCCGCGCGGGACGCGTTCTACCGCGGCGACATCGCGCGCCGGATCGCCACGTTTCTGCAGGAGAACGGCGGGTTGCTCTCGTACGAGGACATGGCCGCTCACGCCGCGCGCATCGAGCCGATGCTGCAGGCGCGGTTCGGCGAACTGGACGTGCGGGCTTGCGGCCCGTGGTGCCAGGGTCCGGTATTCCTGCAGATGCTGAACCTGCTCGACGGCGCCACGCTGAAAGCATCGGGGCACAACACCGCGGACTACCTGCATGCGCTGCTCGAAGCGATGAAACTCGCGTTTGCCGACCGGCACCGGTACTACGGCGATCCCCGCTTCGTGAAGGTGCCCCTCGACACGCTGCTCGCGGCGGAGTACTCGGCCGCGCGGCGGGCGCTCGTCGATCCCGCGCGGGCCTGCCCCGGCATGCCGCCGGCGGGCACGGTCGCCGGATTCGATCCATTCGACGCGCCACCGCTGCCGGAGCCGGCGGAAGGCGACCCCGGTGCTGGCGACACGTCCTACATCTGCGTGGTGGACCGGCACGGCAACGCATTTTCCTGCACGCCCAGCGACGGCTCCGGCTCCTCGCCGGTGGTTCCGGGCACGGGGCTCTGCCCGTCCGCGCGCGGTGCGCAGTCGTGGGTCGACTCCCGGCACCCCTCGGCCATTGCGCCGGGCAAGCGGCCGCGACTCACACCCAGTCCCGCGATGGTGTTTCGCAACGGCAAGGTCTACATGCCGTTCGGCTGCTCGGGGGGCGACGTGCAACCGCAGGCGATGCTGCAGGTCCTGCTCAACATCGCGGTGTTCGGCATGGACCCGCAGGAAGCCATCGAGGCACCGCGCGTCGCGACCTACAGCTTCCCTAGCTCGTTCGAGCCGCACGCCTATTTTCCGAATCGCATACAAGTCGAGCGCCGCATCGATGCGTCGGTGGTGGACGCGCTGCGGCAACGCGGGCACGTCGCGGGTCTGTGGCCCGACATCACCTCGCGTGCCGGCGCCGTGTGCGCGATCGTCGTCGATCCGCAATCCGGTATCCTGCACGCGGGCGCCGATCCGCGGCGACCGGCCTATGCGCTCGGTTGGTAAGCGACCTCTACCTTTCCGGATACCGTGGAAAACTACCGATGAATCCTCTGCTTGCATTGCTGCTGGGAATGATGACCGCCGTACCGGCCTTCGCGCAGTGGAAGCCGGAAAAGCCGGTGGAAATCGTCGTCGGATTCGCGCCCGGCGGCACGCGCGACAATCTCGCGCGGCGCATGCAGCAGATATTCCAGGATCAGAAACTGATTCCCGTGCCGGCAACCGTCGCCAACCGGGTGGGTGGCGGCGGCGCGGTGGGCTGGGCGTTCATGGGGCAGCGCCAGGGGGACGCGCATTTCCTGCAGACGGGCGGCACCGCGTTGCTCGCCAATCACATCACCGGCAAGAGCACCGTGACGTTTTCAGATTTCACGCCGCTCGCATTGCTGCTGAACGAATTCCACACGTTCGTCGTGCGCGCGGATTCGCCCATCCGGTCGGCACGGGACCTCGCGGAACGCATGCGCAAGGATCCCGCAACCGTCACCATCGCCAACGGCGCACCGCCGGGCAGCGGCACCTACATCGCGACGGCTTTGGTCATGAAAGCGGCCGGCATCGATCCGAAACAGCTGAAAATCGTGCAATTCAACTCATACGGCCTGGCCGCGACGGCACTGCTCGGCGGGCACGTCGACCTTGCGGTACTCACGCCGCAAAACGGTCTCGCGCACATGCAGGCGGGCACCGTCCGCACGATCGGCGTTACGGCACCGGACCGGCTCGGCGCAGCGTACGCGCCGATTCCCACCCTTCGAGAGCAGGGCGTGAACGTGGTGTCGTCGAATTTCTCGGACGTCCTCGCGCCGAAAGGACTGACCGAGGCGCAGATCGCATTCTGGGACGGCGTATTCGCGAAACTCGCGGAAACCGACGACTGGAAGAAGTTCGCCGCGGACAACTTCGCCCTGACGGGCTATCTCGGCAGCCGCGAAACGCGCAAGTTCCTCGAGACCGAATACCAGCGCATCCGGACCGTACTCGCGGAACTTGCGCTCGCCAGGTAGCGCGCCGCGCCTACTCGGCGCGGATGTTCGCCTGCTTCGCGATCTTGCGGTTGGTGTCGATGTCGACTTTCAGGAACGCGTGAAATTCCTGCGGCGTCTCGTGAAACGCCGTGACGCCCTGCGACGCGAGGCGCTTGTTCGCTTCGGGCAGTTCCACCAGCCGTTTCAACTCGCTCTGCCAGCGCTCGAGTATGGGCTTCGCCACGCGGTTGGGCGCAACCATGCCGTACCACTGGGACATTTCCATGCCGGGGAGCCCTGCCTCCGCCGTCGTCGGCATGTCCGGCTGCAGCGGGTGGCGCTTTTTCGCGGCGATGGCGATGCCGCGCAGGCGGTTCGCCTTGATGTGCGGATCGGCGTTGATCATGTTGAGCACCATCATGTGCACTTCGCCGCCGACGATGCCGAGCACCGCGAGTCCGCCGCCCTTGTACGGCACATGCACGACCTTGGTTCCCGCCAGGGAATTGAACAGCTCGCCCGCGAAGTGCGTGGTGCCCGCGGCGCCGCCGGAGCCGTAGTTGTACTTGCCCGCGTTCGCGCGGAACAGCGCGATGAGATCCTTCAGCGTCTTCGACGGCACGCTCGGGTGCACGACCACCGCGTTGTCCACCACCCCCACCCGCGTCATCGTCGTGAAATCCTTGAGCACGTCGTGCGGCACGTCGGTGCGCAGCGCCGCCGTAATCGTGTGATTGTTTCCGAGGAGTCCCACCGTGTAACCGTCCGGCGTGCCCTTGGCGATGATTTCTGCGCCGATGATGCCGCTCGCGCCGCCGCGGTTGTCCACCACGATCTGCTGTTTCATGAACTCGCCCACGTAGGTCGAGATCACGCGCGCGACCGGGTCGTACGAGCCTCCCGCGACGAACGGCACGACAAGCCGCACCGGACGCTCGGGATACGCGGCCGCCGCCTGCGCGGCCAGCACGGTGCCCGACGGCGCGAGCATCGCAAGCACGACGGTCAAATACCGGGAAATCATGATGGAACTCCTCCGAAAATTGTTTGGGTTATCGAGGTTGCAAGGGCGATGCGAATGGTAACCAAGTTGCCGGTGATTGGGTAGGTCCCTACAGCTCGATGACGTCCATCGCGTCGGGATTCATGATGCGCGGGCCGGACGCGGTAATGATGACCTGCGGCCCGCACTCGAAATAGAGCCGGTCCGCGGTCGCCGCCTTCACCTCCAGGCACAGCACCATGCCGGGCTGCACGGTCAGCGGCTCGCGCTTGCCGCCGTGTTCGCGATTGAGCGCCTGCCATTCCGGATTGTCGGCAATCGCGCCGGCCAGTTTCTTCCCGCGCCACGGTGCGCCCTGCGGCACGTTGCCGGCCACCATGCGGGTGACGGGCGGCTCGATGCCGTCGAGCCCGGTCGCGTGCAGTTGCGTGATCTCATGGTAGTACCCGCGCCGCAGCACGGGTTCGTCGCACAACCGCTCGACGTCCGCCCACGGGGTGCCGGGCTTCAGCGCCGCGAGCGCGGCCTGCGTGCCTTCGACCACCGCCTCGCGCAACGGCACGTATTCGTCATCCAGCGCGCCCAGCGAGATGGCAAGATGCGGATGGCTCCAGTAACCGGCGAACCGCGTGTAGATGCCGAATTGTATGAGGTCGCCGGAACGCATGATGCGATCGGTCTGGCGGCGGTTCGACGGATAGTCTTCCTTGCCCGAGCACAGGATGGTGGGCCAGTCCCGCCCCGAATCGGCACCGGCCTTGAGTCCCGCGTAGTGCATTTCCGCATACAGCTCGGATTCGCGCAAGCCGGGCCGGGCGTGGCGCAGCGCCGCGTCGGTCTCGATGTTGGCGATCTCGCAGGCCTTTTCCACGCGCGCGAGTTCCTCGTCGCTTTTCAGCATGCGCAGCCGCACCAGTATGTCGCTGGCATCGCAGAAGGTGGCGCCCGGCAGCAGGCGCCGCAGGTTGTCGAACGTCAGGAACGGAATCACGCCCTCCGCCGCATTGCCGGCGCCGGAGAGACCCACGATGCCGATGACGCCGTTCTGGTAGCCGTAATCGGTGATCGCCTGCGCGGCGAAGTGGCTTTCGCGGCCTTCCACGCCCTGGAACTTCACGCCCTCCCAGCAGATATCCGTGTACCACTTGCCCCAGCTCGGCAGCGGTCGCGTCGTGACCGGGTCGCCCCGGCGCGGAAAGATCATCGTGCGATCGGCAAAATCTCCGTTATCGAGCCAGCGCACCGCGCCGCTGTAGTTCACGCCCTTGCCCCACACGAACAGGCAGTCGATGCCGCGCGCGTCCATGACCGCGCGCAGCGCGTTCCAGCGCCGGTCACGCTCCGCGAGGGACAGCGACGCGCTGGGGTCGTTTGCGCGCCCCGCGCGCGGAAAGAATCTCGGATCGGCAACCATCGATGCACTCCACGATTCGGAATCGGCGGCGCAGATTCTAGCACCGGCTCAAGCGGCGCCGCGCCGCGTGGGATAATCGCGCCTCCAGAAACGGGAGGACACCGTGGCCGATCATTACGCCGAGCACTGCTTTCAGTACTTTCCGGGCAACCACCTGTGGTCGCACGGACTCATGTTCGCGACCGAAATGCAGACCTGGGGGGGCGCCGCGCTCGGCGAGGCGGATCAGGTCGCGCGCCGGTTGAAGGGCAAGGAAGGCGACAACGACGCGTGGGCCCGCGAGTGGCGCGCGATGGCCGGCCACATGGAAAAAACCGCCGATGCGCACGCCGGCGCGGGCCGCGACCTCACCGCCGGCATGTACTATCTCCATGCCTCGACGTATTACTTCGTATCCGACCGCTATTGCAGGCCGGGCGCCGAAAAACTCGAAACCTACCGGCGCTGCGTGCACTGCTTCTCGGAGGGCGTGAAACGACGCTGGAAGAACATCGAGCGCGTCGAAGTACCGTACGAGGGCACGCAGCTGCCCGCGTACTTCATGAAGGCGCCCGGGGCGCCCGCGCGCGCGCCGACGGTCGTGATGTTCGACGGCCTCGACAGTTGCAAGGAAATGAACATGCTGTTCTCGGGCGCCGAACTCAACAACCGCGGCATCCACTGCATGGCAATCGACGGCCCGGGCCAGGGCGAGGCGCTGCGCCTGCGCAACATCTACAGCCGCCACGATTACGAGGTGGCGGGCACGGCCGCGTACGAGTACGTGTCGCGACGCGCCGACGTCGACGCAAAGCGCGTGGCCGTCGGCGGGCTCAGCATGGGCGGATACTACGCGCCGCGCGTGGCCGCGTTCGAAAAGCGCTACGCGGCGTGCATCGCGTGGGGCGGTCACTACGACTACTACGGCGTGTGGCTGAAGCGCCGCAAGATCATGGAATCGGGCGGCACCAGGGTTTCCGCGCCGTCGTTTCAACTGCCGTGGGTGCTGGGCGTCGCGGACATGGACGCCGCGATGGCGAAACTCAAGGACTTCACGCTGGAAGGCGTGGCGCAGCGCATCGAATGCCCGCTGCTCGTCGTGCACGGCGAAAACGACAGCATCGTGCCGGTCGAGATGGCGCAGCGGCTGCACGATGCCGCGGCCTCAAAGGTGAAGACGCTCAAGGTGTTCACGCGCGAAGAAGGCGGCAGCGAACACTGCCAGGGTGACAACCGGCAGATCGGCGCGAACTTCGTGGCCGACTGGGTCGCCGCGAACCTCTGAACCGCGCGGGCGCGAAATTCCGATGGCGCGTGAAACGCTGTTTCATGTCCTGTCCCGCCAGCCGTGGTGGGTCACGCTGCTCGTCGCGGTCGCGCTCTATTTCGTGACGCAGGCCATATTCCCGCCGGTTGCGCCCTACGTCGCGATTCCGTTCGTGCTGGTCGCCGCGTGGATCGGATTTCAGCAGGCGCGCGGCGTGACGACGGTGAACACCGGCGAGCGGCTTGCCCGGCTGCGCGAGATGTCGTGGGAAAACTTCAGCCTGGTCGTCAGCGAAGCGTATCGGCGCAAGGGTTACGCGGTGGAGCCGTCGCGCGAAAACGGATACGACTTCCGGTTGACGAAAGGCGGCAGGGTCACGCTCGTGCAGTGCCGGCGCTGGAAGGTGAGCCAGGTCGGCGTCGGACCCGTGCGCGAACTGCTCGACGCGGTCGCGCGGCTGGAAGCCTACAACGGCATCTGCATCGCGGCCGATGCGTTCTCGGCCAAGGCACGCGCGTTCGCGAGCGGAAAACCCGTGACGCTGCTGCAAGGCGAAGAGCTGGCCGATCACGTCGGCACGCTCGAAACCACGAGCCGCCGGTGGTTCGGCCGATGACGCCGCGCCAACTTGTCGATGCCGCTTCCCTGGTCGCGATACTCAACACGCGCGATCACCATGGCGTCTGTAGATAACTAAATCGAATTCAACGGTTTACATTTCCAGAAAGGCCTCACGCCCGTGCCCAGCCCCCGCCGCCCGAAACCCGGTCGACCGCACCTGAAACGCGACGATCAGCAGTGGTTCTTCGACTGGATGATCAAGGAGACCGGGAAAACGTTTCATTTCCAGCCCGACGGGCGCGGCGGGCTGCCGCGCACGGTACGCAGCCACGACATGATCGCGAAACACGTCGGCCAGGCGGCGCGTCGATTCGAGCGGCTCGCGCAGACGGAAGCCGCCGCCGGACACCGCGAGACGGCGATGGAACTCTACTATCAGGCGGCGCTGCAGTTCGCGGACGCGCAGCACACGGTGTTCGAGACCGGCGACGAGAAGCGCTTCCTGCACGGCGGACTCATGCGTTGCTACGACAAGGTGCGCGAGCTCGCGCCGTACCGGATTGAGCACGTCGACGTTCCGTGGAACGGCACGATCGTTTCGGGCAACCTGCACCTCGCGCCCGGCGACGGCCCGAAGCCGCTCGTTTTCTACGTGCCGGGCTGCGACCAGACCAAGGAAGCTTGGCCGCACCCGTACTACAACCAGGCGCTGCAGCGCGGCATGCACGCCTTTTCGTTCGACGGCCCGGGTCAGGGCGAAAGCAACCTGCGCGGCATCCGGCTCACGGCCGACAATTACGAGCAGGCCGCGAGCGCCGCGATCGACGCTCTCGTCACGCGTCCGGAGATCGACGCGAAGAAGATCGGCGTCTATGCGCTGTCGTTCGGCTCGTTCTGGGGCATGCGCATCGCCGCGCACGACCGGCGGCTGTGCGCCGCGGCGGCGCCGTGGGCGTCGTTCACCGACAAGTACTATCTGATGACCGAGGAGTCACCGCGCTACAAGCAGCTCTTCGCGTATCTCACGCAATCCGCGTCCGAAGCGGAACTCGACGCCGTCGTGGAGAAGATGACGATGGACGGCTACATGGAGAAAATCACGTGCCCCACGCTGATCGTCAGCGGCGAGTACGACCCGCGCGCGCCGATCGGGGACGTGTACCGCCACTTCGACGAGATGAAGGCGCCCGCCGAACTCTGGCTGCTGCCCGACCAGCACCACAACGGCTCGATCACGATGAAAGCGCGCAGTTCCGTCTGGGAAGCCGACATACACGCATTCGTCTGCGACTGGCTGCGCGAACGCTTCAACGGCGTGCCCGTGAAGCATCCCGGCAAGACGCTGTGGCTCGAACCGTCGGGTGCGGGCCCCAACGGGCCCGGCATCGTCTACAAGCGGCGGTGGTTCGACTGAGCGTCGCGGTCAGGACCGCCGCCGGATGAAGTCGAGCGTGACTTCAGCGGTCGCCTCGGGTTCCGCGGCGGCGGCGTGATAGCCGTCGGTCTTGATGAGCGCGAGTTCCGAGTCCGGGATCGTTTTCTGCCAGCCTTCGAATTCCGCAGCGCCGCGGCGCGGCGTGTCGGTGCCGACGACGAGTGTCGGGCAGCGGATGCGCCGGATGTCTTCGCGGATGTCGATCTGGCTGACCCAGCCGAGATAGCCGTGCGCGGTCGACACCGCCGTCGCGCCCATCAGGTCGGACCACCAGTCGAGTCCGGCCTGCGGCATGGCGGAGCCCATGCGTTCGCGCTGGGTTTTCGCGGCCCAGCTGCGCATGCCGTGGCGCTCCATGTGCGCGATCCAGCCCTCGGCCTTGGGCGGCGTGACCGGTGAACAGGAAACCATGATGGTTTTCACCAGCGCCGGGTGCGCCGCGGCGAGCATCATGACCGGTATGCCGCCGCTCTTTCCGCCGACGAGATGCACCGGGCGCGTCGGGGACACCGCCCGGATGACACCGGCGATGTCCCCGACGATCGTGTCGGTCGTCAGCCGGTATCCCGGCGGCAACGCGCCGGATTCTCCGAACCCGCGCTGATCCAGGCGCACCACGCGGTAGCGCCGCGAAAAGAGCGGCACCCACGCGCGCCAGGCTTCGGTGTTCTCGGTGAAGCCGTGCACGAACACCACCGTCTCCGGCGTCGTCCACGCGTCGGTGTGATCGTCGATCGTGTAATACAGCCTGCAGTCATTCAACTCCAGATACGGCATGGCGCTCCCGTCATTCCGGCTTGATGCCGAGTTCGCGAATGAATTTCGCCCACTTCACGAGGTCGGCACGGATGATCGCATCGAACTCCCGCGGCGTGTTTCCGACCGCGGTCGCGCCCTCGGTCGTGACCTGCTTTGCGAATTCCGGCATGCGTGTGATCTTCACGATGTCGCCGTGCAACCGGTCGACGATCCGCTTCGGCGTGCCCGCCGGCGCGAGGATGCCGTTCCAGCCGCGCGCCTCGAACCCGGGCAGGGTGTCGGTTATCGGCGGCACGTCGGGCAACTGCGCGAGGCGATTGCGGGTGCTGATGCCGAGCGCGCGCAGTCGTCCGCTTTTCACGTGCGGCACCACGGAGCCGGCGGAACCCACGAAGTAGACCTGGATTTCGTTCGATATCAACGCGCTGATGATCTGCGGGCTGCCCTTGTACGCGACGTTGACCATGTTCGCGCCGATCATCGAGCGAAAGAGTTCGGATGCGAGGTAACCCATGCTGCCGCGACCCACGGTGCCGTACAGCAGCCCGGGCTTTTCGCGCGCGAGTGCGACGAGTTCCTTCACGGACCTGGCCGCCGAATCGGCGTTGACGACGAGCACGGTTGCGACTTCGCTGACGAGCGTGATGGGGGCGAACGCGTTCACGGTGTCGTACGGCACGTCCTTGTACAGGCTCGGGTTCACGGTGTGCGACGGGAACACGATCAGCAGCGTGTAGCCGTCCGGCGCCGCCTTCGCCACGATGTTCGAGCCGACGATGCCGCT
>CAZMBS010000103.1:0-11046 GCA_964564295.1 uncultured Streptomycetaceae bacterium
TCGAACACGACCTGGTCGCGGCCTGCATGCGCGCGAAAGGTTACGTGCGCGTTCCCGTCGGCACCGGGAAATGACCGTGGCCACGACACCCGATCCGCACCGCCGCCGCATGCTCCGGACGCTCGGGGCCGCGAGTATGATGGCGGCCATGCCTCCATCCCATGGCGCCGGCGCGCTGCAGACGCGCGTCATTGCGAAAACCGGCGAGCGCCTTCCCGTCGTCGGCATCGGCACGTGGCAAACGTTCGATGTCGGGCCCGCGGATCCGGCGCGCGAGGAACTGAAAGCCGTGCTGTCGGCGTTCGTCGCCGGCGGCGGCAGCGTCATCGACTCGTCGCCGATGTACGGGCAGGCGGAGCGCGTCGTCGGCGATCTCGTCGAACCGCTCGGGCTGCGCAAGTCCCTGTTTCTCGCGACAAAAGTGTGGACACGCGGGCGCGATGCCGGCATCCGCGAAATGAACAATTCGCTGCGGCTGCTGCGCGCGTCGACGATCGATCTGATGCAGGTCCACAACCTGCTCGATCTCGACGTGCATCTGAAAACGCTGCGGGACTGGAAGGCGGCCGGGAAAATCCGCCATCTCGGAATCACGCACTACCATGCGGGCGCGCATGCGGAACTCGAACGGCTCGTGAAAACGCGCGAGTACGATTTCCTGCAGATCAATTATTCGATGGGCGAGCCGGAGGCCGAATCCCGGCTGCTCGGCGCGGCGGCGGATGCCGGCACGGCGGTCATCATCAACCGGCCTTTCGCTCAGGCCAATCTGTTCGGGCGCGTCAAAGGCAAGCCGCTCCCCGCCTGGGCCGCCGAATTCGACTGCAACAGCTGGGCGCAGTTTTTCCTGAAATGGATACTGGGCCACCCCGCCGTCACGTGCGTGATCCCCGGCACGCGCCGCGTGGCCCATCTGCAGGACAACCTGGGCGCCGGAGCCGGAAGGCTGCCCGACGCCGCGATGCGCCGCCGCATGACGGAAGCGCTCGACCGCCTGTAGCGTTGCACCGGAGCCCTGTGCGGGCGTATCGTAACGCGCTGGTCGGGGCCGAAGCGGCCCCTTCTTTTTGCCACATGAACGCAAACACCTCCCCCACTCGCGCATTCCGGCGTGCGCTCGCGGTCGTCGCGCTGTGCGCGGTGTTCGCGGGCTGCAGTCTGGTCGGGCTCGGCTACGGCCACCTCGACACCATCGCGTCGTGGATGGTCGACGAGTACTTCGATCTCGAGCCGGCGCAGAAGACCGAATTCAACAAACGTTTCGACCGGCTGCACGCGTGGCACCGCTACGAACAACTGCCGGAGTACGTGGTTTTTCTCGGCAGCGCCAGAGCCCGGCTGCAACAGGGTCTCAAGCCCGAAGACGTCGCGTGGATCGCCGAGGGCGTGAAAGCGCGCGCACGCACGATGGTGCGCCACGCGTCCGCCGATGCCGCCGAACTGCTCGCGACGCTGACGCCGCAGCAGCTCGAAGCCTTGCAGCAGCAATGGGACAAGGACAATCGCCGCTTCATGCGCGAGTACCGGCTGGACGGTACCGCGGAAGACCGGCTGCGTGCCCGCACGCGCCGCTCGCTCACTCAGATCAAGGACTGGGTCGGCAGCCTGACCTACGAACAGGAGCAGAAGATCGTCGCGCTCGTGCGCGAGCTGCCGTCGATCGATGCGTTGCGCCACGAGGACCGGCTGCGGCGCCAGAAGGAATTCCTGCGACTGCTGGAACTGCGCGGCAACCGGCAGGCGTTCGCGCCGCGGCTCGCGCACTGGATGCAGCACTGGGAAGAAGGCCGCGCGCCCGAGTACGACCGGCGCCTTACCGAGTGGTGGGAAAAACGCATCGCGTTCTTCATCACCGTCGACCGCATGCTCGCGCCGCATCAACGCGCGACGGCGGCGCAACGCGTCCAGAAATACATCGATGATTTCAAACGATTGTCCGACCGCGAAACGCGGGCAGCCGCACCATGAATCGCGCGCGTGGTTGGTACAATACGGGCGTCCCGTCCACCCGTAACCGGTAACCGGACCATCGCGCCATGCCCCACTACCCGCACGCCATCACGTCGAAACTGCCGAACGTCGGCACCACGATATTCACGATCATGTCGCGGCTCGCGGCCGAGCACAACGCGATCAACCTGTCGCAGGGCTTTCCGGATTTCGACTGCTCGGCGGAACTGCGGTCGCTGCTGGCGAAATACGTCAACGCCGGCCTGAACCAGTACCCGCCGATGGCCGGGATCGCGCCGCTGCGTGAAGCCATCGCGGAAAAGATCGGGACGCTGTACGGCACTGCCTACGATCCGGAACACGAAATCACGGTCACGCCGGGCGCAACCTACGGCATCTACACCGCGATGGCGGCACTCGTGCGTCCGGGCGACGAGGTCGTGCTGTTCGAGCCCGCCTACGACAGCTATGCACCCGCGGTGGAAGTGCATGGCGGCAAGCCCGTCTACGTGCAGCTGCGGTTTCCGGAGTACGGCATCGACTGGCACGCGGTCGAGCGCGCAATCACGCCCCGGACGCGAGCAATCATCATCAACACGCCCAACAATCCCTCGGCGTCGGTGTTTTCCGGAGAGGATCTGCGCGCGCTGGAAGGATTGCTGCGGAACACGGACATCGTCGTCGTCAGCGACGAAGTCTACGAGCACATCGTGTTCGACGGCGGCACGCACCAGAGCGTCGCGCGGTTTTCGGGTCTCGCCGAGCGCAGCTTCGTGGTGTCCTCGTTCGGCAAGACCTACCACGTCACGGGCTGGAAGACGGGATACGTCGCGGCGCCGAAAGCGCTCACCGCGGAATTCCGCAAGGTGCACCAGTTCAACGCCTTCGTCGCGAACGGCCCGGTGCAGTACGCGCTCGCGGAGTACATGAAAAACCGCGACGCCTATCTCGAACTCGCGGCGTTCTACCAGAAAAAGCGCGATTTTTTCCTCGACGGCCTGCGCGGCTCGCGCTTCGTGCCGCTCGCGTCGCGCGGCACGTTTTTCCAGAACCTGCGCTACGACCGTATCAGCGACGAGCCGGACACCGAGCTCGCGATCCGGCTCACGCGCGAGCACGGCGTTGCGTCCATTCCGGTTTCGGTGTTCTACCGCGAACCGCCGCCGCACAGGGTGCTGCGCTTCTGCTTCGCGAAGTCCGAGGAAACGCTCGCGCGTGGTGCGGAGATTCTGCGCAAGGTATAAAATCCGCCACCCTTCCCGATCCTGGAGCGCATCATGAAGAAGACCCTGCTGTTCGCCGCGGCCTGCGCGGCGCTCGCCGCCGGCGCGGCCGGCGCGCAGACGTACCCCGCGAAAATCATCCGCATCATCGCGCCGTTCGCGCCGGGCGGCGGCACCGACTTCATCGCGCGCGTCGCGGCGGCCAAGCTGTCGGAAGTCATGGGCCAGCAGGTCGTGGTCGACAACCGGCCCGGGGCCGGCGGCACGCTGGGGGCGGAACTCGGGGCAAAGGCCGCCCCGGACGGCTATACGTTCACGCTGATCGCCGGCAGCTACTCGGTCAATCCCGCGCTCTACAAACTCGCGTTCGACCCGGTGAACGACATCACGCCGATCATCCAGTTGTCGCAGGGCCCGATGCTCGTGGTCACGCACCCGTCGCTGCCCGTGAAAACGATCAAGGATCTCATCGCGATCGGCAAGTCGAAACCGGGCAACCTGCTGTATGCGTCGAGCGGTCAGGGCAGCATCGTGCACCTCGCGACCGAGCTGTTCGCCGACATGGCCGGCATCAAGATGGTCCACGTGCCGTACAAGGGAACCGGTCCCGCGATCACCGACACGATCGCGGGACAAACGCAGTTGCTGTGGGGCAGCATCGCGGCCGCGCTGCCGCAGGCCAAGTCGGGCCGGTTGCGGGCCGTGGCCGTCACGACCGGCAAACGCATCGACGCACTGCCCGAGGTGCCGACGATCAACGAATCCGGCCTCAAAGGCTACGAAGTGATCCTGTGGCACGGGCTCATCGGGCCAAAGAACCTGCCGAAGCCCATCCTCGATCGCGTCAACGGCGAACTGAACAAGATCCTGCGCAACAAGGACATGCAGGACAAGCTCGCCGGCGACGGCGTCACCGCGGCGGGCGGCACGCCGGAAGCGTTCAGCGCGACGATCCGGCGCGACATCGACACCTGGCGCAAGGTCGTGCAGAAAGCCGGCGTGAAGCTCGAGTAATCGCCGGCTTGCGCCACGAACAACGCCGCGAATCCGCGGCGTTTTTTTTGGCCCGGGCGTGGGCTACAATGACCGGACAACACCAAGGGAGGCGCAACATGGGCGTGTCACGCTGGTTGGCTACGTTGATTTTCGCCGCGGCCGCCGCAGGCGCCGGGGCGCAATCGTTTCCGGCCAGGCCGGTGCGCATCATCGTGCCGTTTCCTCCCGGCGGCGGCCTGGATTTCACGACGCGCGTCGTGTCGCAAAAGCTCGGCGAGATCTGGAGCCAGAACGTCGTCGTGGAAAACCGGCCCGGCGCGAGCGGCATGATCGGCGCCGAATTCGTCGTGCGCGCGCCGAAGGACGGCTACACGCTGCTCTCGTGCTCGCCGGCCGAAGCGGCGCTCAACGCCGCGCTGTATCCGAAGATGGCCTACGATCCGCTGACCGATTTCGCGCCGGTTTCGCTCACGGCGACCTACGCCAACCTCCTGACCGTGCACGCGTCGGTTCCGGCCAAGAACTGGAAGGAACTCGTCGCGCTGAGCAAGCAGATGAAAGGCGGCATCGGCTACGGCTCGAGCGGCACCGGCAGCACGCAACACCTGACCGGCGAATGGCTGAAACGCAATACCCCGCTGCAACTGCTGCACCTGCCGTACAAGGGCGCGGCACCCGCGACGACGGACCTCGTGGGCGGACAGATCCCGATGGGCATCCTTGGCGTGGCGCCGCTCGTGCCGCACCTGAAGTCGGGGCGGCTGCGCGGCATCGCGGTCACGACCGCGGCCCGCACCGCGATCCTTCCCGACACGCCGACGCTCGCCGAGTCCGGCGTCAAGGGATTCGACTCGTCGCAGTGGTTCGGCATCCTCGCGCCGGCCGGCACGCCGCGCGACGTCATCGCGAAAATCAACGCCGATCTGCAGCGCGTGCTGACGCTGCCCGACGTGAAGGAGCGCATCGCGACGCAGGGCGGAGACGCCACGTTCAACGCTCCCGACGCGTTCCTCGCGTTCATGCGCGCCGAGAAAAACAAGTACGCGAAAATCATCGCGGACGGCGGCATCAAGGTCGACTAGGAGGAATACGACTTGGCCGCGATCACGCTGCGGGTCAACGGCGCCGAGCGCCGCGTCGAAGCGGATGCGGATGCGCCGCTGCTGTACATCCTGCGCAACGACCTGGAATTGAACAGCCCGCGCTACGGCTGCGGACTGAGCCAGTGCGGCGCCTGCACCGTGCTGATCGACGGCAGGCCCGCGCGCTCGTGCGTGACGCCGGTCGCGTCCGTCGGCGCGAAATCCGTGACCACGCTGGAAGGTCTCGGCACCGCCGATGCGCCGCACGCGCTGCAGAAGGCCTTCATCGACGAGCAGGCCGCGCAGTGCGGCTACTGCCTGACCGGCATGCTGCTCACCGCGAAGGCGCTGCTCGACCGGACGCCGAGACCCACCGAAGCCCAGGTCAAAAAGGCGCTCGCGGCCAACCTGTGCCGCTGCGGTTCGCACAACCGCATCGTACGCGCGGTCATGCGCGCGTCGGGTCGGGAGGCCTGAACATGCCGAACGCCGCGCCCGCTTCCCGCCGCCGCTTTCTCAAACAGTCGGGCGCCCTCGTCGTCGCGTTCAGCTGGGCCGGGCCGTCGGTGCTCGCGCAGCAGGCCGCGCGCCCGTCGCTGCCCGGCAGCCTCAACGCCAACCGCATGCTCGACGGCTGGCTCGGCATCCATGCGAACGGCAGAGTCACCGTCTACACCGGCAAGTGCGAACTCGGTCAGGGCATCCTGACCGCGCTCGCGCAGATCGCATCGGACGAACTCGACGTCGCGTACGAACGCATCGACATGGTCTCCGCCGACACGGCGCGCACGCCCAACGAAGGCGTCACCGCGGGCAGCCTGTCGGTGGAAAACAGCGGCACGGCGCTGCGGTTTGCCTGCGCCGAGGCCCGCCAGATGCTGCTTGATCTCGCGGCGGCGAAACTCGGCGTTCCGGCCGCGAAACTCGCGGTCGCGGACGGCACGATCACGGGCTCCGGAACGGTCACGTACTGGGACCTCGCGCGGGAAGCCGATTTCCGACGCGAAGCGACGGCGAGCGTCCGGCCCAAGGCCGCGTCGCAACACCGGTTGATCGGCAAGAGCGTGCCGCGTCGCGACCTTCCCGCGAAAGTCGCGGGCACGCCGAGCTTCGTGCACGACATGCGGCTCCCCGGCATGGTGTACGGGCGCGTCGTGCGGCCGCCCTCCTACCGGGCGCAACTCGTGTCGTTCGACGAAAACGCGGTGATGGCGCTGCCCGGCGTCGTGGCGGTCGCGCGCGACGGCAACTTCCTCGGCGTCGCGGCGGCACGCGAGGAACAGGCCATCCGGGCCGCGCAGGCTCTGCGCGCGTCGGCCAGGTGGACCGAGACGCCGGACCTGCCGCCGAACGGCATGGCGCTGTTCGAGCATCTGCAGAAAATGCCGGCGCGCGAAATGGTGGTCAACACGAAAGTGCCCGACGTGCTTGGCGGCGGCACGGTGACGACGGTCGAAGCCACGTACACGCGGCCCTTCCAGTCGCACGGCTCGATCGGCCCGTCGTGCGCGGTGGCGCAGGCGAAGGACGGAAAATTCACGGTCTGGACGCACAGCCAGGGCGTGTTTCCGCTGCGCGCGCACCTCGCGCGCGTGCTGCGCCTGCCGCCGGCCGATATCGTGTGCACCCACGTCGAGGGTTCGGGATGCTACGGACACAACGGCGCGGACGATGTCGCGTGCGACGCGGCGCTGCTCGCGCGCGCGACCGGCGGCCGCCCCGTGAAGGTCCAGTGGATGCGCGAGGACGAGTTCGGCTGGGAGCCGTACGGCTCCGCGATGGTCATGAAGCTGCACGCGCGGCTGGACAACCGGTCGAAGCACATCATCGACTGGCGCCACGACGTGTGGAGCCACCCGCACTCCACGCGCCCGGGCAGCCCCAACGGAGCCAACCTGCTCGGCGGCTGGCACATCGCAAACCCGGTGCCGCCCGCGGTGCCCGTCAACACGCCGCAGCCGGCGGGTGCGGCGGATCGCAACGCGGTGCCGCTGTACGATTTTCCGTCTCAGAAAGTGGTGCTGCATTACATCGCCGACATGCCGGTGCGCACTTCCGCGCTGCGCACGCTCGGTGCCTACGCCAACGTGTTCGCGCTCGAATCGTTCATGGACGAAATGGCGCTCGCGGCCGGCGCGGACCCGGTCGCGTTCCGGCTGGCGCACATGAAGAATCCGCGCGCGCGCGCGGTCATCGAAGCCTGCGCGCAGAAAGCCGGCTGGAAACCCGGCGCGACGGGCGACGGCGCGCGGGGACGCGGCATCGCGTTCGCGCAGTACAAGAATCTCGCCGCGTACGTCGCGGTGATCGCCGACGTGCTGGTGGACCGCCGCACCGGCAAGGTGACCGTGACGAAAGCGGTGGCGGCGGTGGATGCGGGCCTCATCGTGAATCCCGACGGCGTCGTGAACCAGATCGAGGGCGGCATCATCCAGTCGGCAAGCTGGACGCTGAAGGAACAGATCGCGTTCGACCGCAGCCGCATCACCACGCGGTCGTGGGCCGATTATCCGATACTCACGTTCCCCGAGATTCCGGCGGTCGAAGTGCATCTCATCAACCGGCCGCAGGAGCGTTCGCTCGGCACCGGCGAAGGTTCGCAGGGACCGACGGTCGCCGCGATCGCCAACGCGTTTGCGGCCGCGACCGGCAGGCGGCTGCGCGATCTGCCGTTCACGCCCGCGCGCGTGAAAGCGGCGACGGCATGAGCATGCCGGCACGTGACGTTGCGATCGTCGTCGGCGCGGGCCCGGACCTCGGCAGCGCGCTCGCGCGGCGGTTTGCCCGGGCGGGCATGACGGTCGCGGCGGCGCGCCGCAGTACCGATAAATTTAATGCATTAAAACAATCACTTGGCGCATCGTTTCACGGCTACGCGTGCGACGCCACAAGCGAGCGCTCAGTACTGTCGCTGTTCGAGGCGACCGACCGCGAGCTCGGACCACCGCGGCTCGTCGTCTACAACGCCGGCGGCTACGTGCGCAAAGGCGTGCTCGACACGACGGTCGACGAGTTCGAGCGCTGCTGGCGGGCCGGGTGCCTCGGCGGATTTCTCGTCGCGCGCGAAGCCGTGCGGCGCATGCTCGCCGCGCCCGGTGACGGCGGCCATCGCGGCACGCTGCTGTTCACCGGCGCGACGGCGTCGCTGCGCGGCGGCGCGCAATTTCACAATCTCGCCGTCGGCAAGTTCGGCCAGCGCGCGCTCGCGCAAAGCCTCGCGCGGGAATTTCAGTCCCAGGGCATTCACGTCGCGCACGTCGTGATCGACGGGCAGATCCGCAGTGAACGCCCCGGACGCAGCGAGGCAGAGCGCGGCAAGGACGCCGTGCTCGATCCCGACGCCATTGCAGAAACGTACTACCAGTTGCACGCGCAGCCCCCCAGCGCGTGGACGCTGGAACTGGAAGTGCGGCCGTACGTGGAAAAGTTCTGACGCGCGATGCCCACGCTGCTCCTTCCGCGCCTGCTGAAAAGTTTTTACGCGCATTTCGCGCGCCTGCAATGGGACGCGCTGCTCGCGCTGGTCGCCCTGCACGCGCTCGTCTCGTACGCCGTCATCCGCGTCGTGGAGACCGGAGAAATCACCGAAGCGATCGCGTTCTGGTACTACTACATCACGACGGCAACGACCATAGGCTACGGCGACATCGCGCCCAAGACGCCGCTCGGGCGGCTGTTCACGACGTTCTGGATCATGCCGGGCGGCATCATGCTGTTCACGGCATCGGTCACCAAGTTCATCCAATTCATCGCGGACCGCTGGAGGCAACGCATGCGCGGACAGGCCGATTATTCCGATCTCAAGAACCACATCGTCATCCTTGGCTGGCAGGGCCTGCGCACGCGCCGCATGGTCGAGGAAATCCTCGCCGATGCCGCGCACGCCCAGCGGGAGATCGTGCTCTGCACGACCAAGGAAATCGAGAATCCGATGCCGGAGATGCTGAAGTTCGTGCGCGGCAAGGCATTGAGCGAGTCGGACCTGCATCTGCGCGCGGGTTCGGCGAACGCGGGCGTCATCATCGCGCTGGGGCACGACGACAACGACACGCTCGCGGCGGCGCTCGGCGCCGCGGCCGTGAACCGGCAGGGGCATCTCGTCGCGCATTTCGAGCAGCAGTCGTTCGCGAACCTGCTGATCGCGCACTGCCCGCGCGCGGAAGCGATGGTGTCGCTCGCAACCGAGATGATGGTGCGCGCGGCGCTCGATCCCGGTTCGTCGCGCGTGCAGCAGGACCTCTTTTCGGTGTTCGGCGGGCAGAACAGCTTCAGCCTGCGCGTTCCCGACGGCGCGCCGTCGATGCACTACGCGCGCGTGTTCACGATGCTCAAGGAAAAGCACAACGCCACGCTGATCGCCATGGCCGACGACACCATGGGTCACGGCCTGCGGCCCAACGCCGCCATGGACACGCCCGTCGCCCCCGGCACGCTGCTCTACTACATCGCCGCGCGCCGCCTCGATCCCGCGCAGGTGCAGTGGCGAGTTGCGGCGTAAGTCGGCGCGCTCGCGCGAAAACCGCATTAACGTCATCGCGCCATGTCCGAGCCGCTGGATACTACGTACCGCGGGATGTAACGCTGTTCGCCGAAGTGGCGCGCAGTGCACGCGGCGCGTTCCGTCGGGTGAGCAACGACCTTCTTGACCGAGAGTACATCATCGCCGCGTCCGCCTTCGATGGCCTCCTCACGAATGAGAGGAGAATGAATGAAGCATATGAGGCCGTCTTGCAGCTCGTTAAATACCGCGCTGGTGTTTACTGACACCCGCAAGGTGTATGGTGAAACCCGTTACATCGCGTTGTGCGACCTGGACCGCTGGCTGCATGTGCTGTGCTTCACCGAGACCAGGACAGGCATTCGGGTGATCAGTTTTCGCAAGGCAAATGCGAGAGAGGCACGAAGATATGGCAAGACGCATACCACTGGTTGAAGTCGACGGCGAAGTCCGCGAACTAACCGCCAAAGAATTGGCAAAGTTCAGGCCAGCCGCCGAGGTGTTGCCGTCATCCCTCAGGAAGAAGGTGGGTGTACGCGGCCCGCAGAAAAAGCCGACCAAAGAACGCATCACGATTCGGTTGTCACGAGAAGTGGTAGCGCAATTCCGCAAAGGCGGCGAGGGCTGGCAAACCCGAGTGGATATTGCCTTGCGTCAGTGGCTCAAGAAACATCCGCCAGCGTGAACCGTCGCGCCGCTGACGTCCGGGGTCGAACCCGGCGCTCAACCGGATTCCGCGCCTGGATGCGTGGCGATGCCGCAAAGACAAGCGAATAGGTCAAATCTTGCAATCTCGTTCATCACACAGGGGAGAGGGAAATGAACAGAATTCTATCCGCACTAATTGCGATTGGACTTTCCGCTTTGGTGCACGCGCAACAGGTAACGACCGTTGGAGATATCGTATCGAAGGGTGGAATGAAATTAAGTAAAGAGGAGGTGGCAGCCTTTTATTCTTCTGACCGGGAAATTGAGGGAATAAGCCCCTCCGGCACAAGGAAGTTTTATTTGACTTATCGGAAGGATGGAACTCTATCGGGCCGCTCAACCGACACGGAAGGAAACAGGGGTTACGGGCTCATCGGAACCTGGTCCATCAATGAAAAAGGTCAGTTCTGCAACAATATTACGACCGGCAGCGGCAGCCGCGATGTAACGCCGAATCCGCCGTGCAGCTTCCGCTATAGCCTTGGCAGCGTCATTTACAGCGCAACGGCGGAAGAACCGAATACTCCGGTGCGGCTGACCTGCTCCCCACCAGCCCTACCAATGTGAAGTAGAGAAGTCCGTCAAATCA
>CAZMBS010000104.1:0-10941 GCA_964564295.1 uncultured Streptomycetaceae bacterium
GCCGACCAGAATGACGCGCGACTGCGAACCCCGCTTCAGAAAATCCAGCACGGCGGGCACCGTCACATGCGGCCCGTGGTCGCCGCCCATGCAGTCGACCGCTACGGTCACATCCATCGGTGCGTTCCCTTCCCCGTTGTACACCCGGACGGCGCCTCGATGCGCGCGCGCCGTGTCGTCCGCGAGGTTAGTCGCCTTTGGTCTTGATGACTTTCTTGCCGCGATAATAGCCGTTCGGGCTCACGTGGTGACGCAGATGCGTCTCGCCCGTTGTCGGTTCGACGGCGAGCGGCGGGTTCACGAGAAAATCGTGCGACCGGTGCATGCCGCGTTTTGACGGCGACTTCTTGTTTTGCTGGACTGCCATTTCGCAACTCCTTGACTAACGCGCGTTGCGCGTATTCTTGCGTGCATCTTTGAGTGCCGCCAATGCCGCAAACGGCCCCGCCACCTTCTTGCTCGTGCCCGCGCGTGCGCCGGCATCCTTCCCCACGCACGCCTCGTTCGCATGGCGCGGCGCGTACGGCAGGCCAAGCAGTATCTCGTCTTCGACCAGCCCGGCCACGTCCAGCGCCGGGCTCGCCTCGATGCTGTCCGGCGACGCCGGATCTTCCTGGTCCTGAGGCGTGCCGCTCCCCGAAACCAGCAGTAGCGTATTGCGCAACTCGAGCGGATACGGCAGGAGCCCCAGGCAACGCTGACACCGCAAATGCAGCGCACCACGCACTTCGAGGTGCAGAAGGCGCCGCGCCTGACCATCGCACGCGCCCACCAACTCAAATTCAACGCTGCCCGAACTATCGTACAGTTCGCTATGCAAGCGCGGCAGCGTCGAAATCTCGATGGCGCCGCGCAGCGACTGCCCGGTACGCGCAAACTCAAGGCTATCGATGACAGCCGGTGCAAACATAAACATGAAATGATAATATTTTCCGCGTAATCTGTCAAAACTGCTCGCCGGAAAAAAGCGAGTCAAAGCAAAACCTTACCGCCACCTGCAACCGCCATTGTCTGCCTCGCGACTTGTCCTGGCTTCCACGTCGCCGTACCGCCGCGAACTTCTCGCCCGGCTCGGGCTGCCGTTCAAAACTTTCGCGCCCGGGGTGGATGAAGCACCGCGCGCCGGCGAGTCACCGGTCGCGACCGCGCTGAGGCTTGCCGAAGCCAAGGCCGTTGCGGTTGCCGGGACAAATCCCGGCGCATTGATCATCGGGTCCGACCAGGTGGCCGACCTGCATGGCACCCCGATCGGCAAGCCTGGAACCCACGCGCGCGCCGTGCAACAGTTGCAGTCGATGCGCGGTCAAAGCGTCACGTTTCACACTGCCGTTTGCCTGCTCAACGCGTCAACAGGCGCAAGGCAGCTCTGCGCGGTGCCAACCGAAGTGCGGTTCCGCCAGCTAAGTGATGCGGAAATCGAAGCCTATCTGCGTTCCGAGCAGCCGTATGATTGCGCTGGCAGCGCAAAAATCGAAGGTGCGGGCATAGCCCTTGTCGATCGCGTGAGCAGCAGCGATCCCTCCGCATTGATCGGGTTGCCGCTGATCACGCTCGTGACGCAGCTCGCGCACGAGGGCGTACGCGTGATTCTGCGCGCATGAAACCGTCCGGCACGCTGTACCTCGTTCCGGCGGGGCTGGGGGACGCCACCCTCGGCAGCGTACTGCCGGATCGCACGCTGCGGGTACTCGCCGGACTTTCGCACTTCGTCGTCGAGAACCCCAAATCGGCGCGCGCGCTGCTGAAGTCGGCTGGCTATCCGCTTCCGATCCGGCAGGCCTGCATGACGGTTCTGGACGAACACACGCGTGCATCCGATATTGCACCGCTCCTCGATCCCATCCTCGATGGAGCCGACTGCGGACTGCTCTGCGAAGCAGGGTGCCCTTCCGTGGCTGATCCGGGCGCGGCCCTCGTCAATGCAGCGCATGCAGCGGGCATACGCGTCGTGCCGCTCGTGGGTCCGTCATCCATCCTGCTCGCCCTGATGGCCTCCGGCCTCAATGGCCAACGGTTCGCGTTCCACGGCTACCTCCCCCGGGCACCGGAGTCACGGGCCCGCAAGCTTGGCGAGGTCGAACGCGCATCCGCGCGCGACGATGCGACGCAGATTTTCATCGAAACGCCCTATCGCAACTCTGCGCTGCTCGCCTCCATTTTCGACATCTGCCGCCCCGACACGATGCTCTGCGTTGCGACCGACATTACGCTCGCAAGCGAAAGCATCGTGACGCGCGCGATCGCCGCATGGAAGGCCACCCCCCCGGCGATCGACCGCCGGCCCACGGTATTTCTGCTCTATCGCAATGCAAATTGAGCCGCCGAATTCGGCCCCATGAGCTTTACGATGGTTTCGGCCATCGCCGCGCCGAATCGCCGCGCGAACCGCTCGGCGATATTGTCTCGGGGCGTGAAGTCCACGACCTCTTCCGCCTTGATAACCTCGCGCGCCACGTAGTCCACGCTGCCCATCGCATCCGCGAGTCCGAGCTCGATGCTGCGCTGTCCGATCCAGAGCAGGCCTGAAAACATCTCCTGGGATTCCTTGAGGCGCTTGCCCCTGCCCTCCCGCACGACGCCGATGAATTGCTGGTGGATGTCATCCAGCATTTTCCGGGCATACTCCTGCTGCGTATCCTGTATCGGCGAAAAGGGATCGAGAAATCCCTTGTTTTCCCCCGCCGCCAGCAACCGGCGCTCGACACCCAGCTTTTCCATCGTGCCCGTGAATCCGAACCCGTCCATCAGCACGCCGATGGATCCGATGATGCTCGCCTTGTCGACGAAGATGCGGTCGGCCGCCACCGCGACATAGTATCCACCTGATGCGCAGATATCCTCGACAACCGCATACACGGGGATTTCAGGGTGCTTCGCCCGGAGACGCCGTATTTCGTCGTTGATATAGCCCGCCTGCACGGGGCTTCCGCCCGGACTGTTGATGCGCAGGATCACGCCTTGGGTACGCTTGTCCTTGAATGCCTGCTGCAAGCCGTTGGTCACGTTGTCTGCGCTCGCGGAGCTGTCCGGGCTGATGACGCCGCGCACTTCGACGAGCGCCGTGTGCTTGCCGCGCGACGAATCCTTTTTGCCGAACCAGCCCATGCCTACAAACAACAGCACGAACAGGTAAAGCAGCACCAGCATTTTGAACACCATGCCCCATTGGCGCGCGCGCCGCTGTTCCTGGATCGCGGCCAAAGCGACTTTTTCGAGAATCTGACGCTCCCACTGGGAGTCGGACGGCGGCTGTTCTGACATAGGCTGACGAAACCCTCGTTAACGGTGAAAATCGAGTATAGCCCGGTTGCGGAAAAGCTACGTGTGGTCCCGCAACCAGACGCCCAGGGCATCGACATCGTCGACGCACGCGAGCGGAGCACTCTCCAGCAGTCTTTCCCTCGAATGCGCGCCGTGCGTGACGCCAACGCTCGCCACGGCTGCCGAGCGCGCCATGTCGAGGTCGTGCGTCGTGTCGCCGACCATCAGCGTATCGCCGGCGCCGACGCCAGTCTGCCGGACGAGATGCAACAGCATGGCGGGATGCGGCTTGGCCAGTCCCTCGTCGGCACAACGCGTGGCATGAAAGTATCGCGCGAGCGCCGTCTCACCGAGCGCCCGGTCCAGCCCGCGGCGACTCTTGCCCGTCGCGATCGCGAGCAACAGCTTGCGATCGTGAAGCTCCCGCACGAGTTCCGCTGCGCCGGGAAAGAGCGTTGCTTCGGCATCACGCTGCAGAAAATGATGGCGGTACCGTTCGGAAAGCTCGGGGTAACGACGTTCCTCAAGTTCCGGTGCCACGTGCCGGAGGGCATCGCCCAAGCCGAGGCCGATCACAAAACGCGCGGCGGAATCCGATGGTACCGGGAGTCCCAGGTCGCCGCAGGCGCTCTGTATTGCCGCGGCAATGACCGCGGTGGAATCCATCAGAGTTCCGTCCCAGTCAAACACCACGAGCCGAAATCGACTAGCCACCCGAGCCTACCTCGCGTAAGGATGCCAGATAGCCTTCCAGTTCCGGTGGCGAGGACGCCTCGATCCGCTGCGACTCGCCGGATACCGGGTGCGTGAATCCGACGCGCGCCGCGTGCAAAAACATGCGCTTGAGTCCCTGTCGCGCCAGAACGCGATTCCATTCGAAGTCGCCGTATTTTCCGTCTCCGGCAATCGGAAACCCCAGATGGGCGAGATGCACCCGGATCTGATGCGTGCGCCCCGTTTTCAGTTCCGCCTCGAGCAGACTGACGTCGGCGAAACGCTCCACCAGCCGGAATACGGTATGCGCCGCCTGACCGGCTTCATCCACGTGGACCCTGCGTTCGCCGTTCGCGAGGACCCGTTTGGTCAATCCCAGACGCACGTTCTGCCGCGCGTTTTTCCATGCCCCGCGGACGAGCACGCGATAGATCTTCTGCACGCGACCCTCGCGCAATTGCGCATGCAGCGCGGTAAGGGCCAGGCGCTTCTTGGCCAGCAACAGCACGCCCGACGTATCGCGGTCGAGCCGGTGCACCAGCTCGAGAAAGCGCGCATCGGGGCGTTCCGAGCGTAACTGCTCCACGACGCCGAAGGACACGCCGCTGCCGCCATGTACTGCAGCGCCGGCGGGCTTGTTTATTGCCAGAATTGCCGCGTCCTCGAACAACACCGGCGCAGCAAGTTTGGGCGGAGTCCGAGCGACAGTTGACCTTGGCGAAATCCGGATCGGCGGCACCCGAATCCGGTCACCTGCCTGCAATCGATAATCCGGCCCGACACGTCGGCTGCTGACCCGCACTTCGCCGCTGCGCAGGATGCGATACACGTGGCTCTTGGGCACTCCTTTCAGACGCCGGATCAGGTAGTTGTCGATGCGCTGCCCGGCGTACTCCCCTTCGACGGCATGCCACGCGGCAGATTCTTGACTTAACTCTTTCATTTCGTTACACTATTCAAGTTGAGGACTCGATTTGCGCTCGCGCGGCTGGTTGGATTTCATCCCCATTTTCCGACAGGAAATCCCCGCGCGACACAGGCATCTCCGCGCTACGCATGGCGTTACCGGCGTGGTCAGGCTGATCGGTCAAGTCGCACTCAACGCACTGTGGCCGGGCGTCCGGCGGAAACCATGCCAACCTTCCGCTCCACGCCGCTGTCGCGCTGGTTAATGTCGCTCACCAGATCCAGTAGCGATACTAGTTGAATTACGCGCTCAAGGCATTTCTGAATACTGCGGATACGCGCACTGCGCGGATCCCCGTTACGGCGAACTGTACGACACCGAAAGCCCGGTCACCCCTCCATGCTCTCACCCAGTGACTAGTTCAGGTTGACACGGCCTGCCCTCCGGGGACGGACCGTACGGTATCGCCCATCCCGTGTGTGATCTTGAGCGCGGGAGAAGAAAATGAAACGCATGTTGTTCAATGCGACGCAAGCCGAGGAGCTGCGCGTTGCCATCGTCGACGGTCAGAAACTGATCGATCTCGACATCGAATCCTCCAGCAAGGAACAACGCAAGTCCAATATCTACAAGGGCATCATCACGCGCGTCGAGCCCAGCCTCGAGGCCGCGTTCGTGGACTACGGTAGCGAGCGCCACGGTTTCCTGCCGTTCAAGGAGATTTCCCGCATCTACTTCAAGGCCGGCATCGATGTCGGCCGGGCCCGCATCCAGGACGCGGTCCGGGAAGGCCAGGATGTCATTGTCCAGGTCGACAAGGACGAGCGTGGCAACAAGGGCGCAGCGCTCACGACCTTCATCAGTCTTGCCGGCCGCTATCTCGTGCTGATGCCGAACAATCCGCGCGGCGGCGGCGTATCGCGCCGCGTGGAAGGCGAAGAACGCAACGAACTGCGCGACATCATCGACCAGCTCGAAGTGCCGCAGGGCATGAGCGTCATCGGCCGCACGGCGGCCATCGGCCGCAACAAGGAAGAACTCGAGTGGGACATGCGCTATCTCCTCCGCGTCTGGGAGGCGATAGAAGGCGCCGCCAAACCGCAGTACGACGAGCCCGGCGACGGCAAAGGCGAGCGCAAGCTGCGTAATCCCGCCCCGTACCTGATCTATCTCGAGAGCAATCTCGTCGTTCGCGCGATTCGCGACTACTTCCACGACGAGATCGGCGAAATTCTCGTCGACACTGAAGACATTTACCAGCAGGCATCTTCGTTCATGTCGGCCGTCATGCCCGGCAAGGCGCATCTGGTCAAGCATTACCGGGACGACGTGCCGCTCTTTTCGCGTTTCCAGATCGAACACCAGATCGAAACGGCATTTTCGAGAGCGGTCAATCTGCCCTCCGGCGGCGCGGTGGTCATCGACCATACGGAAGCGCTGGTCGCCGTCGACGTCAACTCGGCCCGCTCGACCCGGGGCGCCGATATCGAGGAAACGGCGTTCCGCACAAACCTGGAGGCGGCGGATGAAATCGCGCGCCAGCTCCGGCTGCGGGATCTGGGCGGACTCATCGTGATCGATTTCATCGACATGGAATCGGGCCGCAACCAGCGGGAAGTGGAAACCCGGCTGCGCGATGCGCTGCACTACGATCGCGCGCGGGTGCAAATGGGCAAGATTTCCCGGTTCGGCCTGATGGAGCTTTCGCGCCAGCGGCTGCGGCCCTCCCTGGGAGAAACTGCGCATTCACCGTGCCCGCGCTGTCACGGCACGGGTCATATCCGCGGTACCGAATCTACAGCGCTCCACATCCTTCGCATCGTGCAGGAAGAAGGCATGAAGGAAAACACCGCGGCAGTGCACGCTCAAGTGCCTGTCGACGTGGCAGCTTTCCTGCTGAACGAAAAACGAGTCGACCTGCAGCTTCTCGAAGCGCGCCACCGGGTGACGGTGACGCTGATTCCCAATATTCATCTCGAAACGCCCAACTTCAAGCTCACACGGCTGCGTCACGATGACCTGAACCACAGCGAGCCGCTGCCGCCGAGTTATGCCATGGTCGAAGTACCGACCGATGAGGCCGCGCAAACGCCGGACGGTACGGAAGCCGCTGCGCCGCGGCCCGAACCGGCCGTCAAAGGCATAACACCGCAGCAGCCGGCCCCCACCGCTGCCGTCGAAGCCGCATCGCCACCTGCCGCATCGGTGGCGAAACCGGCCACTGCGGCACCCGAAGGCGACGCGTCGATCATCGGGAAAATCTTCAGCTGGTTCAAACGCAAGCCTTCGGACGTTCCGCAACCAGAGAAAGAGTCCGAAGCGACTGCTACCCCTGCGGCTGCCCGCCCACCGCGTCACCGCGCGGATGCTTCACAGGCAGATGCGCCCGGCACGCGGGACAACGGCCGTCGGGAACGCGGCCGGGGAAATTCGCGCCGTGAACGCGGCGATTCCACGGATCGCGCGGATCATCGACGCGACCGCGACGGCCACCGCCGGCGCGGCGGAGAGCGGGATCACCGCGGCCGTGACCGGAATCGGGACAACCAGCGTCCGGCACAATCCAGGGACACCACTGCGCCCGCAACGGCTCCTGCCCAGGAAACCGCAATGCTGCCACCCGGGCCGCAGGCTGCAACCGTGCCACCGCAAACACAGCAGCGCGAACCGGGCGAAGGCCGCGGCCGCCGGCGCCGTGGACGTCGCGGTGATCGCGGAGAGCGCGCGGAATCCCAGTTGCAGGGAGAAAGCGCGAATGCCGGCATGGCATTTCCCCGCGTTCGCACCCCTCACGTCCCGAGGCCAAACCGTGCGACGGCGACGCCATTCGAGGCGATTGCGGCCGACGTCCCGACCAATGATGTCGAGATCAAGATGCCCGCATCGATTCCGGAACCGTCTCCGTCACCTTTGCCGCCCGATGCGGCTGCCGGATTTGCCGCGACGCCCGCAGCGACGCCGGCACCCGACTTCTCCCCGAAACCCCAGATACCGCGTGAAGTGATCGCCGAGCCCGCTGCGATATCACATCCGGTCGCACCACAGGCGCCGGCACCGGCCGTGGAGCGGGAGGTACCGCCGCCCGCACCGGTGGCACGCGAACCACAGTCCCTCAAGCTGGATTGGTCGGGCGATCTGGTCCAGATCGAAACCGATCAGACCAAAGCGCGTTCGGCCTCGACGCAGGAAACGGAAATTCCGGCGCCGCCACGCGTGAAAAGGGAGCGCCCGCAGGCTCAGCCCATGATCAGCGAACCGCTGGTCCAGGTGGAAACGCGCAATTCACCTACGCCTGCGCCGTAGTCGGACGAGCGTCGCTCGCATGCCTGCGGCGCTCCCACTTCGTTCGCGCGATTCCGGCGCTATCCGAGCTCGCCAGCGAACGCGTTGACTTTTTCCCGGGCCTGTTCCGGAGTCAGGCGTTCGTGCAGCACATCCGCCAAAGCGTCCGCCGCGAGCAGAAAAACGACGCGCCCGCGCAACTCGTTTCCGGCGATTCGCCCGGCTTCGGCGATCGCCGCCATGCGCGAGCGGTTTACCCGGAACTCCACTTCCGGCGGCCATTCCCATGCGGCACCGATTTCGGCCGCCGCGACCCGGCCCAGACTCAACAGATGGCTGAATACCGCGTCGGCGGCCTGCCGCGGATCGGGCCTGCGGGTGCGCAGGCCGGTCAATCGCTGCCGTAGTTTTTCATAGTCCTCCACGGCCAGCGCGGCAACAAGCTGCGGCATCCCGGCCGGATAATGAAACAGCAGGCCGGTCCGTGGGCGCCCCACGGCCTGCGCAACCGACTGCAGCGTCACCGAAGGTCCGGCGCGCGTCAACAGAGCCCGCGCGGCGGCCTGCGCCGCGCTACGGGTGTTTTCACCGCGCGTGGCCGGTGCGCCGGCCGACTTCTTCCTGCCGGTTCGCTGCATATCTATTTATCGAATGTTTTAACAACCTTATTATATACTGTTTTATATATTTTTCTAGTTGACATTTAATAAAGTTAATTATAAAGTTTTTGCACTGTCGGCGATTGACCGCCACGGGCGCTGCAGCAGTGTGTGCCCTGGCGGCAATACGCGGGCGGAACCGCACCCAGACCGAAGGAGGACCCGAGCCATGGATATGACCGTCATGAAGGCACCCCGAGAAGCCGCAGCGGACCTCGTGTCCCGCCTCGGCCCGGAACGCGCGCTCTCCCTCGCGCTTGCCACCGAGGCACGCACCGAAGCGCCACGCTGGCGCGAGATCGCCGAGGAAGTGGAACAACTGGTGGACGAAATCGAGGCCCGGGAGTGGGGACTGGGCCACGCCCAACCGCTGGAACACGCCGCCTGAACACGCTCGCCCCGTGCGAGCCCGCCGCCTAGGCGGCGCGGATGAACAATCGCTCCCGAAGCGCGTGCAATTGATCGCGCAGTTGCGCCGCGCGCTCGAATTCCAGATTGCGCGCGGCATCGAGCATGTCCTTCTCCACCCGCTTCAACTCCCGTGTCATGTCCTTGTCGGTCATGGCCTCGTATCGCGCCTCGTTCTGGGCGGCCTTCAGTTCCTCCCGCGCCGCCTCCTGATCGTACACGCCGTCGATGATGTCTTTCACGCGCTTGTGGACGCCTTTGGGCGTAATGCCGTGTTCGACGTTGAACGCCACTTGCTTGCCGCGCCGGCGTTCGGTTTCCCCGATTGCGCGCCGCATCGAATCGGTCATGCGGTCCGCATACAGTATGGCTTTGCCGTTGATATGGCGCGCGGCGCGCCCGATCGTCTGTATCAGCGACCGCTCGGACCGCAGAAACCCCTCCTTGTCCGCGTCGAGTATCGCAACCAGCGACACTTCCGGTATGTCGAGTCCCTCGCGCAGCAGATTGATGCCGACCAGGGCGTCAAATTCTCCGAGCCGCAGATCGCGAATGATTTCGACCCGCTCCACCGTGTCGATGTCGGAATGCAGGTAGCGCACCTTGACGCCGTGTTCGGCCAGATAGTCGGTGAGGTCCTCCGCCATGCGCTTGGTCAGCGTAGTGACCAGCACCCGCTCGCCTTCGCGCGACCGGACATGAATTTCCGACAATAAATCATCCACTTGCGATGTCGCGGGCCGAACTTCGACCGCCGGATCCACCAGTCCTGTCGGGCGGACGACCTGCTCCACCACCTGACCTTCGTGTTGGCGTTCGTAGTCGGCCGGCGTGGCCGACACGAAAATCGATCGCCGCATGAGTTTCTCGAATTCGTCGAAGCGCAGCGGACGGTTGTCCAGCGCCGAGGGAAGCCGGAATCCGTAGTCCACCAGGTTTTCCTTGCGCGCACGGTCGCCACGGTACATTCCGCCGAGTTGGGGTATCGTCACGTGACTTTCGTCGATGAACATCAACGCATCGGGCGGCAGATAGTCGATCAGCGTCGGCGGGGGCTCGCCGGGCTGGCGGCCCGACAGGTGCCGCGAGTAATTCTCGATGCCCTTGCAGAAGCCCATCTCGTTCAGCATCTCGAGGTCGAACCGGGTTCGCTGCTCGATGCGCTGCGCCTCCACCAGCTTTCCCGTCTGCTGAAAATGCCCGATTCGCGCGGCAAGCTCGAGCTTGATCGCCTCGATTGCCCGAAGCGTCGTCGCCCGCGGCGTCACGTAGTGGCTGGACGGGTACACGGTGAACCGCCCGACACGCTGCAGTACGTGCCCGGTCAGCGGATCGAAAACGTGTATCGCCTCGACTTCATCGTCGAACAGCGTCACGCGCACCGCGGATTCGGAGTTTTCCGCGGGGAAGACATCCAGCACATCGCCGCGCACGCGAAACGTGCCGCGCCGGAACTCGAACTCGTTGCGCTCGTACTGCATTTCGGTCAGCCGGCGAATGGCATCGCGCTGCGCAAGCTTTTCGTTTTCCCGAAGGTGCAGGATCATGCCGTGATAGTCGACGGGATCCCCGATGCCGTAGATCGCGGAGACCGTGCCCACGATGATCGTGTCGCGCCGCTCCAACAGCGATTTCGTGGCCGACAGGCGCATCTGCTCGATGTGCTCGTTGATGCTGGAGTCCTTCTCGATGAACAGATCCCGCGAAGGC
>CAZMBS010000105.1:0-10941 GCA_964564295.1 uncultured Streptomycetaceae bacterium
GGTCATAACCCGCAGTGGCGCCACAGACCAGGATCTTGCCGCCGCGCTTGACGCATTTCAGCGAGGGGTTCCAGGTGTCGCCGCCGGTGAAGTTGATCACGACATCGACGCCGCCGTCATAGTTGCGGCGCTGCGGCTTGCCGAATTTTTCGACAGCCCATTTCGAGAAATCGGTGGTCTTGTAGTTGATCACGTGATCCGCCCCGAGGTCTTTCAGGCGCTGGATCTTGTCCTCGCTGGAGGCGCAGGCGATGACTTCCGCGCCGAGCATTTTGGCGAGCAGCACGCAGCCGGTGCCGACGCCGCCGCTCGCGCCGAGCACGATCACCCGGTCGCCCTTCTGGATCGTGTCGTGGGTCACGATCATGCGGTGCGCGGTGCCGTAAGCGACCGGCAGCGATGCCGCCTGCTCGAACGTGACGTTGTCCGGCATGCGGATCAGCTGATCGGCCGCGACCAGGCATTTCTCCGCGAGGCCGCCGTGCATCATCTCGCCCATGAGACCCTTTTTTCTGTTGAGCGGGTTCACGAGCACCCGGTCGCCCCGGTTCCAGCCGGAGACGCCCGCGCCGACCTCCAGAATTTCGCCCGCGATGTCGAGCCCGATGATCATCGGCATCGGCACCTTGATGCCGGGCATGCCGCGCACGGTGAACACATCGTGATAGTTGAACGACGTGGCGCCGACGCGGATCACGACATGGCCGTCGACGACGACGGGATCGGGAAAATCCGGAACGAGTTGCAGTGTGTCGATACTACCGTGTTCGCGCAGGACGACCGCTTTCATTTGCTTCTCCGATGACTGAAGGGAACCGCCGCGGCATGGAAGGCCGCGTACCATCCGCAATTATGTCGGATTTTGGGGCGGCGGACGGCGGGTTCAGACGTACAGCCGGTTCACGCGGGTGGAGATGTGATCCTTGCCGACCCCGTACACGTGCAGCGAAATCGCGACCCCGGTTCCGGTATTGGCGATGCTGTGTATCGCCGTGAGCGGCCGATCGAACGACGTCGACCCGGACGCGCGCTCGACCCGGTGCGTTTCCACCGGCTTTCCGCCGGATGCTTCCCGGAACAGAATCTCGGTCAGCGTCCCCGAATACACGCCGACCGCGCACCACGTGTGATGCGCGTGCACGGGGCTCTTCTGGCCGGGACCCCAGACGATTGCGAGGATCGAATAGCGATCGGCGGCGTCGGCGTGGATCAGGTGGCGGGCGTAGCTGTCGTGGTTCGCGCGGCGGCGCTCGGAAGACAGCCAGTCCGGTCGCGCAAGCGCGCGCCCCAGCGCCGCGGTGACCGGCTCCGACAACGTGCCGGTATCCGGGAACGCGGCGTCCAGGTCGACAACGAGTTGCTGCAATGCCGGTACGATCACACGGGCTCCGTGCAGGCGGGACGCGGCGGAGGGGCCGCGTGCGCTGCGCCATCATGTTAGAAATCGGCGTTGCGGCTGTCAATCGTTCGCGTTTGCGCGAGCGGACAATTGCGGTAGATTCGGGCGTGCCCACGCCGATGCCCCGATTCCCTTGAACGCCGCTCCCGTCGCTGCCAACCCCTGGCTCGTGCTGGTCGTCGTGACGCTGTCGCAGATGGTGGGCGCGATGTCGAACAGCGTGCTGTCGGCCATTGCGCCGGAAATCGCGCGTGCTCTCGAAGTCGATGCGTCGTTGATCGGTTATCAGGTGAGCCTCACGTTCGGCGCGGCGACGTGGGCCGCGATGTCGGGCGGCAACGCGGTGGTGCGGTGGGGCGCGGCGCGCGTGGCGCAGGCCAGCCTGTGGTCCTGCGCCGCGGGCGCGGCGCTGTTCGCGTTGCCCCACGTCGCCTGCATCGTCGTGGGGTCGATACTCGTGGGCATCGGCATGGGGCTCAACAACCCGACGGCGGCGCACCTGCTCGTGCGCTACACCGCCGGCTCGCGGCGCAACCTGATGTTCTCGATCAAGCAGACCGGCGTGCCGATGGGCGCGATCGTCATGGCGCTCGCCGCGCCGGTGCTCGCGGTGACGTTCGGCTGGCGCTGGTCGCTGCTGATCGTGATCGTCTTCGTCGTGCCGCTGTCGCTGATCGTGCTGCGTCATTGCGCGCTGTGGAGCGCGGACGATTTCGGCAGCGCGAAGCCGGCGGCCGAATCGTTCGGCGGCGTGCCGCTCGTATGGCGGCAGGGCAGCTTGCGCTGGCTCGGCCTGATGGGCGGCACGTTTGCCGGCATCCAGCGGTGCCTCGCGACGTTTACCGTGGTGTATCTCGTGGCCGAGCGCGATTACGGACTCGTCGAGGCCGGCGTCCTGCTGTCGCTGATCCAGGCGGGAGGCATTGCATCGCGCGTGTGCTGGGGCTGGCTGGCGGACCGTATCGGCAGCGGCACGGCCGTGCTCATGATCATCTGCGGCATTACGCTCGCATCGCTGTACGCGTTGACGCAGTTCGATCCGGACTGGCCCAAGCCATTGATTTATTTATTGTTTTTTATTCTCGGCATCGCGGTGATGGGCTGGAACGGCGTGCTGCACGCGGAGGCTGCGAGCCTGAGCCCGCCCGGCAAGGCGAGCATCGTCGCCGGCGCGACGACGTTTTTCGTATTCGGTGGCGTCTTCATCGGGCCGGCGGCGTTCGCGGCAGCCTACGCCGGGATCGGCAGTTACGCGACGACCTACGGCCTGCTGGTCGGCGCGACGCTCGTCTGCATCGGGCTGCTCGCGTGCGCGCAGAAAGCGAAACGCACGGAGGCGCTGCGGACGAAACCGCAGACGCAACCTCAGACGGAACGCATCCGGTAGCGCGCCACGGCGCGCTCGTCGACTTCGACGCCGAGTCCCGGCCCGGTGGGCACGGAAAATACGCCGCGCCGCGGGACGATCGGCTTGCGCACGATGTCCGCCGCGATGTACTGGTTGGTCACGGAAACTCCCCATTCGGCATCGCCGATCACGGCGCACATGTGCAGCAGGGCTGCCGCCGCGAGGCTCGATTCCGCGATTTTCGCGGACAGGTTGACCTTGAGCCCCAGCGCCTCGCACACCGCAGCGGCCTGAACCGTGGCGGTTATGCCGCCGAGCTTGATGTTCTTCAGCGCGATGCCACCGACCGCGCCGGCGCGGTAATGCGCGAGTATCGCCGCCGTGCCGTTGATCGATTCGTCGGCGCCGAGCGGCACGCGCGTCATGCGCGCGAGCCGCGCCATGGGCTGCACCGCGCCGTACGCGAGCGGCTGTTCGAGAAAGGCGATGCGCGCGCGCGATGCGCCGCGCAGAAACGCCGCGGCGGAGCGCACCGTCATGCCCATGTTGGCGTCGGCGCAGATCGTGGCTTTCGGCCCGAGCGCGCGCCGCAGCGCGAGCGCGGCGGCCACGTCCTCGGCGGGCGCCTTGGTGCCGACCTTGAGCTTGAAGAACGTGACGCCCTGACGCCGCTTTTCGAGCGCCTCGGCGATGTCGCCGTCGACCGTCGGATTGCCGAGCAGCCAGATGCCGCGCACGGCGTCGCGCACGCGGCCGCCGAGCAGTTCGGTCATCGACACGCCGAGATGGCGGCCCACGAGGTCCAGCAGCGCCATGTCGATCGCGGCGTTCGCACCGGTGCTCCGGCGCGGCATCGCGTTCAGCTCGCGCACGATACGGGCATGATCGAACGCGTCGGCGCCGATCAGGCGCGGCCGGGCGCGCTGCGCCGCGGACAGCATGGAGCGCGGCGTATCGCCCGTCATCGTCGGAGCGGATGCCGCTTCGCCCCATCCGACGCGGCCGTCGCGCGCTTCGACGCGAACGACCAGATTTTCGGCGGCGGTCAGGTGCACTCCGGCCATGTACATCGGCTTCACGAGCGGCAGCGCGATCGCGTACGCGTCCATGCGCCGGATGACGAGCGGCGCGCGCGCGCGGGCTTTTCGACTGCTCATGATCCGGACTCCGGTGCGATGCTGGGGAGCCACTATAATACGCGATCCCTCCGCAACGCGTCGCGCGCCCGCCTTCTTGTCCCCGGATCCGTCATCGCGGTCCACCATCATCGCCGTGCTCGCCGCGACGACCGGCGCGCAGCTCGCCGCGGTCATGGGTACCGCGATCTTTCCGGTCATCGCGCCGAAACTCGCCGAGGAAATGGGCATCGAGCCGGTGCTCATCGGATATCAGATGAGCCTCGTGTACGGTGCCGCGATGTTCGGATCGCTGCTGCTCAACGCGCAGATCGGACGCCTGGGCGCCTGTCGCACGACGCAGATCGGGCTCGGCATGTGCGTGCTCGGCATGGGGCTTGCGCTGACGTCCATACCGTGGGCGATCGTCGCGACCTCGGTGCTGCTGGGCGTGGGGACGAGCCTCATGGTGCCCGCGTCCGTGCATCTGCTGTTCCGATTTTGCCCGCCGCGAAACCGCAATCTCGTGTTTTCGCTGAAGCAGACCGGCGTGCCGCTCGGCTGGACGCTGGTCGCGCTGTTCGCGCCGGCGATCACGCTGGCGCTGGGATGGCGCTGGGCGGTTTTGCTCATCGCGTTGCTGGCAGTGGTGGTGCTGGTCGCGATGCAGCCCGTTCGTGCATTCTGGGACGACGACCGGCACGCCGCGCGCGATGTGCCCCCGCGGGTGTTCGAAGGGCTCGCGGCAGCCTGGCAGTCGGCTCCGCTGCGGTGGTTGTCGGCGGCGTCCTGGTGCCTGTCGTTCGTGCAACTGTGTCTCAGCACCTTTCTGGTCACGATGCTCGTGGACGAAGCCGGCTACACGCTCATTGCGGCGGGGCTGGTGCTGTCCTGCTCGCAGGCGGCCGGCGTCGGCGGGCGCGTGATGTGGGGCTGGATCGGCGATCGCACGGGGGACTCGCTGAGCCTGCTTGCCGCCATCGCAGCGATCGCCACCGCCTGCTGCATCGCGACGACATTCGTGACCGCTGCCTGGCCCGTCGCGGCGGTAACGGCGCTGTTTGCGGTTTTCGGCGCGACCGCCGTCGGCTGGAACGGACTGTTCATGGCGGAAGTCGCGCGCATGAGCCCGCGCGACCGCGTGAGCGTCGTGACCGGCGGCGCGATGGTCTGGAACTTCGGCGGCATCCTGATCGGCCCGGCGCTGTTCGTCGTGGTGTACCGTCTCGCGGGCAGCTTCGCGGTGACATTCGGGCTCCTGGGTATCGTTGCCGCGGCGGGATTCGCGTGTCTCGTGCTGTGCCGCGCGGAAAGCCGCAGGGCCGCGGCGATTGCGGCGCGGGCGTGACGCCGTGGACGCGCTGACACCCTGGCAGATGGTCTATTGCGCGGTGGTCATTACCGCGGGATTCACGGTGCGCGGCGGCGCCGGGTTCGGCGGCGGCGCGCTCGCAACGCCGCTGCTCACGCTGGTGCTGCCGCTGACGACCGTGCTGCCGGTGGTGGTTACGATGCTGATGCTGGCTTCGATCGGGCAGATCGCGCGCGAGCGCCGGCGTGTCGACTGGCGCGAAGTACTGCGCGTGTTGCCGTTCATGCTGGTTGGCGTGCTCGGGGGGCTCTACCTGCTCGCGACGGTGGATTCGAAGCCGCTCAGCCGGGCGCTGGGTGTTTTCGTCGTCTGCTACTCGATATACGCGCTCGTTTTCGCGGGGCGCATGGTCGCGGTGGCGCAGCGCTGGGTCGGTCCGCTCGCGGCCGTACTCGGATTGTGCGCCGGATTCGCGGGAGCGCTGTTCGGCGGTGCCGCCGGTCCGCTTTACGTCATGTATCTCAATGCCTTGCGCATGGAGAAGGACCGGTTTCGCGCATCGCTCACGTTTCTGATGGCGTTCCAGGGCGCGATGCGCATTGCCGGATATGCGACGCTCGGGTTCTACAATGCTGCGGTGTTCGTGCTGATCCTGCTGGCGCTGCCGATGCTGTGGCTCGGCAACGTGTTCGGGGACCGGCTCGTGCGCCGCTTCGACCAGCGGCGCTTCGACATCGCGGTTTCCGGCGTGCTGCTGTTGAGCGGCGCGGTGCTGATATTCCGATGATCGAGGGATACACGTCCGCCGAGCTCGCGTGGGCCACCGCGATCTTCTTTCTCGCCTATCTGGTCCGCGGCATGTCGGGTTTCGGCGCGGGATTGATCGCGGTGCCGCTTGCCGCGTTCGTGCTGCCGCTTCAGATCGTGCTGCCGGTGGCGAGCCTGCTCGTGTTCGTGCTGTTCATTTTTCTGACGATACGCGACCGGCGCGAGGTGTTGTGGGACGAAATCCGCCTGCTCGCGGTGCCGACGATCGCCGGCGTGGTGGCGGGCCTCGCGCTGTTCACCGCGCTCGACAACCGGGTGCTCATGAAATTGCTCGGCGCGTTCCTGATGTGTTACGCGGCGTACCTGGTGGTCGTGCAGTTTTTCGGGTTGCCGCAGGTCCGGTTTTCCCGAGGCGGGGCGATCGTGGCCGGATTTCTCGGCAGCTTTTTCGATACGCTGTTCGGCGGCGGCGGCGGAACGCTGGTCGTGATCTACATGCACAGCCGCGGCGTCACGGGCATGCCGTTTCGCGCGACGCTCGCGATGCTGTGGTTCATCGAGATGACCATCCGCATGGCGGGATTCACCGTGTCCGGATTTTTCACGACGCCGGTGCTCGTGCTGGTGGCGCTCATGCTGCCCGTGATCTGGGCCGGAACGTGGGTCGGAGAGCGCATCGGCAACCGGATCAGCCCGGAAACATTTTCCAGGCTGCTCGCGTTGATGCTCGGAGGCGCCGGGATCGGCCTGCTGGTCAAGTAAAGGCGAAACCAGATCCGCGCGCAACCCGCGCGCGACGGGGTGATCGCCGGTCTATTTCAGGAATATGACGGCGGGGAAAACCGCCACGGCCAGAACCAGCACCAGCCATTCCATATTGTTGCGCTTAAGCCAACCCGTAAAGTGCAGGATCAGGACGATAATGGCGACCACATAAAACGCGTAAAAGGCCATTGGTCATTCCTTCGTTCTATAAAGGTTTGTTTTTTTGCAAGTATAGCTGAAAACGATCGTGGGGCAATGCCCGCGTAACGCCCCGCCCGCACGACTGACTGCGCGCCTGCTGCTATCATTCTGGCGACAAAAATGTCCTCCCGCCACTGCGTGCTTGCGCTGGACCAGGGAACGACCAGTTCCCGGGCCATTGTTTTCGATGCCACGGGCGTTCCGCTCGCCGTCGCGCAGCGGGAGTTCCGGCAGATTTTCCCGCAGCCCGGGTGGGTCGAGCACTGTCCGCTCGAAATCCGGGATACGCAGTTCGCGGTTGCCGGGGAGGCGATCGCGCAGGCCGGCGTCGCGCCGGCGGATGTCGCGGCGATCGGTATCACCAATCAGCGCGAGACGACGGTGGTGTGGGATCGCGCCACCGGATTGCCGATACACAACGCAATCGTGTGGCAGGACCGGCGAACGGCGGCGGATTGCGATGCGTTGCGGGCTGCCGGGCACGCGGCGCGGATCCAGAGCCGCACCGGCCTCGTGCTGGACGCCTATTTCTCGGCCACCAAGGTCGCGTGGCTGCTGGATCACGTGGCCGGGGCGCGGTCGCGGGCCGAGGCGGGGCAACTGGCCTTCGGCACCATCGACACGTGGCTCGTCTGGAGCCTTTCGGGAGGCGCCGCGCACGTCACGGATGCCTCGAATGCCTCGCGCACGATGCTGTGCAATATCCACGACGGCGACTGGGACGACGAACTGCTGCGCCTTTTTCGCGTGCCGCGTGCGTTGCTGCCGCGCATCGTGCGCTCCAGCGGCGTCGCCGCAACCAGCGTGCCGGACGCGCTGGGTGCGGCGATACCCGTCGCCGGCATCGCGGGCGACCAGCAGGCCGCGCTCTTCGGCCAGCGGTGCGTTGCGCCGGGCCGCGTGAAAAACACCTACGGCACCGGCTGTTTCATGCTGATGCACACGGGCGATCGTGCCGTATCGTCGACAAACCGGATGCTGACCACGATGGCAGCGGCGGTCGGTCCGCGGCGCGAATATGCGCTGGAAGGCAGCGTGTTCATCGCGGGGGCCGCCGTGCAATGGCTGCGCGACGGACTCGGCATCATCCGCCGGTCGGGCGATGTCGAGGCACTCGCCGCCTCGGTGCCCGACAACGGCGGCGTGGTCGTCGTGCCGGCTTTTTCGGGGCTGGGCACGCCGCACTGGGATGCCTACGCGCGCGGGGCGATGTTCGGGCTCACGCGCGGCGCGACTGCCGCGCATATCGCGCGTGCCACGCTGGAAAGCATCGCGTACCAGACCTGCGATCTGCTGCGCGCGATGGAATCGGATTCTGGCGCGCAAATCCGAGAGTTGCGCGTCGACGGCGGGGCGACCGGGAACGAACTGCTGATGCAGTTTCAGGCCGACATGCTCGGCGTGCCGGTGGTGCGTCCCCGCGTCACCGAGACCACCGCGCTGGGCGCCGCGTATCTCGCGGGGCTCGGCGTCGGGTTCTGGAAAGAACCGGCGGAAATCGACGTGCAGTGGCGCGCCGGGCGCGTGTTCGAGCCCGCGATGTCGCGCGATCGTGCCGCGATGTTGCTGGCCGACTGGCGCAAGGCGGTCGACCGCGCGAAGGACTGGGCGCGATAGTCCGCACGCGCGGCAGGCCCCGCCGGGAACAGGTCTACTTCACGGCCGGGGCGGCCAGTGCGCGCAGCAGCGAGTAGCCGGCGATCGCGCACAATGCCGATCCGCACAGCACGCCCAGCCGCACCGCCACCGACAGTTCGGCGGACTTTTCCTCGAACGCGAGCGTGCCGATGAACAGGCTCATCGTGAAGCCGATGCCGCACAGCACGCAGACGCCGAAAAACGACGCCCACGTGCTGCCCGGCGGCAGGGCCGACAGCCCGCACCGGATCGCCAACCAGCCGAATCCGAATACCCCGACTGTTTTGCCGAACACGAGCCCGGTGGCGATGCCCATCGTCACGGGGTGTTGCAGCGTGGCGAGCGTCACGCCGTGCAGCGATACGCCGGCGTTCGCGAACGCGAACAACGGCAGGATGCCGAACGCCACCCATGGATGCAATTGATGCTCGAGTCCGCCGGCGGGGGAGGGGCCGCCGTCCCGGCCGCGGACCGGGATCGCAAACGCAATCGCGACGCCGGCAAGCGTTGCGTGCACGCCGGACTTCAGCACGCTCACCCATAACACGATGCCGATCAGCAGGTATGCCGCAACGTGCGTGACACCGAACCGGTTGAGCGCGATCAGCGCGGCAAGGCAGCATCCCGCGAAGCCGAGCGAAACCACGTTGAGATCCGTCGTGTAAAAAAGCGCGATGATGACGATCGCGCCGAGGTCGTCGAGCACGGCCACCGCGGTGAGAAACACCTTGAGCGACATCGGCACGCGGCTGCCGAGCAGCGACAGCACGCCCAGCGCGAACGCGATGTCGGTTGCCGCCGGAATGGCCCAGCCGTCGAGCGTATGCGGGCTGCCCCAGTTCCATGATGCGTAAATTCCCGCCGGCACCATCATGCCGCCGAGCGCCGCCAGCGCCGGCAACGCAAGCGATCCCGAGCGCGACAGATTGCCCTCGGTCATCTCGCGCTTGATTTCGAGGCCCACCAGCAGGAAAAACACCGCCATGAGCCCGTCGTTTATCCACAGCAGCAACGGCTTGCCGATGAACAACGCGCCGATGCGTACTTCGACCGGGGCATGGAGCAACGCCTCGTAGCCGGAAGCGAGCGGCGAGTTGCTGAGCACCAGCGCGAGCACGGCCATCGCGATCAGCGTGAGGCCGCCGGCCGATTCGAGCCGGAAGAACTCGGTGACGCGATCGAACATGCGCGCGGGCGGACTAACCGCGCTCGTGCGTCAGAAGTACGCCTGCCCGCGCTTCACCGGCGGAGTCCAGTCGCAGTTGCCCCACGGGCCGTCACCGTGTTCCTTGATGTACGCGATGCGGCCTTTTTTCCCGGGCTTGCGTTTCCCGCTGAACAGCAGCTGCAGCCAGTCCATGACGTAGTCGTGGCAGTCCATGCCGCCGAGGTTGGGTATCCCCCACAGCGGGTGGTACTGGTTTTCGATGACCCACATTTCCTTCGGCACTTTCAGGTCGTCGAACGCCTCGATGGCGTCCTCAAGCGGGCACAGCGGATCGAACTCGCCGGTGACGAGCAGCGTCGGGCACTTTACTTTTCCGAGATAGCCGCGCACGGTCATGCCGCTCGCGACCTCGCGGTCGAACTTCGCTTCGTCCTCGTAGCCCGCCATGTACATGAACATCTGTTTGAAGCGGGGCGACGACTGCGTGAAAATCGTGTTGTTCGGATTGAAGCACGCGACCGAACTGACGACCGCCGCCGCGCGGTGGTCGTAGCTGGACAGGCGCAGGCACCAGTAGCTGCCCATGCTGATGCCGTAGATCGCGATTTTTTTCGCGTCGACCTCGGGGCGTTTTTCGAGGTAGCTGATCACCGCGGCACCGGCGCGCTCGTAGTTGTCCTTCACGGCGCGGATTTTCTGCAGATTCGAGCTGCCCTGGCCGGGTCCGTCCATCGCGAGCACGTGGAATCCGCGCTCGAGCGCGATGTTGTGATAGGCCTTCGGGAACACCTCCTTCGACTGATCCATGCCGGGCACGTAGATGACGACCGGGGCTTTGCGGCGATCGGGCAGCATGTGGAAAAGGCAGGAGATCGTCTTGCCGCCGTCGAACGGCACTTCGACGCGTTCGATCGGGTACGAGGCGGTCTTGCAGCGGCGGTCCACCATTTCGGACAGTTTCCGGTACAGCTGCTGCTTCACCGGATGATCGTCGAAGTAAATCGGGTGTTGCGCCATGCGGTAGGACTCGATCGCGTGATCGTAGTGGTACGTCGCGACGGCGTTCGCTCCCAGCGCCTGCGCGCGCTTCGCGAGTTTTTCGTGCCGTTCGCCCGCTTCGCGCCACACCTTCGGCAGCATGCGGTAGTTGCGCGCGCGCTTGCCCTGCGGCACCTCGATGTCGTCGCGCTCGAAGTTCTGCACGCGGCCGCGCATGTTGAGCGCGAG
>CAZMBS010000106.1:0-10906 GCA_964564295.1 uncultured Streptomycetaceae bacterium
CATGGCGTGGGCGTCGGCGAGCCGGGTTTCGAAGCGGCGCTTGACGATATCCGCAAGGGCGCCGACGTGTGGGGCCTCGCGTCGGTGTATGCCGCGCAGGCGGTCATCCGGCCGCAGGACACGCGCGATTACCTGATCCGCATGCTGGAGGTGCACCAGCTGCGCATGACCAAAGGCGTGGGCCAGCATCTGATGCGTTCCTGGCCGACCAGCTACTAGGAGAATCATGTTCAACAAGGTTGTTGTGGCCAATCGCGGCGCCGTCGCGGCGCGGGTGCTGCGCGCGCTGAACGCGATGGGCATACCATCGGTTGCGCTGTATTCCGAAGCGGATGCGGGCGCACCTTATCTTGCGATGGCGTCGGAGACGTTTGCCGTCGGGCCCGCGCCCGCGCGCGAAAGTTATCTGAACCAGGATCTGATCCTCGATGTGCTGCGCCGATCGCATGCCGATGGACTGCACCCGGGCTACGGTTTTCTGTCCGAGAACGCCGAATTCGCGCAGAAAGTCCGGGATGCCGGCGCGCAATTCATCGGTCCGTCGCCGAAATGGATCGACGCGATGGGCCACAAGACCCGCGCCCGCGAACTCGCCGCGCAGCACGGCATGCCGATGTCGAAGGGTTCCGGCGTATTGCCGATGGACAACGACGCCGTCATCGCCGCGGCGCGCGCCATCGGCTTTCCGGTGCTGGTGAAGCCGGCGGGCGGCGGCGGCGGCATCGGCATGTTGCCGGCGAATGACGAGGCCGAGCTCGTTTCGGCCGTGGAGCGCTCGCGTTCGATGGCGAGCCGCGGCTTCGGCACGAACGAGGTTTATCTCGAGCGCCTGTTCGAGCGTCCGAGGCACGTGGAGTTCCAGATGCTCGGAGACGCGCACGGCGGCATGGCGCATCTTTTCGAGCGCGACTGCTCCACGCAGCGCCGCAACCAGAAGGTCATCGAGGAAGCGCCCGGCCCCGGCATCGCGCGCGACACGGCGGGCGAAGTCGCCGGGCGCATCGCGGGCATCCTGCGCAACATGGGCTACGACAACATCGGCACCGTGGAAATGCTGCTCGGCGCGGACGGCTCGTACAATTTTCTCGAAATGAACACGCGGTTGCAGGTGGAGCACGGCGTGACCGAGGAAGTGACCGGCGTCGATCTCGTGCGCGCGCAGATCCGGTCCGCTGCGGGCGAGAAGCTCTCCGCGATTCTGCCGCCGGCGATCGCCGTCAACGGCCATGCGCTGCAGGCGCGCGTGTACGCGGAAGATCCGAAGAACTTCTTTCCGTCGCCGGGCCGGCTCACCGTATACCGGCCGCCGCGCGATGCGGGCGTGCGCGTGGAGACCGGATTTTCCGAAGGACGCGACGTCACGCCGCACTACGATCCGATGATCGCGAAGGTCATCGTGCACGCAGCCACGCGCGCGGCCGCCATCGACCGCCTCGTCGCGGCGCTGGAAGCGTTTGAAATCCAGGGCGTAAAGAACAACATCCCCGCGGTGCTGGCGATCCTGCGGTCGGACCCGTTTCGCGCGGGAGCGGTGCATACGGGACTGATTCCCGAAGTGCTGGGCCGCAAGAAGTAATCCGGGGCGTCGATACGCCGTTTACAAAGGAATACTGTTGGCAAAAGCAACGTCCAGGGAGTTGATTGCAGCGGCGCGAAAGCGGAATCGCGGGTCGCTCGACGAGCAGGCCGGCAAGGCGCTGCTCGCGCAGTTCGGCATCGCGGTACCGAAATCCGTCGTGGTCGCGGATGCGGCGGCCGTGGAAGGCGCAATGCGCGAGCTGCAGTGCCCCGTTGTCGTGAAAGTCATGTCGCCAGACATCCTGCACAAGAGCGATGCCGGTGGTGTGAAAATCAACCTGCAGTCCGTGGCGCACGTGCGGGAAGCCATCGCGACGATGGCGGCGCTGCCCGGAATCAGCGGCGCGCAAGTGGACGGATACCTGATCGAAGAAATGGCGCCGCGCGGACAGGAAATCGTCGTCGGCGGCACGTGCGACGCGCAATTCGGGCCGCTCGTCATGGTCGGGCTGGGCGGCATATTCGTCGAAGTTCTCGCGGACGTGGCCTTTCGCATATGCCCGATTTCGCGGCTCGATGCGGAGGACATGCTCGACGAGCTGAAAGGCGCCGCCATACTGAAAGGCGCACGCGGCAGCGAACCCGCGTCGCGCGAGGCCATGATCGACGTGCTGCTCCGGGTCGGCGGCGAAGACGGCCTGCTGCTGCGTCATGCCGACGATATCCGGGAGGCCGACATCAACCCGCTCATCGTCTCCAGCAGCGCCGCAGTGGCGGTCGACGCGCGATTCATACTTTCCTGAAAAATGAATAAAAACAACATATTGGAAGAGTATTCGCCGTTGTTCACGCCGCGCACCATCGCAGTGGTGGGCGCGTCGGCAACCGGCATGACCGGCGCCAACGTGTTCATACGCCGCATGCGCGAATACGGGTACACCGGGAAGATGTTTCCGATCCATCCGTCTTCGGCCGAGATCGACGGCCTCAAGGCCTACCGCAGCCTCGCCGAAACGCCGGAGCCGGTCGACTACGCCTACATCGCCATCGCCGCGCGCCATGTGCCGCCGCTGCTCGCGGGCGCGCAGGGTCGCGCGCGATTCGCGCAGGTGATATCAAGCGGGTTCGGCGAGGTGGAGGAAGGCAAGGCGCTGGAGGGGGAACTGGTCGCGGCGGCGCGATCGGGCGGCGTGCGCGTGCTGGGCCCGAACTGCCTGGGGCTGTTCTCCCCGCGCGGCCGCGTGACGTTCGTCGAAGATGGATCGGCGGAAGTGGGCACGGTCGGCGTCGTATCGCAAAGCGGCGGTCTCGGCACCGACATCGTGCGCCGCGGCCACGTGCGCGGCGTGCGCTACTCCGGTCTCGTGACCGTCGGCAACAGCGCGGACGTCGGCCCCACGGATCTGCTCGAATATTATCTTGCGGACGAACAGACCAAAGTCGTGGGCATGTATCTCGAAGCGGTCAGGGACGGTCGGCGCTTCTTCGAGGTGCTGCGGCGCGCGCGCGCGCGCAAGCCCGTGGTCCTGCTGAAGGGCGGCCGCACGGCGCAAGGCCGCGCGGCGGCGGCGTCGCACACGGGATCGCTCGCGGGTGACGACCGGGTCTGGGTCGCGCTGTCGCGGCAGACCGGCTGTATCCTGGTCGACACGCTGGATCAGTTCATCGACACGCTGCTGATATTCCAGTCGCTGACGCCGCGGCCGGCGCGGCCGACGCGGCGTATCGCGATGTTCGGCAACGGCGGGGGCACCAGCGTGCTCGCGACGGATTTCTTCGCGCGGCAGGGACTTACCGTCGCGCCGTTTGAGGCCGAGACGCTGAGCCGGCTGGAGGCGCTCAAGCTGCCGCCCGGCTCCAGCATCGTCAACCCCATCGATACGCCGGTGGGCACGCTCCAGCAGGATGAGGGACGCATCGCCGAAAAAATACTCGACGCGATCTACGCGTCGGCCGATCCCGATGCGCTCGTCATGCACCTCAACATCGCGGCGTTTCTGGGCCGCACCAAAACCGATGTCGTGGGCAATCTGATGCAGGCCGCGCTGCGCGTGCAGGCGCATTACCCGGGAAAGACGCAATTCGTGCTGGTGCTGCGTTCGGACGGCGGCGAGGAGGTCGACGCGCGCAAGCGCGAATTCCGGGCGCGCGCGCTGGAATTCGGCATACCCGTGTACGATGAAATGGCAAACGCCGGACAGGCGCTCGCGGCGCTCGCGTTTCACGAGCGCTTCGTGCACAGCCGCGGCACGTAGCCGGATGGCCATGACCGCGACGAATGCCGAATCCGCCGGCGCGCTTGCCGGGGTGCGCGTACTGGAACTCGGCACGACCATCGCAGGCCCGTTCTGCGGGAGACTGTTCGCCGACTTCGGCGCGGAGGTCATCAAGGTCGAGGCGACCGAGGGCGACCCGATACGCCTCTCGGGCAAGCGCTACAAGGGCAAGGGGCTCTACGCCGCAAGCCTGATGCGCAACAAGAGCCTCATCGTCATCGACCTTCGCACGCCCGGTGGCCAGGCCCTCGTGCGCAAATTCGCGACCCGGTGCGACGTGATCATCGAGAATTTCCGCCCCGGCACGCTGGAAAAATGGGGCCTGGGTTTCGACGCGTTATCCCGCGTGAACCCGGGCATCGTCCTCGTGCGCGTTTCCGGTTACGGCCAGACGGGCCCGTACAGCCGCCGCCCCGGGTACGGCATCATCTGCGAGGCCGTCGGGGGCCTGCGCCACATCAACGGCGATCCGGACCGCCCGCCCGCGCGCGCGAACATCGGACTCACGGATTGCATCACGGGGCTCTACGCCGCGTTCGGCGCAATGATGGCGCTGCGACACCGCGACCGCACCGGCGTCGGACAGGTTGTCGACATGGCGCTTTATGAAGGCGCGTTCAGTTTCATGGAACCCCACGTGCCCGCGTTCGAGAAGCTCGGCTACGTGGTGGGCCGCGAGGGCGCGGGGCATGCCGGCAGCGTGATCAACAATCTCTTCGTCACCCGCGACGACGTGTACGTGCACGTGCAGGGTTCGCAGACCAACAGTTTCCGGCGGCTGTGCCTGGCCATGGGCCGCGCGGACATACTCGACGACGCGCGCTTCAACACGCGCCTCGAACGCGTGAAGCACACGGAAGCCATCGAGCGCATCGTCGCGGAATGGATGCGCGCGCGCGACTACGCGGAAATCGAGTCGATTTTCAGCAGCGGCGACGTGACGTTCACGCGCATCTACACGATGGCAGATATCTTCCGCGATCCGCACTTCGCCGCGCGCGGCATGCTGGCGGCGGTTCCCGACGACGAATTCGGCACGATCACGCTGCCGGCGCCGGTGCCCCGGCTCACGCGCACGCCGGGCACGGTACGGCGCAGCGGCGGCCGCGTCGGTCGCGACACGCGCGCAATCCTGCGGAATGTGCTGGAGATGACGGATGCGGAGATCGACGCGTTGAAACGAGACGGCGTGGTAAGCGACGAACCGCCGCCGGCTCCACCGGGAGGCGAATGACCGTGGCCGGAATCGCATCGGGAATTTTTGCCGCTATGCTTGTCGCCGCCGCGCTGTCCGGGACCGGCGCCGCCGGCGCGCAGACGCCGTGGAAGCCCGAGCGCGCGGCGGAGATCATCGTCACCAGCGCGCCGGGCGGCAACCAGGACCTTACCGCGCGGGCGATTCAGGGTGTATGGCAGGAGCGGAAAATCTTCGCCCCGACGGTGATCACCGGCAAAGTCGGCGGCGGCGGTGCAATGGCGAGCAGCTATCTCAGCCAGCATCCCCGCGATCCGCATTACCTGATGATGCTCGCGCCCACGCTGCTGACCACGCGCATCACGGGCAGCAGCGCGTTTCACTACCGGGACTTCACGCCCATCGCCCTGTTGTTCAACGAATTCGTGTTTGTGTCCGTCAAAACGGATTCGCCGATCCGATCGGGGCGCGACCTGATTCAGCGGCTCAGGGAGGCGCCCGACGCGTTGAGCTTCGCCATCGCCACGGCGCTCGGCAATCATATACACATGGGTTTTGCGCTGCCGCTGAAGGCCGCGGGTATCGACATCCGAAAAATGAAAGTCGTTCCGTTCAAGTCTTCGGGGCAGTCGCTCACGGCGCTGGCGGGCGGCCACATCGACGTCGCGGCGTCGACCTACGGCACGCTCGCGACGCACGTTGCCGCGGGGCGCGTGCGCATCATCGGCATGAGCGCGCCGCAGCGCATGGGCGGCGCGCTCGCGGGCATTCCGACATGGAAGGAGATGGGCGCGAACGCTGTGTTCGACGCGTGGCGCGGCGTCGTGGGCGCGAAAGACATCACCGCGGCCCAGGCCGCGTTCTGGGAAGGCACGTTCTCCGCGCTGAGCCAGACCGAGGAGTGGAAAAAGGACGTCGACGCCAATTACCGCGTCAACAACTATCTCAACGGCCGCGATGCGTTACGCTACTGGGACGAGCAGTACCGGGAGCTTACCGAAGCGCTGACGGACCTGGGGCTCGCGAAGCGCGCGAATTGAGGATGCCATGAGCGAGCAGAAAACCGCCGGGTGGGAGCCCGAGGCCGAGGAAATACGCCGTCGCCGGCAGTGGGCCGATGAAATGGGTGGCGCCGAGGCCGTCAAGGCCCGGCACGACAAGGGCTTCCTGACGGTGCGCGAACGCATCGCGGGCATCGTCGACGCGGGCTCGTTCCAGGAAGTGGGCAAGCTGACCGGCAAGGGTGAATACGTCGACGGCAAGCTCCGGAAAGTCACACCCGCGCCGTACGTGATGGGCATCGCGGAAATCGACGGCCGTCCCGTGGCCATCGGCGGCGAGGACACCACGATCCGCGGCGGCACGAGCTGGGGCCATGGCCGACGAAAAGGCGGTCAGGGCGGCTTCATCGATGATCTCGCTTACCACTACCGCATTCCGCTCGTGCGGCTCGTGGACGGCTATGGCGGCGGTGTTGCGTCCGCGAAACGCGGCTACACGGTGTTTCCGGGGCATACCAACGATCCGGGCGTGAACGTCGCCGAACTGCTCGGTGTCGTGCCGGTCGTCAGCGCGGTCATCGGCGTCGCGGCCGGCGGGCCCGCGCAGCGCGCCGTGATGGCGCACTGGTCCGTCATGGTGAAGAACAGCACGATCTTCGCATCGGGACCGCCGATCGTCGAGCGCGGATTGGGTCAGAAGGTCACGAAGGAGGAGCTCGGCGGCCCGCGCGTGGCGGTGGAGAAGGCCGGCACGATCGACAACGTGGCGGCGAACGAGCAGGAATGTTTTGCGTTGATCCGGCGGTTCCTCGCCTACCTGCCGACGAACGTGTGGCAACTGCCGCCGGTCGTCCCCACCGGCGACCCCGTGGACCGCTGCGAAGACGAACTCGTGCGCATCGTGCCGCGCGACGCGCGCAAGCCCTACGACATGCGCCGGGTCATCGAACTCGTCGCCGACCGCGGGTCCCTGTTCGAAATTCAGTCGTCCTACGGCCGCTCCGCGATCACGGCGCTCGCGCGCCTGAATGGGTTTCCGGTCGGGTTTATCGCGAACAATCCCATGGTCGGCGGCCGCATCGACGTGAAATCCGCGCGCAAGCAGGCGCATTTCATCGAGCTCTGCGACTGCTTTCACATTCCGATCCTGTTTTTCGTCGACGCGCCGGGATTCATGATCGGCAGGGAGTCCGAGGAGGCGGCGATTCTGCGCGAGGGCGCGCGCGCGATACACGCCAAGTGCCAGGCGACGGTGCCGATCATCTCGGTTGTCACGCGCAAGTGCTACGGCATGGGCGGCGGCGTCGGCATCGACAAGTACGGCCTCGACTTCAAGATCGCCTGGCCGTCCGGCGAATGGGGATCGCTCGCGGTCGAGGGCGGCGTGCGCGCGCAGTACAAGCGTGAAATCGAAAACGCGCCGGATCCCGCCCGGCGCGAGAAGGAAATCGAGGCCGAACTGAAAAAAATCACCTCGCCGTTTCTCACCGCCGAAGCGTTCGCGGTCGAAGATCTCATCGATCCGCGTGAGACCCGGCCGTACCTGTGCCGGTTCGTGAAGGCGATGCAGCCGCGGCTCGCGTCCGGCGTGGGTCCCAAGCCCAGGTATGGTGTCCGGCCATGAGCACGACCGATTTCCGCGCGGTGAGCTATCCGTTGCGGCTCTACAGCGGGCGCGACGCGCTCGAGAACCTGCCGGCGGAGTTGAAACGCCAGGGCGCGAAACGCGCGTTCGTCGTGTGCGGACGCACCGTGTCACGCAAGACCGATCTGGTCGCGCGCATCGGCCGCATCGCCGGCGGCGCGCTCGGGGGCGTGTTCGACGAAATGGAAAAGGAGTCCCCGATCCACGCCGTGCAGGCAGCCGCGCAAGCCGCGCGCGCCGCAGAAGCGGACCTGCTGATTGCGGTCGGCGCCGGCAGCGTCGTGCAGGCGACGCGCGTGGTGGCGATCCTGCTCGCGGAACAGGGCCCCGTCGAGTCGCTGATCACCCAGTATCCGGAAAACGGCCCCGCAATCAGCCCGCGGCTCATGGCGCGCAAGCTGCCGATCATCAACGTGCTCACCGCGGCAACCTCCGCGCAGAATCGCGCGGGATCGGCGGTCAAGAACGACGCGCTCGATCATCGCATGGAGTTCTTCGATCCGAAGACCCGGCCGGTGGCGGTATTCTGGGATGCGGACGCGTTGCTGACCGCGCCCCCGCGACTCGCGCTGCACACCGGCGTGTCGGTGTACTGGCGCGCGGTCATGGACCTCGGCGCAGCGCGCATGGCGCCGCTGTCCGAGGGCGACCGGCTGCAGGCGTTCCGGCTCGCGCGTAATGCGTTGCCGCGGCTCCAGGATCACACCGACGCCGCGCCGCGCATCGAATTGTGCGCGGCGGCATTCCTGCAGAATCGCGATGCGGACGACGGCGGCGGCGTCGGCAAGAAGCACTGGCCCGCGCGCGTCACCTATGCGTTTGCGACGGCGCTGTTCAATCTGCACGAAACGGTTTCGCAGGCCGAGGCGAACACCGCTTTCGCGCCCACGGTGTTGCGCCGGCTCGGCGACCGCGATCCGGAGCCGATGGCGGCCATCGCGCGCGCGCTGGGTGTGCAGCCGGAGGGGGCGTCGCCGCCCGATCCGCAATTGGCCGTGGCCGACGAGCTCGAGCGGCACTTCAAGTCGCTCGGCATGCCGGTGCGCTTGTCGGAACTCGACGTCGTGCGCGCGCGCATGGATGCCGTCATGGCGCACGCGCTGAAGAACTTCAACGCGGATCCCAGGCGTGAATTCGTGCGCGAGCGCGACTTCCTGCGCGCGGTGCTCGACGCCGCGTGGTAGCGACGGCGATCGTGCGGCGCGTCACAGAATCCACATAACCTGTTGTTTTTGAACGCATTTTTCGTGGGCGATTTACAATCGCTTACACATTCGCGCGCGTTCGGAGTCAACACGGGCTTGCGGCACGGCGTTGTTGGTTGAACATGGGAATGAGCCCATGCCGCCAACCCAGGGAGAGAACCTCATGAACATGAAATCCACGCTGATCGCACTGATGATTGCCGCGCTGCCGGGCCTCGCGCTCGCGCAGTCCTCCGGCACGACGTCGACCGAACGCATCGACAAGCGCCAGGCCAACCAGCAGAAACGCATCGACGAGGGCGTCAAGTCGGGGCAGTTGACGCAAAAGGAAGCCGCGCGCCTGCAAAAAGGCCAGGACCGCGTGCAGCGCATGGAAGACAAGGCGAAGGCCGACGGCAAAGTAACGAAAAAAGAACGCCGGCACATCGAAAAAGCCCAGGACCGCCAGAGCAAGAAAATCGCGCGCGAGAAACACGACAAGCAGCGCGCACACAAATAGCGTTAAAAGCGACCGCGTTCCGCGCCGCTCAAACTGCGCGAGTTCGAACGGCCTTACCGTCGTTCGACTCGCGCAGGTTTTTTCGAGACCTGAAGTTGTTCAAGCAATGTGGGCGCTACGTGATGTTGCGTCCGCCAAACGATGGAATTCGGTTGCGGTCAATCCAATGGTTCAAGCCACTTGTCGGCGGGAATCCACGTTGTCGCAGTAAGCACGTTCACTCTGACCATCAGCGGACTTTCCGGAAAGCGAGCTTTCGTGACAACGCTTCTGTGTTGAACTTGTCGCATTACCGTGGTAATGTAACAACCATGCCCATCGCCCAATCCAAGCTGACCGCTCAAGGTCAAATTTCAGTGCCTGCCGAGGTTCGCAAGAAACTCGGCGTCGGGCCCGGCTCGGTCCTGGAATGGGAAGAAAAGGACGACGAGATCGTCGTCCGCAGAGCTGGACGGCATACCTTGGCCGATGTGCGAGCGGCGCTGTTTCCACAACGCGCGCCCCCCGGGAAGCCGGCCGTGAACGTGAAGGACGGCATCAGAAAGTACATACGCCGGAAGCATGCGCGCGGTTGATACCAATCTGCTCGTGCGCCTGCTGGTGCACGACGATAGGGATCAGGTCGCTGCCGCCGAAGCCTACATCGCACGGGGTGCCTGGGTGTCGCATCTCGTCCTCGCGGAAACGGTCTGGGTTCTGGACGCGATATACGATCGCACGCCCGCTCAGATTGCAGGCGCGATTGCGCGCCTCCTGACCCACGGGGAGCTTAGCCTCCAGGACCCGGACGTTGTCGGGCTGGCTTTGAAGCATTTTCGCGAGCGCCCTTCGTTGGGATTCTCCGACTGCCTGGTGCTCGAAATCGCGCGCAAGGCCGGCCATGTTCCGCTCGGCACGTTCGACCGCAACCTCGGGAAGCTCGACGGCACGCACCGGTTGTAGCTTGCGGGGTGACGTGGACACGGCGGCGCCGGACCGAAAACGCGCTTCGACTACAATACGCCCCTTTTTATTTCGGGAAGCATCATGGATACCCTCGCAATCGGGATGACGGGCACGCAGGAGTGGGAGGTGACGGAGGCGCTCACGACGAAGCGCGGAGAGCATCGCGTGTTTTCCACGCCGTCGATGACGCGCTTTGTGGAAATGACGGCACACCAGCTCATCGGACCGCATCTCAAGCCCCATCAGGGACAGGTGGGCCTCTCGGTGTACATCCGCCATCTCGCGCCGACGCCGATGGGCAAGAAAGTGCGCGCCGTGGCGCAGCTCGTCGCCATCGATCGCCGCAAGCTTACGTTTCACGTCGGGGTTTACGACGATGTCGAACAGGTCGGCGTCGCTGCGCACGAGCGCTACATCATCGACCTCGACAAGTACCAGGACCGGTTGAAGAAAAAACTCGGCGCCTGATCGCGGCGCGGGCCGGAGCGTCCGCAGCGGGGCCGCACGCTCGACCGGGTGACCGGCAGGAAAAGCCTCAGCGCCGCTTCGCGCGGGGCTCCGCCTTCCGCTCCGCGTCGTATTCCGCGAATGCCTCGCGCGCGGCCGCGAACGCACTGAGGCT
>CAZMBS010000107.1:0-10872 GCA_964564295.1 uncultured Streptomycetaceae bacterium
CTCGCGGACATGCGCGACTCCTCGAACAGCCGGCGTTTCACTTCCGCCTTCGTGAGTCCGGCGGCATGCAGCACGTGCGCGTGCTCGGGGCCGAGTATGATCCACGGCTCGCCCCCATGGTTGTAGTCGTTGCTCGGCGCGTGCGCCATCGCGTCGGCGAACGAGCGGATCAGGTCGGCCTGGTCCTTCGCGTGGGTGTTCATGTTGAGCGTGCCGGCCGCGCCGACCAGCGTCACCGTGCTTTGCCCGCGCCGGAACCCGCGTTCCACGTGCAGCGGCTCCCAGGGACTCTCGGCTTCGTTTTCCGCGCAGCAGAACGAAAATTTTCCCGGCTGGCCCTGCGTCGCGCGGTCCATCTCGCCCGGCAGCGCGCGCCCGACGTTCTGCAGCATCAGCCGCAGCGCGCGTCCGAGGGTCGCGTTCGCCCAGTATCCCTGACCGATGCAATTCATGCCGCAGGCGACCTCGAGCTGTTTCGCCTTCGGCCCGTTGACGATGAGCCAGATCGTGACCGGGTTCGTGGTCGCCTGTATGCCCTGCAGATTGAGTTTCGGATCGGCGAGTCCGTCGGCCGCAGCGATGAGCACCGGCAAGTATTCGGGGTCGCAACCGGCCATCACGGCGTTGATTGCGATGCGTTCCACGGTCGCCGCGCCGAAGCCCGGCGCGATGCGCGATACGACCTCGTCGCGGGCGCGCGTCGTGCCCCGCAGCATGCGTTCGACGCGTTCCTGCGTCGGCGGCACGATGGGCAGACCGTCGGTCCAGCGGCGCTCGCGGAAGAGCCGGTTGATTGCGTCGAGATCGTCGTCGGATTCGACGAGCGGCGCGCGTTCGGCGGCGGTGGCGCGCCGCGTCGTGGTGCGTGGCTCATTCATGATGTCGGTCCGGGTGCTCAGGCTTTGCAGGCGATGGTCGCGATGTCGTTCGCGCACGCCTCGGCGATCTTGCGAATCTCTTCGCGTTTTCGCAACCCGAACGGATGCGGCACGATCGCCATCGGATTGTCGGGCAGTCCCAGCGACTTCGCCTGCGCGCGGCCCAGCACGACGAATGCGTCCGAACACACGGTGATGCTCGGCACCTCGCGTTTCGCGGCGGTCACACTGTCGTGGACACTCCACGACGTGCAGGAGCCTCAGTCGCCGGAACCCGTGATGACGAGATCACATTTTTCCACGATGTCGTTCATCACTTCAGCGGGCGCCGGTATCGAGGCGGCGCGCTTGCGGTGCTTGACCACGGCCTTCACGCCGTGTTTCGCCTGCAGAAACTCGGCGATGTCGTCGACGAGGTGATTAAAGTTCGGCTTCGAATTGTCGATGAATCCGACCACCTTGCCCGCGAGGCCGTCGAGCGCGCGGCGCTTCGGGCCGTCCGCATCGGGCATGGGTGCCGTCGGGTCGTACACGAGCGTGCTTCCGGTCATGTGCCTGCCTCCGTGTGAAGCGGTCGAATGTAATGACCGGCTCCGGGGCTGTCAATGCAACGGCGTGCGTATCACGAACGACCCGGGCGCGATCCGCTGCTATAATCGGACTGCGGCATCAGGTTAAAAATTATCAGTAAAATCAACCACATGAAACGAGCGCCCGGGCGTTATCGCGATTTGCAACAGCATCTCGAACTGTTGCGCAGCAAGGGTCTGCTGCGCGTCATCGACCGGCCGATCGACAAGGATGCGGAAATCCATCCGCTGGTGCGCTGGCAGTTCGTCGGCGGCATCGACGAGGCGCAGCGCCGGGCTTTCCTGTTCACGAACGTCGTAGACGGGCGCGGCCGACGCTACGAATTTCCAGTGGTCGTCGGCGCGTTTGCCGCGAACCGGGAGATCTATCGCCTCGGCATGGGCGTTCCGGCGGATCGGGTGCAGTCGAAGTGGGATCACGCCGTCGCGAACCCGGTGAAGCCGCGTCTCGTGAAACGCGCGCCGTGCCAGGACGTGGTGATTCGCGGCGCGGCGTTGCGCGGCGCGGGCAAGGGACTCGACGCGTTGCCGATTCCGGTTTCGACGCCGGGTTTCGACAGCGCGCCGACGCTGACGGCGACCAACGTCATCACGAAGGATCCGGACACCGGCATACACAATCACGGCACCTACCGCGCGGGGCTCAAGGCGCCGGACCGGCTGGTCATCCGGATGGCGACGCGCGTCGGCGGCGCGGGCGGCTACCGTCACTATCTCAAGCACCAGCAGCGCGGCGACCGGACCATGCCGTGCGCGATCGTGCTCGGCGCTCCGCCGTGCGTGGCGTTCGTCGGACCGCAGAAACTGCCGATCGACGTGGACGAGATGGAGGTTGCGGGCGGGCTGGCGGGCGGCCCCGTGAACCTCGTGCGTGCGAAAACGGTCGACCTGCTGGTACCCGCCGAGGCGGAGATCGTGATCGAAGGGCTGATCGACACCGAGTATCTGGAACCCGAGGGCCCGTTCGGCGAGTCGCACGGTCATATCGCGGTCGAGGAGTACAACATGCCGATGCGGGTCACCGCGATCACGCACCGGAAAAACGCAGTGGTGGCGTCGTATCTGAGCCAGGTGACGCCGAGCGAATCGAGCGCGATGAAGCGCGTCGCCTACGAACCGATGTTTCTCACGCACCTGCGCACGACGCTGGGCGTGCGCGGCGTAAAGGCCGTGACGCTGCACGAACGCATGACCGCGCTGCGGCGGATCATCATCGTGACTTTCGAGAAAAACACCCCGCGGACCGAAATCTGGCGCGCGCTCGCGGGCGCGGCGAGCCTGCGCGCCGACTGCGGCAAGATCTGCATCGGCGTGAACGACGACATCGACCCGGACAATTCCGATGCCGTGTTCTGGGCGATCGCGTTCCGCATGAACCCCGCATGCGATCTGCAGGTCCTGAACTACCGCAGCCCGGGCCATGGCCCGGAGCGCGAGCACGAAGCGGAGCGCGAGGAAGCGACGCTGCTCCTCGACGCCACGATGAAGGAAGAACTGCCGCCGCTCGCGCTGCCGAAGGAGGCCTACATGCGGCGCGCGAAGCAGATCTGGGAAGAGCTCGGCCTGCCGCCGCTGCGCCCGCAGTCGCCGTGGTTCGGGCGGCCCGACGGCGACTGGCTGCCGCAGTGGGATGCTGCCGCGCAGCGCGCGGTGGAAGGTCGGTACCTTGAGAACGGGCGCACGAGCGAAAAGGCGCGGCGCAAGGGACTCAAGCCCGAGACGCGCTACCGGCCGGGCGATGCCGGAAAATAGCGGAAGAAACCCGGAGAACGGCGCATGCGTGTGATGCTCGCAGTACTGGTGCTGTTTGCCGCCGCGGGGGTTCCGGTCGCGGTGGCGCAAGGCTATCCCGTCAAGCCGGTCAGGATCATCGTGCCGTTTGCGCCCGGCGGTGCCAACGATCTTGTCACGCGCCTCATCGCGCAGAAAATCGCCCCCGGGCTGGGGCAGACCATGGTGGTCGAAAATCGCGGCGGGGCCGGTGGCACGATAGGGCTCGAGGCTTGTGCCAAGGCGCCGCCGGATGGCTACACGATCGTGATGGCGTCGACGAGCACGCTTGCGTTCGCGCCTAGCCTCAATACGCGACTGCCGTACGATCCGGTGCGGGACTTCGCGCCGGTGACCAGCGTGTCGAGCGGTCCCAACGTGCTCGCCGTGCATCCGTCCGTGCCGGGAACCACGATGCGCGATTTCATCGCACTGGCGAAAGCGCGCCCGGGAAGGCTGACGTACGCCACATCGGGACCGACGAGCATGTCGGGCATCGCGGGTGAACTGATGAAGGCGCTTGCGGCGATCGACATGATCGGTGTGCCGTACAAGGGCACCGGCCCGGCGCTGACCGAACTCATCGGCGGGCAGGTCGACGCGATGATCGCGGACCTCGCGATTGCGATGCCTCATGTGCGGGACCGCCGCCTGAAGGCCATCGCGGTGACCGGGCCGAAACGATCGGGGCTCGCGCCGGAGATTCCGACCATGGCCGAAGGCGGGCTGCGCGAATATTCCCTCGTGAACTGGCGCGGCGTGCTCGCGCCGGCCGCAACCCCGCGCGAGATCGTGCAGCGGCTGAATGGCGAGATCATTCGGACGCTGCACACGCCGGAAGTGCGTGATACGCTGGCCCGGGAGGGATTCGAGCCGATCGGCGACACGCCCGAGCAGTTTGCGGCGCTCATCAAGTCCGAGGTGGCCCGCTATGGCCGGTTGATCCGGGCGGCCGGGATCAAGCCGCAGTGAGGATGGCGATGCCGATGGAAAAGCACCGGGAGATCGTCGCACCGTTCGCGTGGAACGGCGCGGAACTTGCGCAATCGACGGACTGGATCAGGCGATTTGCGCCGGTGGAGCTCGCGGAGATCGACGCCGCGGTGCGCGCCGTGAAACAGCGGGGGCTCGACTGGCTCGACGTGACGCGCGAAGATTTCCCGATGCCGGTGTTTGCACGGGAACTCGCGGCCGTTGCCCGCGAGCTGGAAACCGGCCGCGGCATTGTGCTGCTGCGCGGACTGCCCACCAACTACACGCTCGACGAAATGCGGCTGGCCTACTGGGGCATCGGCGCGCATCTCGGAACGGCGCTGTCGCAAGGCGGTCGCGGGGAACTGCTGGGCATCGTCGAGGACGAGGGACAGAGCGTCGAGAACACGAAGCTGCGCGGCTCGAAGACCTCCCGCGAACTGCCGTTTCATGGGGATCGTTGCGACATCGTCGGTCTGTTGTGCGTGCGCAAGGCGGTGTCCGGCGGCACGAGCCGCATCGTGAGCGCGGCGGCGATTCACAACGCCGTGCTGGGCCGCCGGCCCGACCTCATCGAAGTTTTTTACGGCGACTGGTACAACAGCCGGCAGGGTGACGAGCAGCCGGGCGAGGCGCGCGCGTACCCCAAACCGATTTTCGGATTTCGCGACGGGCATTTCACGGGCATGTTCTCGCCTGCGTACATCCGCTTCGCGCAGGAGTTCCCGGAAGTGCCGCGTCTCACGCATGCGCAGCACGAAGCGCTCGACCTGTTCGGGGATCTTGCCGAGGAACTCGCGCTCGACATGGCGTTCGAGCCGGGCGATATCCAGTTGCTCAACAACCACCTGACCTACCACGCGCGCACGAGCTACGTGGATCACGTCGAAAAGGAAAAAAAGCGGCTGCTGCTGCGGCTGTGGCTCGCGGTGCCGGGCAGCCGCCCGCTGCCGCCCGGGTACGAATTGCTGTTCGGCAACATCGAGGCCGGTGCGGTGCGCGGCGGCGTGGCGAGCCGCGACGGCTGGCGCGACGTGAATCAGCTGCGCGCGCGGCGCAAGGCCGCCGCGATCCGTCCATGACTGCGTGCGATGTGACGCCAATGCGCTTGGCGCGGCGTATTTTTGTCGCGGTGCTGCTGTCGCACGCTGCGATCGCGGCCGCCGCCGGGAGCCCGTTCACAGGGCCGGCGAAACTCGTCGCGCCGGCACAGCCCATGACCATGCCGGACTTCGCCCTCACCGACGTGCGCGGCGGCACGCTGCGCGCGTCGGACATGCAGGGCAAGGTGATCGTGATCCGGTTCTGGGCGACGTGGTGAGACCTCTGCCGACTGGAAATGCCTTCCGTGCAGAAGGCACACCAGGGGCTCCCGGCGCGGGACGTCGTGGTGCTGACAGTGTCTCTCGACGGAGACGCATCGGCGGCCAGGCGTTTTCTGGACGAGCATGCATTCACGATGCCGGCTGCGCACGATGCGGGCATGGCGTTCGCGCGAAAAGTCCACGTGCGGGGAGTGCCCACGACGGTTATCATTGACCGTCGGCGGAACATCGCCGCGACCGCGTTCGGTCCGCTCGAGCTCGATCGGCCGGACATGCGTAAACTGATCCGGTCCCTCGTGGCGGAAATCCCCCGATAACAGGAGAACAACATCATGATGCAACAATTGAGATTGCTGCTCGCGGGCGCGCTGCTGCTCGCGTCGCAGGCGGGCCTTGCGCTGCAGGTCGGCGACAAGGCGCCGGATTTTTCGCTGCCCTCGACCGGGCCGAACAACGTGCGGCTGTCGGATTTCGCCGGAAAGAAGTCGGTCGTGGTGTTTTTCTACATCGGCGCGTTCACCAAGTCGTGAACGCAGGAGGCCCTCGGCTTTCAACTGGATCTTCCCAAGTTCGAAGCCGTAAACGCCCAGGTTCTGGGCGTCAGTGTGGACTTCAATGCCGCGAACCAGGCGTGGGCCAGGCAGCTCGGACTCACGTATCCGCTGCTCTCCGACGGACGACGCGAAATGTCGCGAGCCTACGAGACGCTGAACGACGATCCTGCGATGGTCAACTCGCCGCGCATCGCGGCCTACCTGCGGTCGAAGCGCTCCTGGTTCGTGATCGACAAGCAGGGCATCATCCGCTACATGAAGGTCGACTCGAACCAGCTCGTGCCGAGCGACGAGCTGATCGAGGTGGTCAGGAAGTACAACTAGCCCGGCGCGGCCCGCCGTCCGCGATCAGTCCACCTTCGCGCCGGACTGCCGGATCACCTTCGCCCACTTCGCGAGTTCGGACTGGATGTGGGCGCCGAACGCATCGCGCGTCCCGCCGATCGGCACGATGCCGTCGTCGGTCAGGCGCTGCTTCAGGTCGGGCGATCGCATGATTTTCGCGATGTGGGAGTTGAGCAGGTTCAGAATTTCCGCCGGCGTGCCCGCGGGCGCCAGCATGCCGTACCACTGGCTCGATTCGTAGCCTTTCAGGCCCGCTTCGGCGACGGTCGGCAGATCGGGCATCGCCGGCAGGCGCACGGTGCTCGTCACCGCGACCGCGCGTATGCGCCCGGTTTTCACGTGCGGCCCCGCGTTGATCGCGGGCAGGAACATCACCATCGCCTCGCCGCCGAGCAGCCCGATCATCGCCGGACCCGAACCGCGGTACGGGATATGGATCATTTTCACGCCGGCGAGCGTGTTGAAGAGTTCGCCGGCGAGATGCGGCGTGCTGCCGCTGCCCGAACCGGCGAAGCCGATTTCACCCGGCTTGGATTTCGCGAGCGCGATCAATTCCTTGACCGACTTCACCGGCAGCGAAGGATGCACGACGAGCACGTTCGGGCCGAGCGCGATCAGGCTCACCGGGTCGAAATCGCGGACAGCGTCGTATGACGTCCTCGCGTACAGGCTCGGCGTCGTGACGAAATTCGCGCCGTTCACCATGAGCGTATAGCCATCCTTCGGCGCTTTGGCGACGAGTTCGCTGCCGATCATGCCGTTTGCACCCGCGCGGTTTTCGATCACGAACGATTTGCCGAGCGCTTCGGTCAGTCGCTGCGCGACCATGCGACCTGCGCTGTCGACGCCGCCGCCGGCCGGGAACGGCACGATCACGCGCACCGGCCCCGCGGGATAATTCTGTGCGGGCACGATTGCCGGAGCCGCGCAAGCGCAGATGACGATTGCCAACTTGATTCGGTCCATGGCGATTTGCTCCCGCTACGTGAGTCCCAACAACGTCGCGCCGGTGTCCCATTGCAGCGCCTGCCGCGCCGAGTCCGATAACCCTTTGATATTATTCACTGTTTTTACCGGCTCCAGATCCCGAAGGGGAAACGGATAGTCGCTGCCGAGCGCGACCTGGGCCGGGCCGACGCGCTCGACGAGATAACGCAGCGCCGCATCGTCGTGCAGCACGGTGTCGTAATACAGGTTGCGCGCGTACCGATCGAGCGGCGATTTGACGGTGCCGCGCGCGAACGCAGGCGCGGTCGTGCGGCCGCGATCGATGCGCCCGAACTGGTAGGGCACGCATCCGCCGCCGTGAACGAGCAATACCCTGAGACCGGGGAAGCGGTCGAATACGCCGCCGAGCAGCAGCGCCGCCGCGGCATAAGTGGTCTCGCTCGGATTCCCGACCAGTATCTGCAGAAACAGGCGCCGGATGCGCGGCGGCACCGTGAGATCTGCCGGATGGACGATCACCGGCACGTTCAGTTCCGCGCAGGTTCGCCAGAACGGATCGAACGTCGGCGCATCGAGTCCCTCTTCTTCGACCCGAGCGCCGATCTGCACCGCGCGATGCCCGAGCGCCTCCACCGCATGCCGCAGCTCGGCCACCGCGGCATCGGGTGCCTGCAGTGGCACCATCGCCGCTGCGCAGTACCGGTCCGGCCGCTTCGAAACGAGATCGGCGAGCGCCTCGTTCTGCACGCGCGCGAACCACGCGCCGGACTCCGCGGGTAGATGATAGGCCGCGAGGTCCATCCATCCGGACAGCAGTTGTACCGTGATGCCGGCTTCGTCCATCCATTTCAGCCGCGCGTCATCGCCGATCAGCGTCGGCAGCAGCGGCATGCCGGTCAGCCTCCCGGCGACGTCAAGGCGGGTGGCGCCGTCTTCCGATTGCACGACCCGGATGCCGTGGCGCGCGCCGTCGGCGCGGATGCGATCCACCACCGGTTGCCCGACGTGGTGGGCGTGCATGTCGAGGCAGCGCGGATTGCCCGGCATGATGCGGTCAGCCCGCGCGCTGCGCGGCACGCCGTATCGCGCGCACGGCGAATTCCACGGCCATCAGACGCTTGTAGCGCGCCGAGCCGCGCACGTCGGAGATCGGTTCCGCAAGATCGCGAACCGGGGCGACGGCGTCTCGAACCAGATCATCGTCAAGTTTCCGGCCGGCGAGCGACGGCAGCCGCAGCAGAATCGGGTTCCGGCTCACGGCGCCGACCGCGACGCACGCCGCAGCGCAGGTGCCGTCGGACTTGAGCGACACCGTTGCCGCGGTGTTCACGGTCGGAATTTCCAGGGCGCCGCGGGCCATGTACTTGAAGAAGCTCGAGCCCGTGCGCGCGGTCAGCGGATCGACGGAGACCGACAGCACGATCTCGTGTTTCGCGAGGCGTTTCGAGAACGCTTCGTCGAGCGTGATCGTGCGCCGCCCGTCGGGACCGGCGAGCGTCACGCGCGCCCCCAGCACGAGCAGCGCGAGCGGCAGATCGAACCCGGCGATCAACGGCGCCACGCTGCCGCCGACCGTCAGCATGCGGCGGATGCGCGTGTGGCCGACGCCGTCGAGCGCGTCGCCGATGGCGTGCCATTCGCGGATATTCGGGTGGTCGTAGAGCGCCTGCTGATGCACCATCGCGCCCATCGTCAGCGTGCCGTGCCCGTCGACCGCAAGTCCGTGCAGCGCCGGTATGCCTTTGAGGGCGATCAGCCGCTTCGTGAACGGGAAACCCGAGCGCTCGCGTCGCAGCGCGTGCGCCGTACCGCCGCCCACCAGCGCCGCGTCGCCGGCGGCGTACAGTTGCACGGCATCTTCGATGGATTTCGGAAACAGCATTTCTGCCGGGGCCGCACGGGCGCCGGACGGCTTGCCGGCGCCGAGTCGCGTCCACAGCGAGCCCGTGGGCGCCGACGGCGCGGCGGTTATCTCGCTCGCGTACTGTTCGGGATGCAGCGCCCGGTGGACTTTTTCCGCGGTAATGGGCAACGTATGGATGCGCACGCCGACCGCGTCCGCCACGGCGTTTGCAATGCACGCCGGGATCGCATCGAGTCCGATTTCGCCGAGCCCTTTCGCGCCGTACGGGCCGGACGGCTCGTACGAGTCCGCGAACGCGACGTGAAGTTTCGGCATCATCGCGGGGCCGGGCAACGGATAGTCCTTGAAATTCGGATCGGTCGGCGCACCGTTGTACCAGTCGAAGTACTCCAGCATCGCGAGTCCGATACCCTGGGCCACCGCGCCGTGCACCTGACCGACCGCGGTGGCGGGGTTGATGACCGTGCCGCAGTCCACGGTGGAGGCGATCTCGACGAGCCTGATTTCGCCGGTGTCGCGGTCGACTTCGACTTCGGCCGCCTGCGCCGTGAAATTGTAAGCGCCGGACTCGTTGCCGTAGCGGCTGTGGTCCGGGAAGTCCGAAGGATTGTCGAACGTGCCGACGCCGATGATCGGCTGGCCGTCGCGCCGGTAGATCGCCGCGCGCACCACCGCCGCGACCGGCTTGTAGGCGGTTTCGGGCCCCGTTTTCGGTCCGATCTGTCCGTTGACGATCATCAGTTCCGAGGCCGGCAGGTGGAACTGCGCGGCAGCCGCCTCCATCAGCTGCCCGTGCGCCGACACCGCGGCGTTTTTCACCGCGTTGCCCGCCACGTAGGTGAGCCGGCTTGCGAGCGCGCCCAGCGAATGCGGTTGCAGATCGGTATCGGGCCGCGTGATGTCCACGTCCTCGTACGGCAGGCCCAGCGCTTCGGCGGCGATCTGGCGCAGCACCGTGAGATTGCCCTGGCCGATCTCGCCTTCTCCGGTGATGACCGTCGCGCGGCCGTCCTCGTTCACGCGCACCATCGCCGAACTGCCGTCCCAGTCGCCGAAGCTTCTGCGTCCATTCACGTGTACGCTGCACCCCATGCCGAGTCCGCGATCCCGCTTGCGCGCCGCGCGCTTGGCTTTCCACCCGATCAAGTCCGCGGATTTGTCCAGGCACTGCCGCAACTCGCACGTGGTGATCCTGTGATCGTGCGGCGAAACGTCGCCCGGATCGACCGCGTTCAGTTTGAGCAGATCGAAAACGTCCATCCGCAGTTTTTCGGCTGCGAGATCCCAGGCCTGCTCGACCGCCCAGTCCGCCGACGGATTGCCGAACCCGCGAAACGCGCCGGTCGGCACGAGGTTCGTGTACACCAGCGTCGAATCACCGCGCACGCAGGGATACTTGTACAGCGCGTCGTGGCGCACGCTGGCGGCACCGAGGATGGCCTGCGATTTTCCGGTGTATGCGCCGTTGTCCGCGATCATGCGGATTTCCTTCGCCATCACGCGCCCGTCCTTGCGGAATCCGAGCCGCACCCAGTAGCGCATGGGCATGCGCGGGTGGCTCGCGAGAAACTCCTCCTCCCGGGTATGGATGAGTTTCACCGGCCTGCCGGTTTTCCGCGCGAGTAT
>CAZMBS010000108.1:0-10725 GCA_964564295.1 uncultured Streptomycetaceae bacterium
TTATCACGCCCACCAGGATCGCGCGGTGGTATTGCGCGCGCCGGGCGCACCGGCCTGGAACGGAATCGCACGTGGCGTCGGCGTCGACGGTGCGCTGATCGTGGAGACCCCGCACGGTCTGCGGCACGTCCATAGCGGGGAGGTGAGCTTGCGCGCCGCGCCGGCGGCTCGGGCGGGCCACGGAGTACCTTCGTGAACGTCCTGGCGATTGACGCCGGTAACACCCGCATCAAGTGGGGCTTTGCGGACGATGCGGGCTGGGTGCGGCAGGGCCAGGTCGATACGGCGTCGGCCGCGACATTGCGCCTGGAGTGGGAAGGGGCGCGCGCGGACGTTGTCATCGTATCGAACGTTGCCGGTCCGCAGGTGCGAGACGCCCTCGTTTCGGCCGTCGCGCAGTTGAATGCCAGCGTCGTGTGGGCCGAAGCGGTCGCGCGGCAATGCGGCGTGCGCAACAGTTACGCCGTGCCATCGCAACTCGGCGCGGACCGGTGGGCAGGACTCATCGGCGCCTGGCACCTGTTCGGCGCCGCGTGTGTGGTGGTCAACGTAGGCACGACGATGACGGTGGATGCGCTGAGCGTGGAGGGCGTGTTTCTCGGTGGCTGCATCGTGCCGGGTCCCGATCTCATGCGAGGTTCGCTTGCCCGCAATACCGCGCAATTGCCCGACAAGGACGGCGCGTTTCGCTTTTTTCCCGATCGGACCGAAGACGCGATTGCGAGCGGCATCGCCAATGCGCTTGCAGGCACGGTAGACCGCATGCTGCGGTACATGGCGGAGGCCGGCCAGGGCGAGCCGCTTGTCGTTCTGTCCGGCGGGGCTTGCGCGACGATTGAAAACAGGCTTAACGCGCGTGTCGCGCCGGTGGATAATCTCGTTCTCGAAGGATTGCTGCGGATCGCCCGGGACGCCGGGTAACCGAGAACCGCCATGCGAGCGCTATTTCTGGCATTGATACTCGCCAATATCGGATTGTTTGCCTACGCGCTGCTCGTCGGGCAGGGCGCGCACGTGGATCAGCAATTGCCTTTGCTGCAGATCAGCCCGGAGAAAATTCAACTTGTGCGACCGCCGGTCGTTTCCGCGCCCAAACCCGCGCCGGTGGCGGTGAAGCCGGCGATAACGGCCTGTATCGAGTGGGGCACTTTTGCAGGACCGGATGTGGCGCGCGCAGACGCGGCGATCAACAGCCTGGACCTGCCCCCTGCACAACTGCAACGCACCGTGACGGACGCCGGCGGGTACTGGGTTTACATTCCGCCGCTCAAGACCAAGTCCGAAGCCGACAAGAAAATCGGGGAGTTGAAGGCGCTCGGCGTCGCGGATTTCTTCGTCGTGCAGGATCCCGGCCAGTGGCGCTTTGCGGTGTCGCTCGGTATCTTCAAGTCGGAAGAAGCAGCCCGTGCCTTTTACTCCGGTATCCGGGACAAAGGGGTGCGATCTGCCGTCATGGAGCGGCGCGAGAATTTTCTGAAGCAGGTCGTCTACTTCGTGCGTGAACCGGGTCCTGACACGGTGGCGAAGATTACCGCCTTGCAGCCGGACTTTGCCGGCACCGAAATACGGGCAGTTACCTGCCCGGCGGGCGGCGACGCCAAAGGCGCCTGACGCATCGCTCGCCGGGGTCGGCGCGTCACGTTGCGCGCCGGTCGTTGCGAAAGGCGAGCGTGAACGAAAATCGGGCGCCGGTCTCCGGTGCGCCCTCGGCCCACAGACGACCGCCGTGCCGCTCGACGATGCGTTTAACGGTGGCGAGTCCGATCCCGATGCCCGGGAATTCTTCGGCGGAGTGCAGGCGCTGAAACGGCTCGAACAGCTTGTGCGCGTAGTTGGCGTCGAATCCCGCGCCGTTGTCTTGAACGTAAAAGACGGGTTCGCCGTCGTGCCGGATCATGCCGACCTCGATGCGCGCCGGCCGACTGCGCGCGGTGAATTTCCATGCGTTGCCGATCAGATTCGATACGGCGATTTTTAACAACGTCGGATCGCCGGTAGCCGGTATCGCGGGCGGAATGACGATGTCGACGAGGCGCCCCGGTTCTGTCCGTCGCAATTCCTGCGCGCACTCCCTGGCAAAATCCGCCATATTGATCGCGTCCGTGTTGATGTCCGTTCTTGCGACGCGCGAAAGCGAGAGCAGTCCGTCGACCAGCTCGGACATGCGGTGTGCCGCGGACCGGACTCGGGACAACGCGTCCGCCGCCTGCGGTGAAACTTCTTCGCGATGATTTTCCAGCAGTATCCCGCTGAACGCCGACAACGCCCGCAACGGCGCGCGCAAATCGTGCGCCACCGAGTAGCTGAAGGCCTCGAGTTCCCGGTTCGAGAATGCGAGTTCGGCGTTCAGCCGCATGATGTGGGATTCCGCCTGTTTGCGCCCCGATATGTCGAGATGCGTTCCCGCGGCCCGGACCGGATTGCCTGCGGCATCACGCTCCACGACTTTGCCCCGGTCAAGAATCCAGCACCAGCTGCCGTCTTTTCTCCGCATGCGGTACTCGGCTTCGTAGGCCGCGGTCTTCCCGAGCCAGTGTGCGGTGACGGCGGCCTCGACCTGCGCGCTGTCTTCCGGATGGATCAAGCGTGTACGGCCTTCAACATCGGTGGCGATTTCATCGTCCCGGTAACCGAGCATGGTCGTCCAGCGCTCGTTGAACGTAATGCGCCCGGAAGGAATATGCCAGTCCCAGAGTCCGAGATCGCCGCCATACAACGCGAGTTCCAGCCGCTGCTGCTCGTCCCGGAGCTGGCGCTCGGCCATTTTCATTTCCGTGACATCCTCGGATATGCCCAGCAGATAGGCCGGAACACCGTTGGCATCGAGTACCGGCACCTTGTGCGTGCGCAATCGCCGTTCACCGCCACCGCGCACGGTAACGGCCTCGTCTTCGACCGTCGTCCTCGAGCCGGATGCCAGCGTCTCCCGATCCCTCGCAGTAAACGCGTCCGCCTGTTCCCGCGGAAAGAAGTCAAAATCGGACTTGCCTGTCAGCGCGGCCCGGGGATACCCCAGGAGCCGCTCGCCCGCCGCGTTCAACCGTATGAACTTCAAGTCTGCCGCGTCTTTCACGAAAATCATGTTCGGTATGTTTTCGATGACGGAATCGAGGAATCGCGATGCCGTGCGATGTCGCTCCTCGGATTGCGCGAGTGCCCCTATGAGTTCCTGGCGTTTCCGGGCCTCCAGCGCCAGTGCGACGAGATTGGCGACGGATACGGCGAAATCGACGTCTTCGACACCCCACTCGCGCGGCGGGCCGGTATGTTCGTGGCAGACGACTCCGAACAGGTTGCCTTCGAACCATACCGGCACGTCGAGCATGGAACTGATATCGAGCGGGTCGAGGTAGGATTCGGCGAATTCCCGGGTGGCCACGTCGGTCCGCGCATGAGCGACCACGATGGGCCGGTTCATCAGCAGCGCGTTGAAATACGCCGGATAGTCCGCGGCAGAAAGCGTCGTTCCCGTGAAATCCCCGTCCGGGCCGGACCGCGCCCGCACGTGGAGCATTTCACAGGCAATTGCGGCATTGTTCTCACGCAGGCGCCAGAAGCTCACCCGCTCGACGCCGAGCGTTTCCGCATCGGACGCGAGTATTCTGCCGAGCGCCGCCGAATATCCGCTCATGTCCTCACCCGCCAGGCGCAGCAACACGTCGCGATGCTGCCGGATCAACGCGGTGCGTTCGGCAATGCGGCGCTCGAGTTCACGATTGACGCCGCGAACGTGTTCCCCCAGTTTTTCGGCGGTAACGTCGTTGACCACGCCGCACACCAGCAGTTCGCCATCGTCGCGACGCACCGGGTAACTGTGGGTGCGCACATGTCGCACGCCGCCATCGGGCCGGATGACGCGGAATTCAGCGTTCGCTTTCTCGCCGCGGCCGACGGCGTGGGTCGCCGCTTCGACGCCGGCGCCGTCCTTGGGGTGGACCGCGTCCCGCCACGATCCCGCACGATGGTACAGGGATTCGCACGAGCGGCCCCAGATCGTTTCGTAGGCCGGGCTCACGTACAGATAGCGGTTTGCCGCCGGATCGTAGACAAAGAACACCTCATCGACCGCCTCGGCGAGCATGCGGAATCGCTCCTCCGATTCGCGTAGTGCGCGGCGGCTGCGGTTTCTCTCGGTTACGTCGAGGCAGAAGCAGACCGTGCCGGCAAGCCTGCCCTGGGGGTTGCGCATCGGCGCGAACGACACGCTGATTTCGACTGTCGATCCATTGCTGCGCCGGCATCGCAGCTGCACGTCGGTGGCGGACTCGCCGCGCCGCAGGCGATCGTGCAGCGCTGCTGCCGTGTCCACGTCATCAGCCGGGTCGAACGGCGCCGGTTGACCCACGGCATCCGCCTGGCTGCGATCCCAGAGCGCTTCCGCGGCGCGATTCCACAGGGTGACGCGCAGGCGCTGGTCGAGCGCGACGACGGCGATCGGAGCCGCATCGATCAACGACTGATTGCGGCGCTCGAGTTCGGCGTGTTCCTGTTCCAGCCGGCGCCGCTCGGTAATGTCTCGCGCTATGCCGGCGGTGCCCATACCGCATCCGGCGGCATCGACGATCGGCACCCGGACGGTTTCGATCCACTGCAATTCGTCCCCGTGCGTACGCACTTCTTCCTCCCGGGTGGTCGAACGCGTCGTCATGACCCGCGCCTCTTCGGCGGCGAATTTTGCCGCCAGCGCCGGGGGAAAAATATCGCTGTCCGCCAGTCCGCTTACGCTCCGGGCACCCACACCAAAACTTTCGCGGAATGCGCGATTGACCGCGACGAACCGCCCCGCGTGATCCTTGAGCCATGCCACGTCCGGAATGCTGTCCAGCAGCGCGACCTGTTCGAGACCGGCGCGCGCGGCTTGCGCATTGGCCGTGCGTTCCCGCGTAACGAGGAGAATGAGGTAGGCAACGGCAAGCAGTATCAGCACGGTGGCCAGAGCGCCCGCAAGCAGCATGCGGCGCTCGAGCCGGGCCGAATCGGCCAGCACGTCTTTTTCGCCCATCGCGACCATGACCATCAACGGATAACCCGAAATCGCGCGATAGGAACCGAATCTGGCCACGCCATCCATGGCTCCGACAAAACGGAGACTGCCGGCCGGCTCCCGCTGTGAGGCCTGGAATATCCGGCTGGTGCTGATGTCGCGGTCGATGCCGGCGGTCGCCCCGTGGGCCTGCGCGCGGACATACCCGTCCGTGCCGACCAGATTGATGACACCATGCGCGCCGAGATCGATGGTCTTGTAGAGCGCCGAGAAATAGTCCGAATCGACATGCACAACGATCGCGCTGTTTATGTCGTTAACGCGGCTCTTCGCGTGGGAGGAAATGCTGACGATCCAGTGACCGGGTGCTCCGCCCGGCACCGAGCGGGGAATGCGGATCACGCGATTGCCGAACCCGGGCGGGCCGCGGTCATCCGCGCTGACAGCAGGGGGGGGCTGAAGCGTCGCGTCGGAGAGCGTGCTGCCGGCATCGAGAACGCGAATTCCGGTGACCAGTTTCGGATCGACATGCGCCGTGCGGATGAACGACTGAAAGTCGAAATCTTTTCCGGCGCGCTGCTGCTCGGTTTCAACGAGGGATATCAGTTGTTCGATCGTTCGCAACGACCGGACTGCGTGCTCTTCCACCACGCGCGCGAGATTCGCGGTTGTCAGCAGAGCCGCTTCCTCCGCGCGGTTCCTGTCCTGCGCGTTGAGAGAGAGCACGGCCCACCACATGCCGACCAGCAGGATCAGTGCGAACAGCGCCAGATTGACGCGCGCGTCGGGCGCGGCGCGGGTGGCCTCGGCAATCCACCCCTCCATCAGCGAACGTCGCGGCGTTGACACGAGCGGCGCGGCCTGAGGGTGTGTTGTCGGGTGCCTCGTCAGCGTGCCACGCTCGCAAACGACCGCGGACGATTGAGACTGCGGCGCGCTGCGCTGGCGACCGGCGTATTGATCTGCGCCTGTATCAGTGGGGCCAGCGTCTCGAACCGCACGGGTTTGGGCAGCAGCGTCACGTCTCCCGGCAATCCGCCACGCGCCGCGATCATCTCGGGCGCGAGTCCGCTCGCGACGATGATGCTCATGCCGGCGAGGTTGCGATCACGGCGCAGCGTGGCAAGCATCTGGAAGCCGTCGAGCCCCGGCATCTCCAGGTCCGTGATCAGAATACGCGGCGGACGTTTGCCAATCTGTATCAGTCCCTGGTAGCCGTTTTGCGCCAGCACGACGCTCACCGGCGGGTGCATCTGGCCAAGCATTCCTTCGTAGACCTTGAGCAACACCGGGTCGTCGTCGACCACAAGGATTTCCGGCTTGCCGGCCGCGTCTGCCGGTGCGACTGCCTCGGCGCGCTCGCGCAACAGTGCTTCCACCGAAGTGCGGAGGATCCGGCGGTGGCCGCCTGCGGTTTTCCAGGCGCGCAGTACGCCACTTTCAACCCAAAGCTGCGCTGTTCGTAGGGAAATGCTCAATAGAACGGCAGCTTCCCGTGTTGACAGTGTGTCTTTAACTTGTTGTTTATTAATATTATCCATGATATTTCCTCATATCATATTTTATAATATTACGAATTATATCATTTTATGTCAACGCGAATTTTCTGCCAACTCGGGTATCGAGGACAATGTTTGGAGCTAGGGTAACGGTCCGCTTTTCAGCGACAACTAGGATGGACTGCCGCGAACCTGCCGCAGCCACGCAGTGGTGGAGCGGTCATGAAGAAACGGGATCGAGTGGACCGTCCCGCCCCAACCCAGCACGTCCGGCGCGCCTACGATCGCATCCGGTTGCCAGTCGCCGCCTTTGACCAGAATGTCCGGCCGTACGGCGCGTATCAAGTCGAGCGGCGTATCGGTGTCAAACCAGGTAACCAGGTCGACGGACCGCAACGCGGCAATCAGCGCGAGCCGGTCATTCAGCCCGTTGACGGGACGGTCGGCGCCCTTGCCCAGGCGGCGCGCGGACGCGTCCGAATTGAGCGCCAGCAGCAGGCTTGCACCAAATTCGCGCGCCTGCGCGAGGTAGGTCACATGCCCTCGATGCAGCACATCGAATACGCCGTTTGTGAACACCAGGGGCCGCGCAAGGTTATTCGCGCGCGCGTTGATTACTTCGGGCGCGCATATCCTCCGTTCAAATTCCGGTGGCGCGATCATGCGCGGCGGCGTCGCGACGGTCAGTCGAGATACTCGAGCACGCGCACCACTTTCTGCACCCCGCTCGTCGTGCGCGTGACTTCGGTCGCGTCCGCGGCTTCCTGGCGCTTGACGAGCCCCATGAGGTAAACCACGCTGCGTTCGGTGACAACCTTGACGTGCAGCGGATTGAACTTCTGCGCATCGACGAATCTCGCCTTGACCTTGGAGGTCACGAACGCGTCGCCGGTCCTCTCGGAAAACGAGCTGTTGGGCCCGACATGAATTTCGTTGTACGTGCCGCGCACGTTTTCAACGGCCCGCACGATACGCTCGATCTCGGACTTCGCCGCGGCATCGGGCGCCTCGCCCGTCAGTAACACCATCCGGTTGTAGCTCGTCACGTTGATATGCGCGTTGCCGTACCGTTCGCCGATCCGGTTGCCCGCTTTCAGCTCGATGGACTGATCCTCCGTCACGGTGCCGACCGTGCGGCGATCCTCGACCAGCGCGACGCCGGTTGCCGCGCCACCCACGACCACCGCGGCACAACCCGCGTTCAGCAAGGCCGCGCTTCCCAGTATCCATACCCAAAGTGTGCGTCGCATTCCATCCTCTCCCCGTGACGGACCAATAACAACTGCGGACCAATAACAACTGCGGATCAATAACGACTACGGACCTGCAATGACTGCGCAGTCGACGCGCCAGCTCGTCACATCGCGGCGCAATGCCATCGAGATTGCACGCGCGTTCGCACGCTATCAACCCTATGAGTCACACGCATCCCGAAAAGTTCTCGAGGGCGCACCTGGAAATCTCTCGAGGCGGACCGCGCCGACTTGCGGCGTATTGTATCGAGCGTCGGCCGCATCCGCCACGCTCACTCGCCAAAAGCGTCGCGTATCCAGCGGATGCGCGCGGGGGCGCCTTCGAACAAAATCGCGTCGAAGCGGCAAGGTGCAAGCGGACCCGACTGCGCAATGTACTGCCTGGCGGCGCGCAGCAGCTTGCGTTGCTTGGCCGCCGTGATGCTGGCACCCGCACCGCCGTAGTTCGTGGAACTTCGCTGCCGCACCTCGACGAACACGACGGTTTCGCCGTCCCGGGCGATCAGGTCAATTTCCCCGAATCTGGTCCGGTAGTTTCTCTCGACGATTCGCAGGCCGTGGCGGACCAGATGTGCTGCGGCCTGGATTTCCGCCTCTTCTCCGCGGCGGATCATGGATTCGCGGGTCCGAGCAGCTGTATCTTGCCCTCGAAGAACGCGGCACCGGTCAGACCCCGGGAAAACTGTTGATCGCGGCCGAGCACGATACGCCCGGTAACGCCGTCGAGCGCGATGTCCTTGCGGCCTTCCAGCAACTCGAGCATCACCCGGAACGCGTCGATGCCGAGGGCGTAGAGCCGGTCGAGATCGATCGCTTCGCCAAATTCCGCGCGCGGATAAACCATGACCGCCGGATGGTCGGGCTGCAGCAGCCACGGCATGTCGAGAAATCGTATCCCCGCGAGGTCGTGACCGGCAAGAAAGCCCGCGTTGCCGGGGTGCACATGTGAACTCGCGTACAGTGGCAACGTGGTGAGGTAGGGCCGCACGATCCGCGCGCGCGGCGCGTCCACGGCGAGAAATGCCGCATCCGCCAGACCCAGCCCCGCAGCCTGATTCAGCCGTTTCAGACCACCGAGATCGGCCGTGTACGCATACTCGGCGACATGCTTTCCGCCCAGACGCGAGAATTCGTCGAGAAACGACTGCACGAGGCGTTTCATGACGGGCGACTCACTGACCACGGTGATTACGTTGCGACGCCCGTCCTGCCAGGCCAGGCGCGCGACCTGCGCGGCTTCTGCGCCGACGTTCAGGCTCAGCAGGAACAGGTTGGGCGGCAGCCGCGCCGGCGCATCGGGCACGTTCAGCGCCACGGTCGGCACGGTGACGATGTCGCTCGCCGCGATCGCGCCGACAGCCGATCGCGTTAGCGGGCCGACAATCGCGCGCGCGCCACCGTTCAGCGCCAGGCGATATGCAGCGACCGCCTGTTGCGGATCATCCGCCGTTGCATGAACGCGAATCGGAAGCAGAAACTTGCCGTGCACCTTCGCCGCCGCGGCGAAACCGCTCCGGAATGCTTCTGCGTGCTTTGCCAGGACGCCGGACGCCGGAGGCAACAGCAAGGCGACGTGTGGCGTTGTCGTTGCTGCCCCGGCCGATTCCGCAGCGGGCCCAGCGCCCGGCGCCACCGGGGCGGGCGGTTCGCTGGCGAACGCCGACATCGCGCCGTATAGTATCGCGAGGAACGAAACGAGAATCTGCCGATGATGGATCATGGCAACGCGCAATCCGCATCCCACGCGACGCTGAAGCCCGCATTATATGTAGTCGCGACGCCCATAGGAAACCTGCGCGACGTGACTCTGCGCGCGCTGGACGTGCTGCGCGATGCGCAGGTGATTGCCGCGGAAGACACGCGCGTGACATCGCGCCTGCTGAATCACTACGGCATACGCACACGATTGCTGTCGGCGCATGCGCACAACGAGCGGCGCGTCAGCGCGGAAATCGTCGGCATGATCGAGACCGGGGCGGCGGTCGCACTGGTGAGCGATGCCGGGACGCCGGCGATTTCCGATCCGGGCGCGCGAATCGTCGCTGCGGTGCGTGCTGCGGGCCTTGCCGTAGTGCCGGTTCCGGGACCCTGCGCGGCGGCCGCAGCGTTGTCGGCGAGCGGTTTCGAGGCGCCGCAATTTCTGTTTTTCGGATTCCTGCCGGCGCGGTCGGGGGAACGCCGTCGCAAGCTCGCGGCGATCTGCGCGTTGCCATACACGCTGGTGTTTCACGAGGCGCCGCATCGTGCTGCGGAGACCGTTTCGGATCTGAGCGTCGTGCTGGGCGGCGAGCGCCGCGTGCTGATTGCGCGGGAACTCACGAAGTTGTTCGAATCGGTGCATGCGTGCCGGTTGCAGGAGGCGCGAGCCTGGATGGATTCGGATGCACACAACACGCGGGGCGAATTCGTGCTCGTTGTCGAGGGCGCTCCGTGTGAATCGCGCCCTGCACGCGACGATGCCGATCACGTGCTCGAGTGCCTGCTGGCGGCGTTGCCGCTCAAGCAGGCCGCAGTTCTGGGATCGAGCATCACCGGCGTATCCCGAAAACGCCTGTACGCACGCGCGCTGGAACTGCGCCCTGCACGCTGATGCGTCGCGCCTTCATTCCACGCCGGAGCCCATCGCCATGCAACGAATCACCCTGACCCGTCCCGACGACTGGCATCTTCACCTTCGGGACGATGCGCAACTGCGCGCCGTGCTGCCGGACACGACGCGGCGATTCGGCCGCGCCATCGTAATGCCGAACCTCAAGCCGCCTGTCACGACGACGGCACTGGCAGAACGCTACCGCGCGCGCATCCTTTCCGCGTTGCCGACGGGCGCGCGCTTCCAGCCGCTAATGACGCTGTACCTTACCGATAACACGCAGCCGGCCGAAATTGCACGCGCGCAGGCGAGCGGTTTCGTGCACGCCGTCAAGTATTATCCCGCCGGCGCGACCACCAACTCGGATTCGGGCGTTACCGACGTGCGCCGCTGCGCGGA
>CAZMBS010000109.1:0-10699 GCA_964564295.1 uncultured Streptomycetaceae bacterium
GCGCCTTGCCCCACAAGCCCTGCCGGGCGCAAAGTTTGCCGAGCGCCAGCAACAGCACGGCATCCGACGCGTGCGCCTTCAGCCACGCTTCCGCGCGCTCGATCCGGCGCACGACGTCCGCGCCGCCACAGTCGGCGTACAGCGCGGCAAGTCCGCTGTCCCAGCTTTGCTGCAGACTTTGCTCGATGATGTCGCCCGCCGCGTCCGCGTCGCCCAGCGCGAGAAACCCCTTTGCCGCAGCCGCCGCCACCTTGCTGTCGCGGCGTTCGGCATCCGGCACCTTCCGCCACGCATCGGCCAGTGCCTGCGGCTCCGTCGCGCGACGCTTGAGCGTTTCGACGCGCGCCTGCGAGCGCACCCGCTGCGCGTGAACCGCGTCGAATACGCCGCGCCGCTCCAGTTCCGTCACGAGTTCCAGCACGCGATCCCATTGCCGTGCGAGCTGGTTCGCGCGCAATTCCAGTCGCAGGGCCGCCGTATGCTTGTGCGGGAGCATGGCGAGGGCGGCGAGCGCATCCTGATGCCGCCACTCGTCGAGCAACAATTCCGCCTGCGTGACGACGGTCAGCACGTCGTCGGGCCGCGCGCGCTCCGCCGCCTGCGCGAGGTAGGTGTCCCGCCGGTCGAACGCACGCAATTCATGCGCCGCGCGCGCGGCAAGCACGGCGCCGAGGTGCCCGTATTCCGGGTACGCCATCGTGCCCGCCGCGGCCTTTTCCGCGCGCGCGTAGCGCCCCGAGAAAAATTCCTGCAGCGCCTCGAGCAGGGTCGACCGCGCACGCTCGCGGGCCCGCCGGTCCCGGAATTCACGCACCAGCGACGGCAGGCCGATGGCCTCCGACACCGCGCGGACGATGCCGTATCCCGCCGCGAATCCCGCGATCAGCACGATGATGAACAGGTTCAGCGAGACCTCGACGCGGTATCCGGGGAGCGCGATGAGCACGTAGCCGGTGTTGTAGCGCCCCGCGACGACCAGGCCGACCGCGAACGCGACGAGCGCCAGCACCCACAGCAGCACGCGCACGGGCTACCGCCCCGGCCGGTCGCGCGCGACCCGCAGGTTGCGCAGCGCGTCGAGCGTCGATGAAATGTCGGGCAATTCGATGCTGACCTCGGCGTCGTGCAGGCCGCGCAGCGTGGCGAGCGCCGCCGCCACCGATTTGTCGCGAACGTCGTAGTACTGCGCCACCCAGTCCCGCGCGGCCTTGATGTCGGCCCGATAGCTCGCCTGGTCGCGCGCGAGCAGTGCCAGACGTGCGCCGATCAGGCGCAGCTTCAGATTCTCGCGCAGAAAGTAGATCTGCGGCGGCGCGAGCAGCGGCACGTCCTGCTGATCGACGCGCTGCACGCGGACAAGGCTGCGCAGTTCGGTCCACGCTTCGCGCCACAGTTTCGCCCACCACACGGTGGCGTCGGTCGGCGCGGCGCCGGCTGCCGCATCGGGTCGCGGACGCGTGTCCATCGCAAGCGGCATGTTGTCCACCGCAGTGATGGCGCTGTCGATGCGCGTGCTGATGCCGACGGTATCGACGTACGGCAGCGCCTTCAGCCGCTCCATGTCGCGCACGATCGCCTTGCGCAACGGCACGAGCTGCGGGCGCTCCATGCGCTGCAGGCGCGCATCCGCGTTGCCGAGCGCGATCAACGCGCCCTTGACGTTTCCGGCGAGCTGCAGTTGCTGGTTCGCGATCAGCAACGACTGTTCGATTTCCGAAAACGCCCATTCGTCGCGATTGCGCGACAGTTCCTGGTAGAGCGCTTCCAGCGCGATCTGCTGGCTCTGCGATTCGGCAAGCCTCGCCTCCAGCACACCGATCTTCACCTGGGCGTCCCGCGCGGCTTCGCGCACCTGGTCGGCGACGAGCTTGCTCGCCCGGTTCTGCGTATCGGATTCCGCGAGCCGGCGCGCGACGTCCTGCCGCAGGCTGGCGAGTTCGCCGCGCTGATCGTTCCAGGACCACGCCGCGGCGGCGAGCGCCGCGATCGCGAGGACAAGCGCCGCGTGGAGCAGGACCGACCGCGAATCGGTGTCGGCAGGGCGCGCCGACCCGGTCGGGGGGGATTCACTCATATCAACAAAATCAATTGCTTGCGTGTCGTAAGTATCGGATTAACGTCTGCCGCGCGCAAGCAGCGGCTCATCGCGCGCCGAGCGTTTCGATCAGTCCCGCCAGCAATCCGTCGTCCCCCGGACCGGTCTCGATGACCCGTTCGAGTCCCAGCGCGCGTGCGGTCGCGGCGATGCGCGCATGCGGCACGAACAGCGGCGTGGATCGCAGCCACGTCTGGCCCAGCTTTCCGACCAGATCGTACAGGTGGTGCAGCGCCTCGCTGCTGGTCACCACGATCGCGCCGATGTCGTTGCGGGCCCAGGCCTTCAGCAGCGGCGCCGTGTCCGCGCGGGTCCGGCAGCGCCGATAACATTCGGCGTATTCGACGTGCGCGCCGCGCGCGGTCAGCGTATCGCCGAGCAGTTCGCGCCCGCCGTCGCCGCGGAAAATGACGATCCGCTTTCCGCCGACGTCGGCAAGCTCGGGCAGCGCGAGCAGCGCCTCGCTGTCCGCGCCGCGTTGCGGCGCAATCACGTTCTGCACGCCGAAGCGCTCCAGCTCGCGCCGGCCGCCGCGGCCGATCGCGGCCATTGCAAGCGTTGCCGGCAACGACCGGCGCGCGCGTATGAGGTTCACCGCCTTGTTGACCGCGTTGGGGCTGATGAATATGGCGAGATCGAACGACTCCAGCCGGTCGATCAGCGCGTGTATCGGCGCGAGGTCCGGCGCATCGAGGATTTCGATGACCGGAAACAGCAGCGGCGTGCCGCCGGCCGCGCGCACGGCGTCGGCAAGCCCCGCGGCCTGACCCGCAGGCCGCGTGATGACGACGACCCGACCGCCGAGCGGATTGCCGCGCGGTTCTGCGGAATCAACCATGTCGCGGACGCGCCATCAGCCCTGCAGTTGCGCGAGTATGCCGGCGGCGCCCTGTTTTTTCAGCGTGTCCGCAAGCGCCGTTCCGAGCGCCTCCGGTTCGCCCGCCGGACCTTCCGATTCCGCGCGCACGATCTGCCGGCCGTCGGGCGCGCCGACGCATCCGCGCAACCGCAGCCGATCGCCGGAAATTTCCGCGAGGCACCCGATCGGCACGTTGCAACTGCCCGACAGCGCCCGCGAGAGCGCGCGTTCCGCCAGCACGCATTGCGTGGTCGGCCCGTGCACGAGCGGCGCCAGCAGCGCCTTCAAATCGACGCGCGATTCGAGACATTCGATGCCCAGCGCGCCCTGACCCGTGGCCGGCAGGCTCTCGTCGGGCGAGAGCAGCGCGGCGATGCGGTCGTCCAGTCCGAGGCGCTTCAAGCCGGCGGCGGCAAGCACGATCGCATCGTACTCGCCCGCGTCCAGTTTCCGCAGCCGTGTCTGCACGTTTCCGCGCAGCGGCGCGATTTCCAGGCCCGGAAAGCGCGCGCGCAACTGGCTTTCGCGCCGCAGGCTCGACGTGCCGACGCGCGCGCCGGCGGGCGCATCGGCGAGGCTGCGATAACGGCTGGAAACCAGCGCATCGCGCGGATCCGCGCGTTCGAGAATCGCGGCCAGCGCGAATCCGTCCGGAAGCTGCATCGGCACATCCTTCACCGAATGCACCGCGATGTCGGCACGCCGTGAAGCGAGCGCTTCCTCGAGTTCCTTGATGAAAAGGCCCTTGCCGCCGACTTTCGCGAGCGACGCATCGAGCATGCGGTCGCCGCTCGTGGTCATGCCCAGCAGCGCGATATCGAGCGACGGGTATAATGCGCGCAGTAGCGATTCGACATGCCGCGCCTGCCATAACGCGAGCGCCGACTCGCGGGTTGCGATCACCACGCGTCGCGGACCGGCAGTTCTGGCGCCGTCGCTTGTCGCCATGATGATGGGGCCATTCCTCTTGCGATTCCTGCTCGCGACGATTCTAGCATGCGGTCTGGCGGCAGGCGCCTGGGGCGCGGCCGCGCCGCTGCCGCTTGCGGAGGATTTCTCCGCCGCCGCGAAGGATGCGCGCGCGCGCCGGGTGCCGGTGCTCGTTGCTTTCATGCAGAAGACCTGCCCGTACTGCGCGGTGGCGCGACGCGATTTTCTCGATCCGATGCGGTCGGGCGAGGCGTGGCGCGACAAGGTCATCATGCTGGAGGTCGACGTCGACAGCCATCGCCGGCTGCGTGATTTCGACGGGCAATCCGTGACCCACCGGGATTTCGCGCGCCGATTCGGGGTGAAGCGCGTGCCGACGATCATCGTGCTCGACGATCGCGGCGCGCAGGTCGCGCCACCAATCGAGGGATTGCTCGCCGACGATTTCTACCGGCTCTACATCGAGCAGGCCGTCGAAGCGGGCCTCGTCAGACTGCGCCGCCGCTAACGGCGGCCGGCGAAGTCGCAATCACTCGACTTGCGCTCCCGACGCCTTGATGGCTTCCGCGTATTTGCGGTGTTCCGCCCGCACGAACTGCGCGAACGCAGCCGGGGAATTGCCCACTGCTTCGGAGCCGAGTTGCTGGAGGCGCGCCACGATGTCGGGCAAGCCCAGCGCCCGCACCAGCTCGCGATTCAACTTGGAAACGATCGGGCCCGGCACGCCGGCAGGCGCATGTACCGAGTACCAGGCGTTCACTTCAAATCCAGGCACTCCGGCCTCGCCAAACGTGGGAATCTGCGGATATTCGGACAGGCGCTGCGCGCGCGCGATTGCCAGTGCGTGCAGCTTCGCGGTTCGCACGTGAGGCAGGATGGAGGCCGCAGTATCGAACATCACCTGTGTTTCGCCCCCCATCAATCCGACGATTGCCGGGCCGCCGCCCTTGTAGGGCACGTGCAGCAGGCGAATACCCGTCATGGACGCGAAAATCACCCCGGCCATATGTGGGGGTGTGCCGCTGCCGCCCGAGGCATATCGAATCTCGTCCGGCTTCGCCTTGGCAAGCGCCAGAAACTCTTTCAAGGTTGCCGCCGGCAACGACGGATGGCGCACCATGACCGTGGGTGCGATCGCAAGCAGGGTAATCGCCGCGAAATCCTTGATCGGATCGTAACCGGGCTTGCGATAGAGATTCGGCGCGATGGCGTGGGTGGCGATCGACGACAACAGCAGCGTGTGCCCGTCGGGGTTCGCGCGCGCGGCCAGCGTCGCCCCCAACGTGGTTCCGGCACCCGGGCGATTGTCGATTACGACCTGCTGTTGCCATGCCTCCGTAAGTTTTGCTCCGAACAGCCGCGCCAGCGTATCGTTTCCACCGCCCGGGGGATACGGTACGATCAGGCGAATCGGTCGGATGGGATAATCCTGTGCCCACGCGGTGCCGCTGAAAGCAGCCACGGTCATTGCCGCGACGCTGATCTTGCGCCTCAACGTTTCCATAGTGATGCTCCCACGTGAATTTCCTTCACTGCGTGCCATTCTAGCCCAGCTCCGGGGTGCCGCAGGGACCGCGATACCGCGCGCCGCGCACGACGATGCGGAGCACAGACCGTGAACCTCCCGCTGCGGATCGCCGGCGTCGGCGCGGGATATTACGCGCGGTTTCACGTGGAGGCCTGGGCGTCCATGGACCGCGTCAAGTATGCGGCGATTTGCGACCAGGACATCCAGAAAGCGCGAACACTGGCCCGTCGCTTCGATATCCCCCACGTATTCGCCAGCGCCGAAGAAATGCTGGATACGGTGAGGCCCGATGTCGTCGATATCGTCACACCGCCCGAAACGCACCTGGCTCTCGGGGAGACCGCATTCAGACGCGGCATCGCGACCGTGTGCCAAAAACCGCTGGCACCGGATCTGGCGTCCGCCCTGCATTTGGTGGAACGCGCCGAGGCCACCGGTACGCCGCTGCTGGTGCATGAAAATTTCCGGTTTCGGCCATGGTTTCGCGAAGCGGCGCGGTTGATCGAGGAAGGCCGGATCGGCTCCGTGTACTCGATCGCGTTCCGGCTGCGTCCCGGCGACGGCCGGGGTAGCGACGCGTACCTCGACCGGCAACCCTACTTTCGCCGCATGGAGCGCTTTCTCATACATGAAACGGCAATTCATTTCGTCGACAGCTTCCGCTGCATGCTTGGGGAAGTCGTTGCCGTAACCGCGTTGCTGCGACGGCTGAATCCCGCCATCGTCGGCGAAGACGCCGGTTACGTCATTTTCGAGTTCGAGAGTGGCGCGACCGGCCTGTTCGACGGCAATCGCCTGGTCGGACATCCGGCGATCGATACGGCGCGCACGCTGGGCGAGATGTGGATCGAAGGATCGGCGGGCGTGCTGAGACTCGACGGCGACGCCAGACTGTGGTGGGCGCCGCACCGACAGCCGCAGATGGAGCATGCGTACGATCGCGTCGAGCATCTGTTTGCGGGCGGCGCTGTCAGGGCGTTGCAGGAAAACGTGGTCGATCACTTGACCGCCGGCGTGCCGGCGGCGAATACCGGACGCGACTACCTGGTCAACATGCGCGTCGAGGAAGCCGTCTACCGCTCCCACCGGGAGCAGCGCAGGATAACGATGCGCGAAATGTCGTCGTCGTGCCGGCAGTGAAACGACGAACCGGGATTGACCCGCACGGTCTACTCGACGGAGGATAACGTCATGAAATTCCGCAGGCAGCCCTGTTCGTTCATCATGATGTTGTGCGCGGCGCTGAGCGGGTGCGCATCGATATCGCCCGATGCCCGGCATGCCGCCACGGAAGTTTCGATTGCCGATGCGCGAATCAGGATTAACGGCAAACCGGTGACGCTGCTCGGGTTCCGCGTCGGAAGCGCCGCGTTGCGCGAAGATTGGGCCGGCGAACTGATCGCGCAACTGCCGTTGTGGCGCAAGCACGGTGTCAACAGTTTCACGCTCTGGTTGCAGGGCACGAGCGGCGCCCATCACCGGATTTTCGCCGAAGACGCCGGCATTTCATCCGCGCCGCATGATGTGGTCAGTCGCGCCGGATATGGACTGGTCGAGGAGCAGGCCGTCGTCGGGCAGGAATCGGGTGCGGCCATCGTGTCGAGGGCGCGCCGGATCGTGGAGGCCGCAGATCGGAACGGCATGGTGGTGATCGTCGGCATTGCGTACCGGTCTTCGTGGAGAAAATCGGACAGCGTGGCGTTTGTCGAGAAAGCCATGGGCGCGGCAGCGGCGCCGTTTCGGGATTACAAAAACGTCATCTTGAACGTCTGGAACGAAACGAACACCGGCAATCCGCTGGAGACGCCGGATGCCATGGGCCGCTACGTTCGATCGATTCGCGCGGCGGCGCCCGGACGACCGGTCTGCGCCGGGTCATTGCGCTCGGAGATGAATCTCGCGCTTGCCGAAAGCGTCGATGTCGACTTGTTTTGCCAGGACGCCGGACGCAATCTGAAGGACAGCATCGCTGCATTCGAGGCGTTGCGCCGATTCGGCAAACCCGTCATCAACGTCGAGTCGTATGGCGGAAATGGCGGCGGTTACGTGGATGACCGTGCCCGATCCGTAACGACGCCTGCCGGATACTCGGTATCGTTTCGTGCCAAAGGCGGCTGGAACAGGATATACGGCGCGTGGGAGGAAGAGGACTACCGCGACGCGACCGGTCGGCCGCTGATGGGCAAGCGTTCGTATCGTGAATTGATCCGGTACGTCGGCAGGGATGGTTCGGGTCAGTTCCACCTGCTCATACACGTGGCGGGGTGGTTTCAGGGGGCGTCACGCGTCGAGACCAGGACTCAGATAGGCGATCGCACGGCACCCGGCCACTGGAACAATACGTTCACCGCGGGCCACGGGGCCGCCAGCGGAGATCCCGCCGCGCCCGGCATACGCTGGTTGCTTGAGGAAGTCCGCCAGGCGCAATACCGCTAGGCCCCGCGCGGACGGGCTTCGCCGCTAACGGCACTCGATCGTCGTCGGGCCGCGCTTTTTCTTGCGCTCGACCGCGTCCGGATAGGACGCGAGGCTGAACGCGACGAACACCAGATTCTCGCCACCGTATCCGGTAATTTTCGCGTCGTTGTTCTGCCACTGAAAGGTTGCGGTGCTGCCGCTGCCCTCCACCCTCGGCTCACCCGCCACGCGCGTCACGGCTCCGATGACCGCGTCGAGATGCTTCATCTCCGCGGTCACCGAGAACTGCTGCAGAATGCCGTCGAGAAATTGCAGCCGGATTTCACGCGTGTCGGCGCCGCCGAGTTTTTCTTCGTGCGACACACAGGTGATGTCGGCACCGGGATCGTCGCGCCGCAGGCAGCCGTAACCGCGCTTGCCGAAATACGGTCGCGACAGGCTCATCGCGCGCGCCTCCCGCACGGCCTCCTCGCCGTCGCGCATGTCGAGCTGCTTCGCGACATTCGCATAACTCGACCCGAGCCGAACATCGTTCAGGGCGTACGGCTGCGCGAGCGCCGCAGGGGTTCCCGGCAGCGCACCCGCAAGAAAAATAAATATGAATAAAATCATGCGCATAGAACGACTCCTCGGATGGGACGCGCGTTGCACGATTCCGTGCAAACGTTACTGCGCGCGAGCCCGCGTGTCCAGCCGTGGCCGCAGACGCGTCAACGGCCGAACTCCTTCATGATGTGCTGATGGCGCCGGCTCACGCGAATGCGCTCGTCGGTGCCCTGGATCAGCACTTCCCAGCGCGTCTCTCCGCCTTCGCCCGGCGTGCGCTCGAATCCACGAATCGCCGCGCGCGCGACGAGGCAGTTGCGATGCACGCGCACGAAGCGCGTGCCGAACTCCTCCTCGAGGTGCACGAGCGACTCCTCGACGAGGAACTCGCGCAACGCGGTGCGCACGGTCACGTATTTGAGCTCCGCCTTCAGGTACACCACGTCTTCGACCGGTATCAGATGAATCCTGCCGCGCTCCTGTGCCGATAGGCATGCGCGCGGCCCGCTCTGCGCATCGCGCAGCGCGCCCGCCCGCGGCGGTGCGACGGACTGCGCGCGCGCGAGTGCGTCCAGCAGCCGGCTGGCCCGGATCGGCTTCAGCAGATAGTCGATTGCATGTACCTCGAACGCGCGGATCGCGTAGGCATCGTACGCGGTCGCGAAAATCACCGCGGGCGGCGGACTCAGGCGCTGCAGATGCTGGGCGACCTCGGTGCCGTCCATGCCCGGCATGCGGATATCGAGCAGCACGACGTCTGCGCGCTCCCGCGCCAGCAGTTCCAGCGCCGCGTGCCCGTTGTCCGCTTCGCCGACCACGACGAGCGGCAGCCGCGCCGCGCAATCCGACAGCACGTCGCGCAGCCGCTGGCGCGCCGGCGCCTCGTCGTCGACGATCACGATGCGCAGCGGTTGCACGGCTTCAGGCACGTTTCTCCTGCGCGCCCGCGCGCGTGTAGGGCATGACGATGCGCACTTCGTAATCCGCCTCGCCCACACGAGTCGTGAGGCTCGCTTCCGCATCGAAATGAAGCTGCAGGCGCTCCCGGATGTTGTCGAGCGCCATGCGGTTGCCGCCGTGGTGCGTCGACGCGCCCTGGTAGGGATTGCGCAACAGCACCTGCAACGCGTCGCGCTCGGTCGTGATTTCGATGCGCACCACGCCGGGCTCCGTGCGCGGCTCGATGCCGTGGTAGACGGCGTTTTCGAGCAGCGGCTGCAGCACGAACGGCGGCACCTGCGCGTCGGCCGGCATGTGGTCGATCTGCCATTCGACGCGCAGCCGGTCCCCGAGCCGCAGTTGCTCGATGCTCAGGTACTGCTGGCACAGCGCGACCTCGCGCGTGATCGGAGTGAGGCCGCGATTGTCGGCCATCAGCGCGCGAAACAGATCGGCGAGATCCTCGAGCGCCGTTTCCGCGCGCTGCGGATCCTGGCGAATGAGCGACAGCACCGCGTTGATGCTGTTGAACAGGAAATGCGGCCGGATGCGCGCCTGCAGCGCCTGCAGCCTCGCTTCGGCCACCGCCGGAGAAAGGGCGCGATCGCGCAACCGGAAATAGGCCGCGCAGGCGGCCAGCGCGACGGCAACGTACAGGACATTCCACGCCAGCCATGCGCCGGGCAGGTCGCGACCGAACTCGCGCTGCACGGCGGCAAGACCGGTCGACGCCAGCAGTGCCACGACAAATGCCACGCCGAGCGCGCCCCAGTAATTCATCCGTTGCAGCAGGCGCGAGGCGGCGTTGAGGATGAGCAGCGTGGCGATCAGCGGCGCTTCCAGCCAGGAACTGATCACGGTGAGGTTGGGCAGGATGTCGGCGAAGGCGGCCGAACGCGCGATGGCGGCAAACAGGGCGCCGAGGTTGACCAGCAACAGCACGCGCAGCATCACGCCCATGTTGCGAAAGTCCGGCAGGTGCGCGGGGCGGCGGGCGGAAAGCGGGATTCCCCTTTTCATTCAATATCCTCTTATACTGTGTGCCCTTGTTCGCCCCACACGAACTTTAGCGCGCAAGTGCTTCACGCAGCGAGGGAATTTTCCTCGTGGTCAGCCTTCGCCGGCGTGAAATTCCCGTCAAATTTCCGCATTGGCATTGTACATGGCAGCAAAATCCCCCCGCGCGAAGCGCACCGCAGGATCCGCCCCCGGCAAGGCCTGGTCGGGACGCTTTTCCGAGCCCGTTTCGCTGCGCGTGCAGCGTTACACCGCTTCCGTCGGGTTCGATCAGCGCATGGCGCAACAGGACATCCGCGGTTCGATCGCGCACGCACGCATGCTGCGCGCGGCCGGCATCCTGACGCAGGCCGACCTCACGAAGATC
>CAZMBS010000110.1:0-10582 GCA_964564295.1 uncultured Streptomycetaceae bacterium
ACGCCGAGTTCGCGCGCGAGTTCGGTCGCGAGCGTCACGTCCTTGTGGGCGAGCTCAAGCGCAAAATCCGGCGGTTCGAAGCTGCCCTGCAGGAACTGCCGGCCGAGCCGGTCGAACGTGCGCTGGCGCCCGAGCGAACACTGGCGCACCGCAGCCCAGAGTTCCAGCGGATCGACTCCCGCCTTGACGCCCATCGTGAACACCTCGGCCAGCGCGGTCTGGATCGCGTAACCCGCGCAGTTGTGCACGAGTTTCGCCACCGATCCCGCGCCGATGCCGCCGATGAATATCACCTGGTCGCCGATCGCATCGAGCACGTGGCGGTGTTTTTCGAACACGGCCTTGTCGCCGCCGACCAGCAGCGCAAGCTTGCCGGATTTCGCGCCGTGCGGGCCGCCGGAAACCGGCGCATCGAGCATGTGGATGCCCTTCTCGGCGCACAGTGCGTGCACGCGCCGCGCGACGGTCGGCGAATTGGTCGACAGATCGAACCATACCGCGCCCGGCGGCATCGCGGCGATGAGCTGTTCCGATATGCGTTCGACTTCACGCGGCCCCGGCAGGGAAGTGAGCACCACGTCCGACCGTGTTGCGATCGATTCCGCGCTGTCCGCCCAGGCGGCGCCCGCCTTGAGCAGCGGCTCCGCAAGTTCCCGGCGCAGATCGTTCACGGTGAGTTCAAAGCCCGCCTTGCGAACGTTCGCGGCCATGCCGCCGCCCATGGTGCCGATACCGATGAATCCGACTCGCATGTGTGCTCCCGATGATCGCGGGACATTGCCCGCACGTTGAAATTCATGGAGGATAACGCATAATCCATCGTGGAACCGGTACCGGCGTAATCGAGGAGGGATCATGCGGGTTTTTCAAGGCGTTCGCTGGATCACCGTGCTGCTCGCCCTCGCGCCGGCGGTATTCGCGCAGTCGTTTCCGGCCCGGCCGGTGGAGTTCGTCGTGCACACTTCGGCGGGTGGCGGGACCGATGTCATCGCCCGGGTCGTCGCGGAAATCATCACGCGCGAAAAACTGCTGGGCCAGTCGATCAATGTGTCCAACCGGCCCGGCGGCGGCGGCGCGATTGCCTATACCTACATCAAGAGTCGGCGTGGCGATCCGCACACGGTCATGACCGTCGCATCGATGGCGCTGCTTTCGCAGACGGTGCGTCCGGAGCTGGGTCTGCCGCTCGAGACCTATACGCCGCTCGCGTTTCTCGCGCAGGACCCGCAGGCCGTACTCGTGGCGGCCGACTCGCCGTACCGGACGTTCAAGGATCTGGTCGATGCCGCGCGGCGCGATCCGGGCTCGCTCGTGGCGAGCATCACGTCGCCCGGCGGCACCGGGCGCCTGCTGGTCTGGCTCATGGAGCGCGAAACCGGCGCGCGATTCCGCACGGTCAGCTTCAAGAGCGGTTCGGACGCGATACTGCAGGTGATGGGCGGGCACACGACGGTTTCGACCGAGAACATCAGCGAAGGTTATGCGGCGGTGGAATCGAAGAAGCTCCGGGTGCTCGCCGTTTCCTCCGCGACGCGCATGAGCATCGTGCCGGATGCGCCGACGCTGAAAGAGCTGGGATACGACATCCACGTCGGCACCGGGCGCGGTTTCGTGATGCCGGCGGGCGTGCCGCGGGAGGCGGCCGATATCATGGAGAAGACGCTCGCGCGCGTGTACGCGTCGCCGGCGTGGAAGGAACATGCGGCGAAGAACATGTACGAGAACATCTGGATGAACGGCGCCGAGTACGGCAAACATCTCGCCGATCGGCGGGTGCTGGTGATGGAGTTCCTGCAGTCCATCGGACTCGCGCAGAAGCCGTGATCGATCCGGAATGAAGACGCTGCTGATCGTCTACCACACGATGACCGGCGGCGCGCGGCAGATGGCGCAGGCCGCGGCGCGGGGCGCAGAGCGCGAGCCGGGCATGCGCGTGCGTCTGAGGCGCGCCGCGCACGCGGGAGCGGCCGACATGCTCGACGCGGACGCGTACCTGTTCGTGACGCCGGAGAATCTCGCGTCGATGGCGGGCGCGATGAAGGACTTTTTCGACCGCGTCTACTATCCGGCGCTCGACAGCATCATCGGCCGTCCCTACGCCGCCCTCGTCTGCGCGGGAAGCGACGGCGCGAATACCGTTCGGCAGATCGATCGCATCGCCGCCGGATGGAGGCTGCGCAAGTCGGCGGAGTCCGTCATCGTCTGCACGCGCGCGCAGACGCCGGAAGCCATACTGGCCCCGAAATGGATCGGTGCCGACGACCTTGCGCGCTGCGAAGAAACCGGCGCCGCGCTGGCAGCCGGCGTCGCGCTCGGCGTGTTCTGAGCACGCGGGCGCAATCCGCGAAGCACCCTGTCCCGAACGCGCGGCCGCGCGATTACGCCGGTGGAATCACCGGCAGCAACACGAACGATTCGCAGGCGGGCCCGCAATGGAGTGTGGTCCTGCCGCCGAATATCGCGGCGGGACGATCGCGCGGATCGTCGTGCAGAAACGGGCCGCAGCCCTTCAGTTCGTTCTTGAAGTTCGAGAGCCGCTCCCCGGTGGACTTCGCGAATTCGTAGTCACGGCCGCGTACCGTGAGCGCCAGGCGGTGGCCCGCCGGAACGACGATGCACGTGGGCCAGAGTTCGATGTCGAGCGGCACGATCCGGCCGGGCTCGAGCGGCTGCATCTCGTCGTGCGTGTGATAGGGGCGATGCGGCAGCGTGCGCTTCAGATCGAGCTTGCGGTGGGAGGCGCGCAACCAGCCCTGCGCGATCGGCGTGTGCGGATCGATCGCGCCCATGAATGTGACTTCGCGCAGATCCGGCGTGAACACGCGCAGCACGAGAAACAAGTCTGCATCCGTCGTGGTTGACGACACATGGAGCCGCGCGGCAACGGGTCCCGTGATTTCGGTTTCGGCATCGAGCGGCGGCGAGACAAACGTGACGCCATCCCCCATTGCATTATAAGTACATGTTTTTATTGATGAAATAGCATCTTCCCGCAGCGCGTGCGCGACCGGGTCGAGATGCAGCCGTGTCCATCGCGTGCGGGCAAGCGGCCACTCGTTTTCGTGGCGCTCGACGAAGCGGTCGATATGGCGCACCTGCAGTTGCACGCGCGGCTGCCGTTCCCAGCCGGTGTTTTCGCCCTTGAGAAAATGCCCGAAAAAGCGCTTCTGCAGTCGCACGCCGTAATCGGTGTAAAAATGCGTCCAGTGTTCGAGTCCATGCACTTCCAGCCATTTGTCCCGCGTCGCGGCGCACGTGCACGCTTCGAAATTGCCGCGCGGGTGCAGCCCCTGCCCGCCCCAGTTGGCGGCCGTGAGCAGCGGCACGGTGATGTTGTCCCATACCGGCGAGCGCGCGCGGTGGTAGGCATCGTCGAGCGGATGCGCCAGTATCGTTTCACCAAAAGCGCACCGGTTGTCCGCGAGTTCGGAGTCGGACAGCGTCTCGTCGCCGCACACCGGCGCGCCCGTCACACGGCTGCGCGGACCGCGTTCGCCGAGGCCGTGCTGGACGGTTTTCACCTGCATGTCGTACCAGTTTCCCCAGAACGTATTGAGGATGCCGCCGTGGTGCGTCATGTCGCGATACCAGTCCGCGCCGCCCTCCCACACGCACATCGCTGCAAGATGCGGGGGCTTCAGCGACGCGACGTGCCATTGGTTGGTGCCGAAGTACGACACGCCGTTCAGGCCCACCTTGCCGTTCGACCAGGGCTGCGCGGCGGCCCACTCGATGCACAGGAAGAAGTCCCGCGTCTCGCGCGGTGAAAACGGATCGACCACGCCGGGCGAGCGACCCGCGCCGCGCGAATCCGCACGCACGCACGCGTAACCGTCGGGCACCCATTTCTCGGGATCGACGACTTCCCAGTTCTGGTATTGGTTCGACGAGCCTCTTTCAACGTCCGGATGTTCCGCGACCATGCGGTTCCACGCGCTCGGATAACCGTCCTGGAACGCGAGCCCCTTCGCGTACGGGCCGTAGGTCAGGATGACCGGGTAGCGTCCGTCGTCGACCGGGCGAAACACATCGGCGCGCAGCACGAGCCCGTCGTCCATCGCGATGGGGACGTCCCAATCGATACGCATGGCGTCGCGGACGTCGCGCCGGACGTGGACCGAATCCCCGACCGGCGCGCGCCGCCTACTGAATCGGCGAGAACGCCGAAGGCATGACGATCTTGTTTTCCTGGCGCAGCAGCCCGAAAGCCTCCTCGCCTTTCTTCTCCGCCACCACGGCGGGCGGCCAGATGCCGGCGCCTTCGGATTTTCTGCGCGCTTCGGCCCGGGCATCCATCGACGGATACGGCCAGATGTGCACGAACGTATTCACGGCGCCGAGCTCGTTGTGCCACACGGCGAGCAGCGGGCTTACCGCCTGGCGCGCGGGCAGCGCGTCTTCCCACTGCTTGATCACGCGCGGCAATCCGCCGGCGGGAATCGCGTACGTGCGAATCTCGAAATACGGGCCGTACTTGCCCGGCTTGATTTCGGGGGAGCACTGGAACGGAATGAAGATCTCCGATTTCTGGTCGACGATGAACTCGCCGATGGGCGGCGGCCACGCCTTGTCGTTCACGGCGGCGGCGCGGATCTGCGCGCGCTCGGCGAGGTCCTTGTATTTCCAGACGTGGATGATCTGGTTCAGCGGCCCGATTTCGGTGTGCCAGAACGCGAACAGCTCCGAATATTTCTTGCGCTGTTCGTACTTTTCGCCGAAGCGCTTTTCGACTTCCTTCAGCGAGCGCGGCTTGATGTCGTACGTTCTTACCTCGTAGATCATTGCGGCTTCCCTTCCTTCCGGACGATGGAACGCGGGAGTGTAGCAGACCGGTCCGGCGGTGCGGCGCCCGGTTTACCCGACGTGCCGGGAGGGGCGCGTGGCTGCCGAAAATGATAAGGTAACGACTCCGCCATGATGGAATCGAACGATACGCCGGTGTCGCGCGCGGTCGCGTCGGCCGGAACATGAGGATTGCGATGGGATTGAAAATCGGAGTGCTGCTCGGTGACGATATCGGGCTCGAAGTCGTGCCGGAGGCCGTCAAGGTGATGAAGGCGGCGGTGAAGAAAGTGGGGCTCGACGTGACGTGGATCGACCTGCCGATCGGTCGCAGGGGCCACGAACTGCACGGTCACACGATGCCCGAACCGACCGTGGCCGCGCTGCGGCAGACCGACGGCTTTCTTTGCGGTCCGATCGGCCACGGCGCCTATCCGCGCAACGACCCCACGTGGATCATGCCGCCGCTGCGCAAGCGGCTCGATCTCTACGCCAGCATCAAGCCCGTGAAGTCGTACCCCAACATCCGGTCGATCCACAAGGACGTGGATATCGTGTTCCTGCGTGAAGTGACTGAAGGCATGCAGTCGTCGGACACCGTGGTGGCGGGCATGGGCGAATTCCGGCCGAACGACGAGATCACGATCGCCTCGCGGATCATCACGCGCACGGGCTCGCGTCGCGTTGCGAAGGAGGCGTTCGAGATCGCCCGCACGCGCCCGCGCCGCACGGTGACGGCGGTGCACAAGGAGCCGGTTTACCGGCTCGCGTGCGGCATGTTCGCCGAGGAATGCCGCAGGCTCGCGACCGAGTACCCGGACGTCAAGCTCAACGAGGTGCTCGTCGACGGATTTGCGATGAAACTCGTGATGCATCCGCAGCAGTTCGACGTGGTCGTGACGACGAACCAGTTCGGCGACATCCTGACCGACGAAGGCGCCGGCGTCGTCGGCGGGCTCGGGCTCGCGCCCGGACTGTGCGTCGGCGAAACGCTGGCGATGTCGCAGGCGACGCACGGCTCCGCGCCGGACATCGCCGGCCAAAACATCGCGAATCCCTATGCGCTGATCATGTCGGGCCAGATGCTGCTCGAATGGATCGGCCGCAAGAAGGGCGAACCGAAAGCGATTGAAGCCGCGAAACGCATCGACACCGCGGTGGACAAAGTCATCGCCGATGCGAAGGATCTGACCGCGGATCTCGGCGGCACCGCGTCGACGTCGCGGATGGGCGATGCCATCGCGGCAGCGGTGTAGCTTTCAGAAGCTGGTCCCCACTTGCAGGAACGCCCGTGTGCGCCCCGCTGCCTCGCTGGTTGCCGGGCTGCCGGTACGCATCGCAACTTGCAGGACCGCAAAGAACTTCAGGTAATTGGCGTATATCCCAATGCCGACGTCGGACAAGGAGCGCGGCGTGGCGCCGCCGAACGGGTTTTGCATGGATGCACGGCCGGCGTCCGCAAAGAGACCCAGTCGCATGCCGAGCGGTCCTTCCAGCGGCAGCCCATGTTGCAGCTCGGCAGTGAGCAGATAGGCGTTCTCGGCGGCCAGTTCGCCTGAAGGATACGCTTTGACGCCGGACATGCCGGAGACCCACATGTCCTCGCTGCCGTCCAGATTCTTGCCGTAAAGGGCCTTCTGCATCCGGAACGACGTCGAAAGCGTCCAGCGCGGCGCGATGCGGGTCATTCGGTTCACCGCAAGGTTGATCTTGCCGAATCGGCCCTGCGTGCCTGCGCCCGCCGCATCAAGCGACCTTGCCGTCGCCTCCCGGATGTCCAGATCGCCCAACGTCGCGGCCGCCGAAGCAGCAGTTCTGCCAAACAGCCCCCACAATCTGTCTTCGGTCGTCAGTCTGAACGACAGGGTTGCGACATCCGCGGTCTTGGGCGTAACGGTGGCGGTCGAGCGGATTTCGTCGGTCAGTTTCCGGTGCCCCAAGTTGAACGAACCTTCCAGCGTAAGGGACTGGGTTCGCTTGAACGGATAGGCGAGCGTCACTTCCAACGTCTCTGCTTGTCCGACGGCATCCAGCGCCGCAAAGATTCCCGTCAATTGATAGCTCGTTTTCGACAAGCCCGCTTCACCGCGCAAGCCGCTGGAGGCAAGCAGCGTGGAGTACGCGACACGATAGTTCGTGAGGTTCTCGGAGTTCGTAACGAGCCCGCTCGCCGACAGTTTGTCGCCCAGACCCGACGGGGAGAGTATTTCGAGACCGGCCAGCAGCCGGTTCCGGCCCGTGTGGGCAGATCCATGGTTGTCGAGCGTGGCGTGGCCGGTCACGCGCGATGTAGCTCCGGTGCCGACGATAAAATCCGACGTGCCGGGCTGGTCGCCCGCAAGTACGTCCGCGCGCGTTATCACAGCTCCCGGCGTGTCATTGATGAGGAGCATGGCCCGTTCCAGAGTGGCGTTCGACACGATGTCCCGGTCCTTTACGTCGTCGAGCAGGCCCTGTACAACCCCGTCCCTCACGAGCGATTTGTTCTCCAGGATGAATTTGCCGTAACGGCCCTCAATTACGCGAATGCTGACGACGCCATCGCGTACCTCCTGTGCCGGCAGGTAGGCACGGGCGACAAAATACCCCGCGCCGCGGTAATACTGCGTGATGCTTGCTGCCAGTCCTTCCAACTCGCGCAACGTCAGCGACCGGCCCTCGGCGGATCTGACGAGGCCATGCAGAACCTCGCTCGCAATTGCACGATTGCCCGATATCTCGAGTTTTTTTACATCGATCTTCTCGCCCGGCAGATTCCGCAATGGCGGTGCAGCTTCGATGCCGCGCAAGGCGGGCAGGGCGGGCTCCGGCTTTTGCGCCGGCTGGGGAGGTGAAACTTGCCGCAGGAGATCTGAAATTCCCGGGGGCGCCTGGGCCGGCGCAACACCACTCGCAGTCCCCAGCGCACACACCAGCGCAATCGTAGCAGCCCCCGGAACGTTTCCCGGCTTGCGTTCGATCTGCATTGGGTCCACTTTCACTTGGACCGGTAAATATAGAAATCCTGGCCCAGCCCCTCGGGCAAGCGCACGCCATCATTGACTATCTCGATACGCGCATTGCTGCTTGTCGGTACACGAACCTCCTCCGTGCCGGAACCGCGTGCTCGCGCGGGCAACCCGACCACCGGTTGCGACGAGACCGCTCGTGCATGAGCTTGCAGCACCTGCCGGACCCCATCCATCGAAATGCGCTGCGATGAACCGTCATCCGTCGGAGTCATCGCCAGCACCACGCAGGTGCCTGCCCCAAAGCCCAGGCTGATTGCGACAGGCATGTCGGCCGTCACCGGAATGCATTTCTCCGAAGGCAAGGTATCCGGTGTGGCTGCGACAAGCGGCGCCACGACAGGCAGCGGTGGCGCGTTTGCCACGGTTACGGCGGCGGTGATTGCGGCCGTAATCGGTGGCGTAACCGGTGGCGTAACCGGCGGCGTCACACCCGATGGGTTCACAGCCAGTGCACCGTCGATGAAACTGATATCGTAGTTTCCGGAAAACAGTCCGCCCGGAGTGATGCTGTAGCTGCCTACATTCACTGCGCCCTGGGACGTGCCGCCGTAAACAAGTATTCCGCCCAGATCGGGACTGCTTTCGCCGCCGACGAAACCGCTGTAGATGACGCCGTTGCCACCGCTGAATGCCAGCCCGTCAAAGATCTTGGCTGCGTTGTTGGCGGTGACCGCAAGCGGCGCCCTGCTGATGCCGGCCGTGGCGGTGGCACTGGCCGGGACACTGTAGTTGGCCGCGAGTCCGCCGTTGAGTCCATCCGCCAACGAGATGCCCGAGATGGAGACAGTAGTTGCCGTCGCCACGTCCTTGCTGTTGAACAACGCGCCGGTGAACGCGCCGCTCACGGTTTCGGTGCCGACGAATCCGCTCAGGCCCAGTCCGGTCACGGATGCCGTGGCATTGCCGTCATACACCTTCGGAGCGACGGCGGGCGCGAGAGCCAGAAGCTTCGGAGTGATGCCGGCGGTGACAATGGCGCTCGCCGGCACACTCCCGTAATTGGAAGTGATTCCGCCGTTGAGGCCATCTGACAGGGTGATGCCCGAAATTGTGACGACGTTTGCGGTGGCCACGTCCTTGCTGTTAAACAGTGCTCCGGTGGATGCGCCGACCAATGTTTCCGTATTGACGAAGCCGCCGACGCCGAAACTCGCCACAGTAGCGGTGGTGTTGCCGTCATACACCTTCGGAGCGACGGTGGGCGCGAGGGTCAGGGGTCTGGGTGTGATGCTCGCGGGAACGATGGCGCTGGCCGGAACGCTGTAGTTGGATGCCAGTCCGCCGTTCAAGCCGTCGGCCAAAGTGATGCCGGAGATCGTGACGTTGTTGGCGGTGAGCACGTCCTTGGTGTTGAACAGCGCGCTGGCGGATGCGCCAATCACGGTTTCCGTGTTGACGAAGCCGCTCAAACCGAAACCGGTGACGGTTGCCGTAGTGTTGCCGTCGTAGACCTTGCTCGCAACCGTTGGGGCAAGGGTCAGGGACTTGGGGGCTATCGTGATGTTCCCCGTCGAATCAAAAGACGTGCCATATCCGGTCAGACTGGAGAGCGTGCCGGCCCCGACAGTCACGGCGTAGGGCGCCGCGACATTCGCTGTCTGAGCGGCCCCTGCCGAAACCACCGAGGGTGCCCCGCTGAAAAGGCTCGCGAGCGGAACGCTGCTGTCGGCTACGACTGCTCCGCCATAGGTATCGGTATTGGCGCCGCTGACGGTAAAGAGTGTCGGCAAACTTCCTGTCACGTCGTCACCATAGGTCTTGACCAGGCTTCCGGACGTGAACGTGAGAATTTGGGGTGTGCCGAACAGATAACGGTTTCCCGACAGGGTGACGCTTGCCGGGGGATTTGCAACAAAATTACTGCTCCAGATGGCCAGGTTTCCGCTCGACAACCCCCCGAAGTTCGCGGTGGCGGGATCACTCGTGTACACCAGCCATCGACCCGTCCCGGGGTTCAACGCAAAGGCGCCGGCGTTATTGAAATTGCCGCCAGCTGCCAGCACGATGGCGTTTGCGCTCCCGCTTGCGGTCACATTGCCCCCGAGCGTCAGATCGCCCGCCAGCGTGCGCGCTGTAATCGTGCCCATGCTTGCCACGCCGAGCGTCATGGCGTTTGAATCCACGATGGTTACCGTGTTTCCGCTCGTGATTTGCACCGTGTCGAAGTCGTTCGCGGCAGTGGTGAGGGTCGCGTTGCCCGTGCCCGCATCGAGCGTCAATGACCCTGCCGTCGCATTGACCACCCCGGTTGCTGTGATATTTCCGCCCGCCGTCGTGCGCAAGGTCACCGTGCCGCCGGTGGTAACGGGTCCGCTGTAAGTCTGGTTGCCGGTCGTGCGCGTCAGACTTCCATTGACATTGAGCGGGGTGGTCGCGCTTTGCGCGAGCGACGCGAGCGCCGTTACATTGCCAACCATAGCGCCAAAAGTCACGGCACCGACGCCAGTGAGATCGAGTGCTCCCGGTCCTTCGACCGCGCCCGCGAGCGTAAGTGTGCTTGCATCCGACCGGATCGTCGCGCCCGGGCCGGTCAGCGTGACCGCGCCTTCCCAGGTATTTGCGCCGCTGATATTACGCAGCGCCCCGTTGCCGCTCACACCCGAACCCGTGATGTTCAGCGCTTCTGCCCCGACTGTGATGCCTCCCTGCAACTCCAGCGCTGCTCCATCGGCGACTGCGACTCCTCCGGCTGGCGTGCCCGCCGCGGTGGCGTTCTGCAGATTCAGCACTCCCGCATTGACCGTGGTCGCGCCGGTGTAGGTATTCGCCCCCGACAGCGTGAAGGTGCC
>CAZMBS010000111.1:0-10479 GCA_964564295.1 uncultured Streptomycetaceae bacterium
TCTCGATTTCCAACGGCGGCGTGTTCGGCTCGATGCTGTCGACGCCGATCATCAACCCGCCGCAAAGCGCCATCCTCGGCGTGCACGCGACGAAGGAGCGCGCCGTGGTGGAAAACGGGCAGATCGTGATCCGGCCGATGAACTATCTCGCGATGTCCTACGATCACCGGATCATCGACGGGCGCGAAGCGGTGCTGACGCTGGTCGCGATCAAGGACGCGCTGGAAGACCCCGCGCGCCTGCTGCTCGACGTATAACTGCACGGATTTTTCATGGCCAAGACTTTCGACGTGGTGGTGATCGGTGCCGGTCCCGGCGGGTACATCGCGGCGATACGCGCGGCGCAGCTCGGCTTCGCGACCGCGTGCATCGACGAATGGCAGACGGCGGACGGCAAACCGGCGCCGGGCGGCACCTGCACGAACGTGGGCTGCATTCCGTCGAAGGCGCTGCTGCAGTCGTCGGAGCATTTCGAGCACGCGGGGCATGCGTTCGCCGAGCACGGCATCGCCGTCAAGGGACTCGCGATCGACGTGGGGCAGATGCTCAAGCGCAAGGACAAGGTGGTCCGGCAGAACAACGAAGGCATCCTGTACCTGTTCAAGAAAAACAAGGTGACGTTTTTCCACGGCCGCGGCAGCCTCGCCGGCGGCGGCGCGGGGGCATGGCAGGTCCGGGTCGCGGGAAAAACGCCGGAAGAACTGGTCGCCAGGAACGTCGTGATCGCGACCGGCTCGACGCCGCGGGCGCTGCCGGGCGCGCCGTTCGACAACCGGCTGATCCTCGACAATGCCGGAGCGCTCGCGATCGACGAAACGCCGAAAACGCTCGGCGTCGTCGGTGCCGGCGTGATCGGCCTCGAAATGGGCAGCGTCTGGCGGCGGCTCGGCGCGCAGGTCACGATACTCGAGGCGTTGCCCGCGTTCCTCGGCGCGGCGGACGACGGCGTCGCGAAGGAAGCGCAGAAAATCTTCTCGAAGCAGGGGCTCGCGATACACACGGGTGTGAAGGTCGGCAGGGTCGCCGCGCGGAAAAACGTCGTGGTCGACTACACCGACAGCGCGGGCAAGACGCAGTCGCTGACCGTGGACCGGCTGATCGTGTCGATCGGGCGCGTGCCGCACACGGCGGGGCTCGACGCCGCGGCCGTCGGACTCCGGCTCGACGAACGCGGTTTCGTCGAGGTGGACGGTGAATGCCGCACCAATCTGCCCGGCATATGGGCGGTCGGAGACGTGGTGCGCGGGCCCATGCTGGCGCACAAGGCGGAGGAGGAGGGCGTGGCCGTCGCGGAACGCATCGCCGGCCGCCACGGGCACGTTGATTTCAACACCGTGCCGTGGGTGATTTACACGTCTCCCGAGATCGCGTGGGTCGGCAAAACCGAGCAGCAGTTGAAGGCCGACGGCGTGTCGTACCGGGCGGGTTCTTTTCCGTTCATGGCGAACGGGCGCGCCCGCGCGCTCGGCGACACGACGGGCTTCGTGAAAATGCTGGCCGACGCCGCGACGGACCGCATCCTCGGCGTCCACATCATCGGCCCGATGGCGTCCGAACTGATCGCGGAGGCCGTGGTCGCCATGGAATTCGGCGCGTCGAGCGAGGACATCGCGCTGATCTGCCACGCGCATCCGTCGCTGTCGGAGGCCATGAAGGAATCCGCGCTCGCGGTCGCGAACCGAACCCTGAACCTGTAGTGGCGGAATCGAATCCACCCCGCGCACCGGAAAACCGGTACGGTCACACCACGCTCGCGCGCGACAGCGCGGACATCTCGGAGTGGATGCGCGCGCATGCCGCCGAACACGGCTTCGCGCTCGATGCCGCGCAGTCCCGGGTGCTGCTCGAATTCGAGCGGCTGTACGAGGACCTGATCGGACTCGAGCGGCTCGAAGCGTCGATCATCCGGCTGCTCGCGCGCCGGCGCGTCGTGCAGGGATTGTATCTGTGGGGCGGCGTGGGCCGCGGCAAGAGCTTCCTGATGGACAGTTTTTTCGCGTGCGCGCCGGTGCCGCGAAAGCGCCGCATCCATTTTCACCGCTTCATGCAGGAAATTCACGGGGCGCTCAACGCGCTGCAGGGGCAGGCCGAACCGCTCGCGGCGGTCGCGCGCGACATCGCGAAGGAGGCGCGCCTCGTCTGCCTCGACGAATTTCACATCACCGACATCACCGACGCAATGCTGATGCGCCGGCTGCTCGAAGGGCTGTTCGAGCAGGGCGTCGTTCTCGTGACGACGTCGAATTTCGCGCCCGACGACCTTTATCTGCACGGCCTGCAGCGCAACCAGTTTCTGCCGGCGATCGAACTGCTGCAGCAGAATCTGGTCGTGATCAACGTCGACAACGGCGTGGATTACCGGTTGCGCGAGCTGGAAAAGGCCGGGGTGTATCACGTGGGCGCGGGCGCCGACGGGCACCTCGACCAGGCATTCCTCGCGATCGCCCGACACGAGTCGGCGCCGGGGGACACGCTGGAGATCGAGGGCCGGCCGGTCGCCGTGCGGCGCCACGCGCGTGGCGTCGGCTGGTTCGATTTTCAGGCACTGTGCGACGGCCCGCGCGCGAAGGCAGACTACATCGAGCTCGCGCGGCGGTTTCACACGATACTGCTGTCCGGCGTGCCGCTGTTCGCCGCGGGCGACGCGGACAAACTGCGGCGATTCGTATGGCTCGTCGACGAGTTCTACGACCGGCGCGTGAAACTGATCCTCGGCGCGGCGGCCGCGGCGGATGCGTTGATCGTCGACGCGGGTACCGGCGACCGGTTTCAGGCCAACCTCAACCTGTCGCTCAAGGAGCGCCTCGTGAGCCGGCTCACGGAAATGCAGACGCGGGATTATCTGTCTCAGCCGCATCTGCCGTAGCGCCGGACGCCGCGTTCGGCTACCGTATCCGGTTTGCAACCGACTCGTCACGGAGTAGCGATGGATACCGTCAAGGCATACAGAATATTCAATGAAAACAACAAGATAGAAGGTCGTGTCGAGAGCGTAGCGGCGGCCGGGCTGGGCGCGGGGGAAGTGACGTTCCGCACTGCGTATTCGAGCGTCAATTTCAAGGACGCGCTGGCAGCCACGGGCGCGGGCGGAAAGATCATCCGCAAATACCCGCTGGTGGGCGGGATCGACGCGGCCGGCACTGTCACCGCCTCGACGGATTCCCGCTTCCAGGCCGGCGACGAGGTCATCTGCACGAGCTACGACATGGGCGTCGCGCACGACGGCGGTTACGCGCAGGTGTGCCGCGTGCCGGCCGACTGGGTGGTGCCGCTGCCCGGCGGGCTCACGTTGTTCGATGCGATGGCGCTGGGCACGGCCGGTTATACGGCGGGGCTGGCAGTCGAATTGCTGGAACTCAACGGACTCGCGCCGAACAACGGGAAGGTTCTGGTGAACGGCGCGACCGGCGGTGTCGCGACGCTCGCGATCGACATGCTGGCGGGCAAGGGCTATCACGTGACGGCGGTGACCGGAAAGGCGGGCGAGCACGACTTCCTGCGCAAGCTCGGCGCGGCGGAGGTGCTGTCCCGGGACAGCCTGGAGCCCGGCACGCGGCCGCTCGAAAAAGCCCTGTGGGCCGCGGCGTTCGATTCGGTCGGCGGCGAGCAGCTCGCGTGGCTCACGCGCACGATGCAGCCCGGCGGCCTGATCGCGAGTTTCGGCAACGCGGGCGGCATCGAACTGAAAACGACCGTGCTGCCGTTCATCCTGCGCGGCGTGCGGCTCATCGGCGTGGACTCCGCGGCGACGCCGATGCCGCTGCGGCGCAGGGTCTGGAACCGGCTCGCATCCGACCTGAAGCCGCGCCACCTCGCGGATATCGCCACGACGCTGGAGCTCGACGATCTCGACGCCTGTTTCCGGAACCTGCTGAAGGGGGCGGCGCGCGGCCGGGCGGTGGTCAGGATTTCGTAAGCGCGCGGCGGCGACAATGGCGGCGTAACGTCGCGGGAGGGCAGACATGGGCGCTTATCGGGATTTTCACGAGCGATCGATCGGGGCACGCGAGGATTTCTGGGCCGAAGAATCGCGGCGCATCGACTGGCACAGGCCGTTCGACCGGGTGCTCGACTACAGCCGCCCGCCGTTCGCGAAATGGTTCGTCGGCGGGCAGACCAATCTGTGCCACAACGCGATCGACCGCCACCTCGCGGCGCGCGCGTCGCAAAAGGCGCTGGTCTACATTTCGACCGAAACCGGGCAGACGCGCACCTACACGTATCGCGAACTGCACGCGGAAGTAAACCGCTGCGCGGCGGTCATCCGCGACCTCGGCGTGGGGCAGGGCGACCGCGTGCTGATCTACATGCCGATGATTCCCGAGGCGGTGTTCGCGATGCTCGCGTGCGCGCGGCTCGGCGCGGTGCATTCGGTGGTGTTCGGCGGGTTCGCGTCCGCGAGCCTCGCGTCCCGGATCGACGACGCGCGGCCGCGGCTCATGATCACGTCGGACGCCGGCATGCGCGGCGGCCGCGCGATCCCCTACAAGCATCTCGTCGACGAAGCCCTCGCCCTCGCGAAGTCTCCGCCCGGAAAAGTGCTGATCGTGAACCGCGGCATCGACAAGGCGATGGTCGTCGATCCGAAGCGCGACGTCGATTACGCGCAGGCTGTCGCGCGGCACGGCGACGCGCAGGTGCCCGTCGCGTGGCTCGAATCGAACGCGCCGTCGTACATCCTGTACACGTCGGGCACGACCGGGCGGCCCAAGGGGGTCCAGCGCGATACGGGGGGGCACGCCGTGGCGCTCGCCTCGTCGATGGAGCACATCTATTGCGGGAAGCCCGGCGAAACGATGTTCACGACGTCGGACATCGGCTGGGTGGTCGGGCATTCGTACATCGTCTACGGGCCGCTGATACACGGCATGACCACGATACTGTACGAGGGGCTGCCGATCCGTCCCGACGCGGGCATCTGGTGGAAAATCGTCGAGGAAAACCAGGTCACGGTGATGTTTTCGTCTCCGACGGCGGCGCGCGTGCTGAAGAAGCAGGATCCCGCTTTCCTCACGCGGTACGATCTGTCGTCGCTGCGGCATCTGTTTCTCGCGGGCGAGCCGCTCGACGAGCCGACGCACCGGTGGATCGCCGACGCGCTGAAGAAACGCGTGATCGACCACTACTGGCAGACCGAGACCGGCTGGCCGATACTGTCTTCCGTTCCGGGCGTCGAGGCGTTGCCGGTCCGGTTCGGCACGCCCGGGTTTCCCGTCTACGGCTACGACCTGCAGCTGCTTCGCGAATCCGACGCGAGCCCGGCGGCGGCCAACGAGAAGGGCGTCGTCGCGATACTGCCACCGCTGCCGCCGGGTTGCATGTCGACCGTGTGGGGCGACGACGAGCGTTTCGTGAAAACCTATTTCACGAGCTTCCGGGACAAGCTGGTCTATTCGACCTTCGACTGGGGCATCCGCGACGACGACGGGTATCACTACATCCTGGGGCGCACCGACGACGTGATCAACGTCGCGGGGCACCGTCTCGGCACGCGGGAAATCGAGGAGGCCGTGCAGGCGCACCCGAACATCGCCGAAGTGGCCGTCGTGGGCGTTGCCGATCCGTTGAAGGGGCAGATGCCGCTTGCGTTCGCCGTCGTGAAGGACGCAACGGTCGTGGCGACGCCGGACGGCCGCGCCGCGCAGGAGAAGGAAGTGATGGATACCGTGGACCGCCAGTTGGGCGCGATCGCGCGGCCGTCGCGCGTGCATTTCGTGACGCTGCTGCCGAAGACGCGGTCCGGGAAGCTGCTGCGCCGTTCGATCCAGGCGCTCGCCGAGGGGCGCGACCCGGGCGATCTCACGACCATCGAGGATGCCGCCGCCCTCGAGCAGATCCGCAACGCGTTGAAGCCGCCGTCCTGATGCCGCGCGCCCGCGGGATATAATCGGCGCAGCGCCGGCGGCGGCGCGGGGGAGACGATGAATCGCAATTTCCGGTGTTTCGTGCTGTTCGCGCTGTGCCTGTCCGGCGTTGCGCAATCCGGGGCCGCCGATTTCGCGCCGCAGGTGTGGGTGAATCCGGGGCTCTATTCGCTGCATTTCGATCGCAACAAGAATCTGCGCGAGGACAACGTCGGGTTCGGCGCCGAGGCGCGTGTCGCCGAGGATCACGTGTTGATGGGCGGCACGTTCATCAACAGCGTGCGCGTGCGCAGCCACTATGCGGCGTACCAGTGGCGTCCGCTGCACTGGAAGCCCGCCGGCATCGACGTCGGCGCGGGCATCGCGGTCAGCGCGTTCGACGGTTATCCGGGCATGCGCAACGGCGGCTGGTTCGTGGTGCCGTTGCCGATACTCGCCATCGAAGGGCGCTACGTCGGCGTCAACCTCACGGTGGTGCCCACCATCAAGAACCGCCTCGACGGCGCGGTCGCGGCGCAGATCAAGATCAGAATCTGGTAGCGGCGGGCGGGGCGAATTGCAATCCAGTCGCGAGGCCGATCTCCAGCACCGGAATCTCGCGATCTCGCTGGGCTACACGGCGGTTGCGCTGACGGCGCTGGAGTATTTCGGCAGCGCGTCGTTCGGCGCGAAACTGTTTCCCGAGTGGAGCCGCGCGTACTTCGGCATCTACCCGCAGTTGTGGTGGGCGTGCCTGTCGATACTGCTGTATCTGCCGGTTCCCGCCGCGATCGTCTGCTTCGTGTTCCGGCACCGGTTGCGCGATTACGGGCTGACGCTGCACGTGACGCGGCGGCATCTCGCGCTGTACGCCGCGATGGTGGTCGTCATGATACCCATCGTGTACTTTGCGTCGACGCGCGCCGACTTTCTGAACGTCTACCCGTTTTATCGGGGCGCGGCGCACGCGCCGCCCGGCGCGGTGTTCGTGTGGCTGCTGGCCTACGGAGTCCAGTTCATCGCGCTGGAGTTTTTCTTCCGCGGCTTCCTCGTGCTCGGCCTGGAGCGCTACGTAGGGCGGCATGCGGTCTGGATCGCGATGGTACCCTACTGCATGATTCACTACCACAAGCCGCCGCTGGAGGCGTTCGCCGCGATCGTGGCGGGCATCGTCCTCGGCGAAGTGGCGCGCCGCACGCGATCGATACTCGGCGGCGTATTCGTGCACCTGTGCGTCGCGCTGTCGATGGATGCGCTGGCGATACAGAAGCTGCGGCAGTAGGCGGACGGCGCGCGGGTGGGGGGGGGCGTCAGGCGCCCATGAATAAATGAGGCCGGCAAAACGTTCGGTTTCGATCCGCGGTTTGCCGCCCTCGCTCCGCGCTCAAGCCACGACGGGCGAAGACCGCTCTCGAAGCAAGCTCGTGTTACACACCAAGCGGGGCGTGGCACCGCTGCCAGAGGGGGGCCGTGGAAGGTCGGGAACCTAGATAAGCATGGAAAATAATAATTAAAAACAACGGCTTACGACATAATTCGAGTCTGACCCCATTTATGTGACCCCATTTATGCGAGCTTGTCCAAGACCGCGTCGTTGCTTATGCCAATTAACGTGCCGTTGAGCGGCGCCGGAGCGCGCAGCGCGGAGGCGTCCGCTCCAACGGCTGGTTAGGCCGCATTGGCTACTTTTCCAGCGCAGTCAGTCTGCCTTCAAGCACGACCACCGCCTGGCTCCTAATTTCCAACTGACTTGGTTTCAGTTCAACCTCCATTGAGCCCGCGCGCTTGGAGGACTGATAGGATTTCATTTTTGTCTTTCCCAGCCGTTGAGCCCAGTACTTCGCGAGAAATGTGTGCGTTCCGCCGGTTACAGGATCCTCGTCCGTTCCGCTCCATGGCCAAAAATATCGAGAGTGAAAGTCATACTCATCTGTCTCTGATCGTGCTGTGACTAAGACGCCATTTATTGAGTCGTGCGACCTTAGAAGGGCCGGAAAATCTGGGCTGAGGTTGGCCAGCATTCTGGGATCCGCAATTTCGAGGAGCAGGATCCGTGTCTCTTGGTTGAATACCGCGTTACGAACTGACGGTATGCCCAATGCGGCAAGCAGCTCAGGTGGGGCGTCGGCCGGGTGGGTCTCGTAGATTGGGAAGGCCATCGATATGGCCTCTGCGGACGCTTGAATCGGTAGAGAAACACCGGTGGAGGTGACAAATGTTGCGGACTCATAACCGAAGGCCCCAAAGACCACGCGCGCAGCCGCCAGGGTCGCGTGTCCGCACAGCGGAATTTCCATTTTCGGAGAAAAATACCGAATGGCGATCTGTCGATCCTCGGATCTTGGCCAGATGAAGGCGGTTTCCGATAGATTGAGTTCCTGAGCAATGCTTAGCATCTCAGAATCCGTGAGAGTCCCATCGACGATGCAAACGCCTGCTGGATTTCCCCTGAACGGTTGGTCTGTGAAGGAGTCGACGATGAATGTCTTCATGGGCCTAGTCGCTTGTACAAGTTGGTCGGGACATCGAGTCCTGCACGAGGTTGAGTATGCGGCCTAACGCATAACAATATTCCGAAAACCGGACTATTTCTGGTGTCCAGTCTACGCTTGCAGGAAAAGGCCTACAAATCCAGTAGCTTGTCGTCGGCTGTAAATAAGGTCAGTAGTTGATATATCGCGCGAAATATCCCAAGCCATTGAAAAACAAGGAAATCAATTGCGGGCGGCACCGCCGCCGAATGCGCTGGGGCGGGTGGCGGCTCCCATCAACGTTGGGTAAGCAGGGGATGGCGGGGACGAGCATGGCCTGAAGCGGCGTCCATCCGGCGCCCAAAGCAAAAAAAGCCTCGCGCTATGCGAGGCTTCCGGGGTCTTGCAACCCTGCGGCGCGGGTTGGCGGGCTTGTCCTGGCGGAGAGAGTGGGATTCGAACCCACGGTACGGCTTTCACCGTACACACGCTTTCCAGGCGTGCGACTTAAACCACTCATCCATCTCTCCGGGATCGCGGATTTTATCAGATGGGGCCTGCCGTCACGAAACGCGCGGCGGCGCGGGGGGCGGGGCGGCCGTCGCGGCGCGCAGATCGCGCGTGAACTTCGGGTCGAAACGGTCCAGGTGTTCGATGATTTCCCGCACTTTCTCGGGGTGGCCGAGCAGGTGGTGCGCGATGCCCAGCTCGTACCAGGCGACGCCGTTCATCGGCTGCAGCTTCGCGGCTTTTTCGAGCGCGGACGCCGATTCGTCGAGCCGGCCGAGCGCCCGGCACGCGAGGCCCATGCCGTACCACGCGCGGTCGATGGCGGGCTTCAGCTCGACCGCCCTCCGGAACGCCGCGACCGCCGGCTCGAATTCCTGCAGTTGATGGTGCACGAAGCCGAGGTTGAACAGGATGGACGCGTTGTCCGGTTCGACCCGCAGCACGGCCTGGAACTCGACGATGGCATCCCGCGGCGCCCCGTTCTGCGCGCACAGATAGCCGAGCGTGCCGCGCGCGTCCGTGTCGTCGGGGCTGAGCTGCACGACTTTGCGCAGTTCGTCCCGCGCGCGATCCTGCTGCCCGAACAGCAGGTAGAGCCGCGACAGCCGTGTGTGCCACCAGGATTCAAAGCGCATGATGTCGGGTTCGTCGGTAAGCGGATATCGCGGTCATCATGCCGAAAAAAAGCGAGGCCCGCGCGGGGCGGGCCTCGTTGCTTCCTGATTCGTGCCGCGTCAGGTCGCTTCGGTGACGAGCGCGTCGCCCTTCAGGCTCGGATACCGGACGTGCTCCACCAGTTCCTGCGTCTCCTTGTCGGGCGCGGGCGTCAGCAGGCTCACGATGATGATCGTGACGAGTCCGACCGGCAGGCCGAATACGCCCGCCGAAATCGGATTCATGCCGAACCACAAATCCATCTTCGGCACGCCCATGTTGGTGAAGAAGGGATAGGTCCGCATCATGTAATACACGCAGACCGCCAGCCCCGCCGACATGCCGATGATAGCGCCCCATTTGTTGGCGCGTTTCCAGAACACCCCGAGCACCAGCGGCGGGAAAAACGCCGAGGCCGCGAGCGAAAATGCCGCGCCCACGAGGAACAGGATGTCACCCGGTTTCTGCGCCGTGACAGTGGCAGCGGCAATCGCCACGCCGACCAGCAGCACCTTGGATATCGTCACGCGGGTCTTCGTGGTGGCCTTGGGGTCGATCATCTTGTAATACAGATCGTGCGACAGCGCGTTGGCGATCGTCAGCAGCAGACCGTCCGCGGTCGAGAGCGCCGCGGCGAGGCCGCCCGCGGCAACCAGCCCCGATACGACGTAGGGCAGTCCCGCGATTTCCGGCGTCGCGAGCACGATCAGGTCTCCACCGATCACGACCTCCGCCCATTGCACGATACCGTCCCTGTTGATATCCGTGATGTTGAGCAGCGTCGGGTCGACCTTGGCCCACGCAGCCGCCCACGCCGGCAGCGACGCGAACGAACTGCCCACCAGGTTCGAGTACATGTCGTACTTGGCGAGCACCGCGAGGCACGGCGCCGTGAAGTACAGCAGGAATATGAAGAACAGCGACCAGAACACCGAGACGCGCGCCTCCTGCACGCTGGGCGTCGTGTAATACCGCATCAGGATGTGCGGCAACGCAGCAGT
>CAZMBS010000112.1:0-6232 GCA_964564295.1 uncultured Streptomycetaceae bacterium
ACCGAGCACAACAGCGGCGTGCTGATTTATGTGCAACTGGTCGATCGGCGCATCGAAATCGTGGCGGACCGCGGCATCAACGCTCTGGTGGAGCAGGGCGAATGGGACGCGATCTGCAGGCGCATGGAGAGCGCGTATCGCGGCGGACGGTTCGAGGCGGGCACGCTCGAGGCCGTACGGGAAATCACGCAGCTGCTTGCGCGGCATTTTCCGCCGCGTGGCGACAATCCGAACGAATTGTCGAACGCGCCCGTGGTGCTTTAGACGCCCCGGCTTGCTGGTAAGATTGCGCCGGCACCATGTCGTCCGGCAGCGCGGTGCTGCGGGACGGATTCGGATTCTGGCGCAGTATCCTTGAGGAGACAGTCGTGACCGCGTTTCGCCTTGCGCACGCCACGGGCGAGTGGCAGGAGGCGACGGAACGTTGCGCGGCCGGCCTGGGTGGTGATGCGGGGCCCGGACACCTCGGATTCCTGTATGTCACCGATCTGCTGGTGGATCATCTTCCGGACATCCTGGAACGGCTCAAGGCGCACACGGGGTGCGCGCGCTGGGTCGGCGCCACCGGGATCGGCGTGTGCGCGACCGGCCGGGAATACCTCGACGAACCCGCGATAGTCGCGATGATCGGCGAATTCGGTTCCGACGCGTACACGATATTCTCGGGCGTGAAAACGGAGCAGGACGCAAAATTACTCGTATTGAAATGCGGCGCCGCGGCGGCCAATCTGGCGGTCGTGCATGCCGATGCGTCAAACGACAGTCTTCCCGAGATCGTGGCGCGGCTTGCCGGACGGGTGGAAAGCGGATTTCTCGTGGGCGGCCTCACGAGTTCGCGGCGCCGGAACCTGCAGGTGGCCGGCACGGTGATCGAGGGCGGGATTTCCGGCGTTGCCTTCTCGGACAGCGTGGCCGTTGCAACCCGGCTCACGCAGGGGTGCACGCCGATCGGGCCGCGCCACGAAATCACCGCATGCCAGCGCAACGTCATCGTGACGCTGGACGGCGAGCCGGCGCTGGACGTATTCAAACGCGACATCGGTGAAGAGCAGGCGCGCGACCTCAACCGCATCGGGGGAACCATATTCGCGGGGCTGCCGATCAAGGGCAGCGATACCGGCGACTATCTGGTGCGAAACCTGGTCGGCATCGATCCGACGAACAAACTGGTTGCCATCGGTGAAATCGTGAAAACGGGTTCGAGCGTGATGTTCTGCCGGCGGGATCGCAAGACCGCGCGCGAGGACATGTCGCGCATGCTCGAAAGCATCGGGCAGGGACTGTATGCGAGGCCGCGCGGCGGGGTTTACTACTCGTGCCTCGGCCGCGGGGCCGGGCTGTTCGGCGCGGAGTCCGCCGAGCTGTCGATGATCCGGGAGGCACTGGGGGATGTCCCGGTCGCGGGCTTTTTCTGCAACGGCGAAATATCGCACAACCGCCTGTACGGCTACACTGGCGTGCTGACACTGTTCATCTGAGCGGAACTCATCGAAACCCGTTTATGCATTCCGGCCAGATTCTCATCGCGGAGCTCAATTTCACCTGGGTGGATCTCGTCGCCCTCGTGTTTTTCGTCGTCGCCTGGGTGGGCTACGCGATGTACGCGAGCCGGCACGGTGCCGTGGTGCCCAGCCTCAATTCCACGATGGACCGGTTCCGGCGCGAATGGATGGTGCGCATGATCGAACGCGACAACCGCATGGTCGACGTGAACGTCGTGCGAAACGTCACGCGCAGTTCCCAGTTCTTCGCCTCCACCACGATGCTCATACTCGGCGCGCTGATCGCGTTGATGGGTTACGTGCAGAAAGCGCTCGACGTGGTGTCGGAGCTGCCGTTCACGGCGCAGGCATCGCAGCGCCTGCTGGAGATCAAGATCCTGCTGCTCGTCGTGATCTTCGTGTACGGCTTCTTCAAGTTTTCGTGGGCGATCCGGCAGCTCAATTTCTGCTCCATACTCGTCGCGGCGGCGCCGAAAATGCCCAAGGAAAACCCGGAACAGCACGCGACCCACATCAACCGCATCGCGCGCATCACGTCCTATGCCGGAGATAACTTCAATCAGGGCCTGCGGTCGTACTATTACGCGCTTGCCGCGATGGCGTGGTTCCTGCATCCGTGGCTCATGATCGCGGCCACCGGATGGGTGGTTTTCGTGCTGCACCAGCGTGAATTCAGCTCGAAGACGTTGAAGGCCATGGTGGACGACGATCCGTCGCCGACCTTGAAAATGTAGGACGGTGCGCATGCGCCCAGCATGTCTGAGAAACGAAGGGAGAGTGCAGTGAGTCAGGATCGGCAACTCGGCAAGAAGGCGTTTTCGTTCATTCGCGTGGCCCCGCGGGACGGCAAGCCGCGCAAGAGCGGGTTAACCATCGTCGCGGACCGCGGCATGGCGATGTACCGGGTCGCCGATCTCATCGAGTCCGGCGGCGATTACATCGATTACGTGAAGATCGCGATCGGTGCGTTCCGCCTGCAAAGCGAATCGTTTCTCAAACGCAAGATAGCCGCGCTGCACAACGCCGGCATCCGCGTGTTTTTCGCGGGCGACGTGACGGAGGCGGCGTTCGCGCAGGGCGTGTCGAAGCAGTTCTACAAGGCTGTGAAGAAAATCGGCGCGGATGCGGTCGAGGTATCCAGCGCGCAGGTCGTGATGTCGTTGAAGGACAAGTGCGAGCTCATCCGCATGGCGGCGGGGGAGGGGCTCGAGGTGGTTGCCGAAGCCGGGCAGAAGGGGCACGAGAGCTGGACCGACAGCCAGAATTACGTGGTTGCCCAGATACGCGCGTACCAGAAAGCCGGAGCGTGGAAGGTGCTCGTGCAGGGCGAGGGCATATCCGAAGGCGTGGAGTCCATGAAGCAGCAGTTGCTGCTGAATCTCGTGGCGCAGTTCGACGTGAACGATTTCATTTTCCAGGCAAAGGATGGCACGACGCAGACGTGGTACGTCGGCGTCATGGGCAATCAGGTCAATCTCGACATCGACGACCACCAGGTCATCGATGTCGAACTCATGCGCCGGGGCATCCGCAAGCGCGGCGTGTTCGGCCTGACCGGCAGCCTGTGACGCGAGGCGGCGCGGTCGTCAGATTTCGAAGAGGCGAATGATGCGAATCGAACGGCAGGTATGGTGGCGGGCGGCGGCGCTCGCGTTCGCGGGATGCTTGCTGGCGTTGCCGGTCGGGGCACAGGGCTGGCAGCCTGCGAAATCGGTGGAGCTCGTGACATCCTCGGCCGCAGGCGGCAGCAACGACAAGATGGCGCGGCTCATCCAGAAAATCCTGCAGGACGGAAAGCTGATTCCCGTTCCCGCCACCGTCGTCAACAAGCCGGGCGGCAATCAGACGCTCGCGCGGGTATACCTGAACCAGCACCCGGGAGACGCGCACGTGTTCGAAATGGGCAATCCGACGCTCATTTCCAACCATATCGCGGGGCTGACGCCGATCAGCCATCGCGACATCACGCCGATCGCGCTGCTGATCAGCGAATACACGGCGTTCACGGTCAAGGCCGATTCACCGTTGCGCGATCTCGCGGATCTGCTGGCCCGGCTCAGGAAAGAGCCGGAGTCGGTGGCGATCGGCATCAGCAACCGCGGCGGCACCAATCACCTTGCCATGACAGCCGTCGCAAAAGCCGCGGGTATCGATGCGCGCCGGTTGAAGTTCGTGGTGTTCAAGTCCAACGCCGAGTCGCTGACCGCGCTGCTCGGCGGGCACCTGCAACTCGTCGCGTCCTCCGTGCCGACCGTCATCGGCCAGCTGGAGGCCGGCGCCGTGCGCGCGATCGCGGTGGGTTCGCCGCAGCGCATGAGCGGCGCGCTCGCGCGCGTGCCGACGCTGCGCGAACAGGGTACGGACGTGTCGATCGACAACTGGCGCGCGTTCATCGGGCCGCGGGGGCTCGCGCCGGCGCAGATCGCGTACTGGGAGGGCGTGCTGGTGCGGATGGTCGCCGCCGAGGACTGGAAAAAAACGCTGGAGATGAACCATTGGTCGGCGTCGTTTCTGCGCGGCCGGGAGTTCACGAAGTTTCTGGATGCCGAGTACGAGGACACCCGGACCATCCTGACGGAACTGGGCCTCGTCAAATAGGAAGCCGGAATGTCCGAAGCAAATACGCTGCTGCTCGACAACGACGACGTCGCCAAAGTGCTCGATGTCGGCGCGTGTCTCGGCGCTCTCGAACAATCGTACGTGGCGATCGCGAACGGCCGGACGGCGGAACGCGCGCGCAGCCAGATTCGCGTGCCGCTCGACGAGCCGGACGTGACCTACTGCCTGAAGAGCATGGAAGGTGGCATTTTCGGCGACGGCTACATGACGCTGCGGCTGACCTCGGACGCGGTGTTCGAGGGCAGGGTCGACGGACACCTGCGGCGTGAAAAGCAGCCGCGCGGCCCGGGCGGGACGTACTGCGGACTCATCATCGTGTTCGACACGGCAACCCTCGGGCCGGTCGCCATCCTGCACGACGGACTCATCCAGCTCGTGCGCGTGGCATGCACGAGTGCGCTGTCGACGCGGGAGCTCGCGCGCGAGGACGCGGGTGAACTGGGCCTCATCGGCAGCAGCGATCAGGCGTGGTGGCACCTCGTGGCGACGCGGTCGGTGCGTGCGCTGCGGCGGGTGCGCGTGTTCAGTCCGAACCCGGAGCGGTGCGAGGCGTTTGCCCGTCGCGCGCGCGAGGAACTCCGGCTCGACGTGACGGCGGTGCGGTCGGCACGCGATGCGATCGATGCCGCGGACATCGTCATTGCCGCGACCAATGCAAGCGAGCCGGTGCTGGACGGCGCCTGGATCGCGCCCGGCGCGCACGTCGTCTCGATCGTAAGCGGTGACAAGGGCAGCATGCGGCGCGAACTCGACGATGAGACCATGCGCCGCGCCGCGCTCGTCGTGGCGCATTCGAAGGCGGGTGCCATGGAGCACGGTACCGGCGATCTGGTCGGCCCGATCCGGGCGGGGATCCTGTCGTGGGAGAAAATCATCGATCTTCCCGATCTGATCGGGGGAAAAGCGGCGGGCCGCGCGCGGCGCGAGGACATCACGGTGTTCAAGAACAACGGCGGCACCGGCATGCAGTTCGCGGCTGTCGCGCCGAAAATCGCCGAACTCGCGCGGGCAGCCGGCATCGGGCGCAGGCTGCCCACGGCATGGTTCGTCGAGAAGATGAAATCCTGATTCGGACGCGATGGTAGCCCGTGTGATGTTCCGTGCGCCCGCGATACGGCCATGAAGTTAACGCTGCTCGGTACCGGTACGCCGACGCCATCCCTGAAGCGCGCGAGCTCCGGCTATCTCTTCGAAATCGGCCGCGACGTGATCGTCATGGACCACGGACCCGGCGCGCATCACCGGCTGCTCGAGGCGGGCAAGCGCGCAGTGGACGTCACGCATGTTTTTTTCAGCCACCTGCATTACGATCATTGCTGCGATTTCGCGAGGCTGTTTCTCACGCGCTGGGATCAGGGCGCGGACCGGATTCCGGAGCTGAACGTATACGGCCCTCCGCACACGCGGCGCATGACGGAACTGCTGTTCGGCGACGAGCACGCCGTATTCGGACCGGACCTCAATTCGCGCATCCGGCATCAGGGGTCGATCGACATCTTCGAGGCGCGCGGGGGCAAGCCGCCGCGCCGCTGGCCGCGACCGGCGGTCACCGAGCTCAGGCCGGGCCACCGTGTCGCCGGCGACGGCTGGACGTTGACCGTGGGTGCCGCCTCGCACGTGCAACCGTACCTCGAGTGCTACGGCTACCGGATCGATAGCGCCGAAGGATCGGTGTGTTATTCGGGGGATTCGGGCGGGGTCGCGCCCGGCATCGTGGAACTTGCCGCCGGATGCGACGTGCTGATCCACATGAACCATTATTTCAGCGGCACGGAACCCACGGCGATATACCGCCAGGTCTGCGGCAACCATGTCGATACCGCCGAGGTCGCGAAGCGGGCCGGCGTCAAGACGCTGGTGCTCACGCACATGCTGGAGCAGATCGACCAGCCCGGCGTGCGCGAGCGCATCGTCAAGGAAGTACGGGACATCTACACCGGCCACGTGATCTGGGGCGAGGATCTCATGGAGATTCCCGTCAAGGGGCCGAGCCTGTTTCGCATGGAGTAGGAGGGGCAGCCATGGAATCCCGGATCTGGAATGCGGCAGTTGCGGCGGGACTCGCGCTCACGGCTGCCGGCGCAGGCGCGCAATGGAGTCCGTCGCGACCG
>CAZMBS010000112.1:6332-10476 GCA_964564295.1 uncultured Streptomycetaceae bacterium
CCGTCGCTGCCCGCGAAAACCGTGAAGGAACTCGTTGCGCTCGCGAAACAGCGGCCGGGGGAACTCAATTACGCTTCGCCCAGCAACGGTTCGCCGGCGCATCTCGCGACGGAACTCATGAAAACGATGACCGGCGCGACGCTCACGCATATTCCGTACAAGGGCGCCGCGCAGGCGCAGGCCGACGTGATCGGCGGTCAGGTCCCGGTGATGTTCGTCGTGATGGCCGCGGCGATTCCGCAGGTGAAAGCGGGCCGGTTGCGCGCGCTCGGCGTGAGCTCGCTCAACCGCCTGCCGCAGCTCGCGGACGTCCCCAGCATGGACGAGGCCGGGCTCAAGGGCTTCGAAATCCTGTCGTGGATCGGCACGGCGGGACCCGCCGGACTGCCCGCCGAGATCGTCAACCGGTTGCATGCCGAGATCACGCGCGTGCTCGGGCTGCCTGACGTGCGCGCGCGTGTCGAGGGCCTGGGATTGCTCGCGTTCCCGGCTGCTCCCGACGCGTTTCAGGCCTATCTCGCGAGGGAACACGCGCGCTGGGGCGAGATCGTGCGTAAAGCCGGCGCGCGGCTCGACTGACCCGGAGGCATCATGCGCATACGCCTGCTCGGCACCGGAACACCGACACCATCGTTGAAACGCATGTGCTCGGGCTACGTCGTCGAAACCGGCGACGACGTGATCGTGTTCGATCACGGATTCGGCGCGCATCACCGGCTGCTCGAACTGGGCATCGAAGCGACGCGCGTGACGCATTTCTTCTGCAGTCACCTGCATTACGACCACATGGGCGACTATCCGCGGCTCCTGCTCACGCGCTGGGATCAGGGTGCGGGGAAAATTCCCGAACTCAAGGTCTACGGTCCGCCGCCTATTGCGAAAGTGACGAAAGCCCTGTTCGATCGCGACGGCGCGTTCGGCCCCGACCTGGTCGCTCGCACGGAACACATGTGCAGCGTGTCGATTTACTGGGCGCGGGGCGGCACGGGCGAGCGCAAGAAACCCGAGCCGGAAGTCACCGAACTGCATCCGAACGACGTCACGCGGGGCAACGGCTGGCAGGTCACGACGGTGGGCGTGTCGCATTTCGGACCGCAACTCGTTTCCTACGGTTTCCGGCTCGATACGCCCGGCGGGTCGTTCGTCTATTCCGGCGACAGCGGACCGTGTGCATCCATGGTGAAACTCGCGCGGGACTGCGACGTGCTGGTGCATATGTGCCACTACCTGTCCGGCACCGAACTGTGCCCCGAGTTCGCGCAATCCTGCATGGGTCATCTCGAGCTTGCGAAGCTCGGCGCGGAAGCGAACGTGCGCAATCTTGTGCTGTCGCACGTCACCGAGCAGATCGACCAGCCCGGTGTTCGCGAGCGCGTCGTGCGCGAGATGGCGGCGATCTATCCGGGCAACATCGTCTTCGGCGAGGATCTGATGGACATCCCGGTGCGCGCGCCCGCGGCGGCGAAGTTGCTGTAGCGCGGATAAAATATATTAATAAAATCAATTAGTTAAATGATGTATTCCGGACTGAGCCTGCTCGCGAATGCCGTGACGGGTCACGCGCGGTGGCCGCGTGCGTGGGCGAACGCGGCGCCGCGGTCCGCGTACGACGTCGTGATCGTCGGCGGTGGTGGCCACGGCTTGGCGACGGCCTACTGGCTTGCGAAGAATCACGGCATTCGCAACGTCGCCGTGCTCGAGCGCGGGCCGATCGGTCTCGGCAACACCGGCCGTAACACGACGGTCGTGCGCTCCAATTATCTGTGCGACGACAGCGCGCATCTTTACGAGCACGCGCTGAAGCTCTGGGAAGGGCTCTCGCGGGAACTCAATTTCAATACGATGTTCAGCCAGCGCGGCGTGGTGAACCTCGCGTTCACGCGGCACGAGTTGAACGAAATGGAACGCCGCGCCGGCGCGATGCGGCTGAACGGCATCGATTGCGACATCCTGAGCCTTGCCGACCTGAAGCGCCGGGTGCCCATCCTGAATTTCAGCCGCGACATCCGCTACCCCGTGCTCGGCGGTCTGGTGCAGGCGCGCGGCGGCAATGCGCGGCACGACGCGGTGGCGTGGGGATTCGCGCGCGGCGCGAGCGCGCTGGGCGTCGACATCGTCGAGAATTGCGCGGTGACCGGCATGCGCGTCGAGGCGGGGCGCGTGACCGGAGTCCAGACCACGCGTGGATTCATCGGCGCCGACCGCGTGGGCGTGGTCGCGGCGGGGCATTCCAGCGTGGTGATGGGCATGGCCGGCGTGCGGCTGCCGATACAGAGTTTTCCGCTGCAGGCGCTAGTGTCGGAACCCGTGAAGCCGGTGCTGAACACCGTCGTGATGGCAGGGCACGTACACGTCTATCTCAGCCAGTCCGACAAGGGCGAACTCGTGATCGGTGCCGCCCGCGACACGTACGTGTCCTACGCGCAGCGCGGCAGCTTTCATCTCATCGAAGAGCAGTTGCGCGCGCTGCTCGAGCTTTTTCCGATGTTCAGCCGGCTGCGGATGATGCGGCAATGGGCCGGCATCGTCGACTGTGCTCCCGACGCGAGTCCCATCATCGGCCTCACGCCCGTGAAGAATCTCTACGTCAACTGCGGCTGGGGCACCGGCGGTTTCAAGGCGACGCCCGGCTCGGGCTGGGTGTTCGCGCACACCATCGCGAACGACGCGCCGCACGCGCTCAACCGCAACTTCACGCTGGAGCGCTTTTCAACCGGGAGGCTCATCGACGAGGCCGCCGCGGCGGGCGTGGCGCACTGAGGATGCGGCATGCGCTCGTTGCCGGGTTGTCGTAGTGGGTCGGCGCCGGATGTCGTGCCGCGCGTCGCGTCGCCCGCGCGCCGCCGGTTTGGAGCGCGGGCGGGTGCCGTCGGGCTTTCGCTGCTGTTTCCTGCATGCCGGCCTGATTCGCCGCCCGCGCGAGCGCCGGGCAACTCGACGGGTTCCACGGCAGGCGCGCTGCGGCTCGATCTGCGGCATCGGCGGCAGGGCGACGTCGACGCGTTCACGGTCGAGGCGCTGCGCATGGAGCGCCACGGGTTCGCGCGGCCCGACAAATTCCTGCGCATGCCAGACTGGGGCGATTATCGATTGTCGCTGTACGGCAGCGACGGTGCGGCGCTGCTGTCCCGCTGCGGGTTCGACACGGGAGTCGAACCCGGCGCCCGTTCCGCGACCTCGCGCCTGAGCGTGCGCTGCCCGATGCCGGATCGCGCATCGCGCGCGGTGATCGAGCGGCGCCGCGGCGAAGCCGGATTCCATGCGGTGTCCGAATTTGATATCGACCCCGCGTCGGAACACATCGATCGCGCCGCGCCGGCGGTGGCTGCCCGCGTGGAAGCGATACTGGAAAGCGGTCCGCCCGGGACGAAGGCGAACATCGCCATCCTCGGCGACGGCTACCGCGAGGCCGAGTATCCCAAGTTCGCGGCCGACGCGCGGCGAGCCGCAGGGTATCTGTTTGCGGTGCAGCCGTTCGCGCGCCGGATGGCCGACTTCAACGTGTACGCGGTATTCGCCGCCAGCACCGACAGCGGCATCACCGATCCGTATCTGGGGTTGAAGAAGGACACGGTGTTCAGATCCGCGTACGGCAGCGGTGGCGCGGAACGGGTTCTCGCGGACGGGCATCCCCGCGCCGTGCGCGAAGCGGCTTCCGCGGCGCCGTACGATTTCGTATTGATTCTCGCGAACGCACGGCGTTACGGCGGAAGCGCGGTCTTCGGCGGGCCGGCGGTCGCGGCGATCGACAGCGCGGCCGCGCGCTACCTCGTTGTCCACGAATTCGCGCACGTGTTCGGCGGGCTCGCGGACGAGTATTACGTGCCGGCCGGCAATGGTCTGGTGTACACCGCCGGGTTCGAGCCGTGGCACCCGAACGTCACGCGGTCACCGGATCGCGCGAAGTGGCACGACCGCAGGTCTGCCCCGGCCGGCGCGACGCCATGGAACAAGGCGGAATACGACCGCTATTTCGCCGGATACGTGAGACGGTACGAGGCGCTGCGCGCCGCCGGTGCGGCGGAGGCCGAGATCGACGCGTTCCTGGAGACGGGGAGCCGGCAGCAGCAGTTGCTGCTCGCGAAGAATCCGAATCCGCGCGACGTCGGCTGCTTCGAAGGCGCAGGCGGTTACGCACGCGGCC
>CAZMBS010000113.1:0-10407 GCA_964564295.1 uncultured Streptomycetaceae bacterium
CGCGCGTAGTTGATGCCGCGCAACAACGCGAGTTGCAATCCCAGCGGCCGGACGGCTTCGTCGAACGCCTGTTTCAGGTCCGGCGTGATGGGCGGCGCCGGCGGCAGCGCGACACGCATCGGGTCGTGATGCACGTCGTTGATACGGAACTCGTAATGCACATGCGGACCGGTGGCCAGACCGGTTTTCCCGACATAACCGATCAATTCGTTCTGGCTCACACGATTACCCTTGCGCAGTCCCTTCGCGAATCCGGAAAGATGACCGTACCACGTGGTGAATTTCGACTGGTGGCGCAGCACAACGAGGTTGCCGTAACCGCCCTGCTTGCCGACAAAATCGACGACGCCGTCGCCCGTCGCCTTCACCGGCGTGCCGATCGGCGCCGCGTAGTCAATGCCCTTGTGCGCGCGCCACTGCTGCAGCACCGGATGAAACCGCGACATGGTGAATCCCGAGCTGATGCGCGAGAATTCCAGCGGCGAGCGCAGAAAAGCCTTGCGGATATTGCGGCCGTCGAGCGTGTAGTAGCCGCCTTCGCCCGCGGTGTTCTGGAACCACGCGGCACGGTAGGTCTTGCCCTGATTGTAGAACTCGGCGGCGAGCACGCGGCCCGATTTCACGGGTTCGCCGCCGTCGAAGGATACTTCGTAGATCACGCTGAAGCGGTCGCCCTTGCGCAAGTCCCGGTGAAAATCGATGTCGGTGGAAAAGATGTTCGCGATCTGCACGGCGACGGCGTCGGAGAGCTGTATGGCGTCGGTTGCCGCGAAAAGCGAGCTGCGGATTTCGCCGGACTTCATGAGCACGCGAGTTTCAAGCTGCGCCGGGCGCTCCTGCACGTCGAAGGCGTCGCCCTTGCGCTCGACCGTCATCAGCGTCGTGCCGTTCAGGTAACGCAGCGAGAGCAGCCTGCCGTCGGCGGTCACCCGGGCACGGATCACGCGGCCGGCAACGAGCTGGTACAGAGACTTCGCGCCGCGCGTCGTGCGCAGTTGCTGTACCGCGGCGGCATCATCTACCTGCAGCCGGGAAAGCAGGCTCGCAATGGTATCGCCGCGCTGGATGCGTTCTTCGCGCCAGTAGGATTCGTCCACCGACGCCGGCGGCGCGACCGCCGGGATCGCGACCTCCGCCACGACCGGTGTCACCTCAACCTTGTCCGTGACCGTATCGGGGGCAATGCCGAACGCCGCAACGACACCCATGAACGGGAGCACGGCCATCAACACTACCCGCCGCAATCCGGCATGCCGGATGAGGCGCCGCAGGTTTTGCGTTACAATCTCCCCCAACGCTTGCTGCATGATTTAGTTAGGTTTTTTGGGAAAAAACAGCTTAGCAGATGTACCTGTTTCCGCAACCCCCGCATTTCACATCGTGAAAACTGATGGTACCGGTTGATACTCAGCTGCAAGTGGTGAAGCGCGGTTGTGATGAGTTGCTCATCGAATCCGAGTTCATCGAGAAGCTGAAAACCGGCCGCCCGCTGCGGGTGAAGGCCGGCTTTGATCCCACGGCGCCGGACCTGCACCTGGGGCACACGGTGCTGCTCAACAAATTGAAGCAGCTGCAGGATCTTGGCCACCAGGTCGTGTTCCTGATCGGCGATTTCACCGGCCTGATCGGCGACCCGAGCGGCAAGAATGCCACGCGACCGCCGCTCACGCGCGACGAGGTGGCGCGCAATGCCGAAACCTACGCGGCGCAGGTGTTCAGGATACTGGACCGATCCCGCACGGAGGTTGCGTTCAATTCCACGTGGATGGGCGAACTCGGCGCGTCGGGAATGATCCGGCTGGCCGCGACATACACCGTCGCGCGCATGCTGGAGCGCGACGATTTTTCGAAGCGATACAAGGGCAACCAGCCGATCGCGATTCACGAGTTCCTGTATCCGCTGGTGCAGGGATACGATTCCGTGGCACTGAAGGCAGACCTCGAACTCGGCGGCACCGATCAAAAATTCAACTTGTTGATGGGCCGCGAGCTGCAGAAGCACCACGGTCAGGCGCCGCAGTGCATCCTGACCATGCCGCTGCTCGAGGGGCTCGATGGCGTCAACAAGATGTCGAAGTCGCTGGGGAATTACGTCGGCATCACCGAGGCGCCCGGCGACATATTCGGCAACCTCATGTCGATTTCCGACGAACGCATGTGGCGATACATCGAATTGCTGTCGTCCGAGAGCCTGGACACCGTGCGCGACTGGAAACGCGAAGTCGAGGGCGGACGCAATCCGCGCGACATCAAGGTCCGGTTCGCGCAGGAAATCGTCGCGCGGTTCCACGACCGCGCGGCGGCGGATCGCGCGCTGGCCGATTTCGAAGCGCGGTTTCGGCAGGGCGAAATGCCGGCGGACATGCCCGAAGTGGTTTTGCATGCGGACGGCGGCGCGGGCATGGCGATCGCGCAGGTGCTCAAGCAGGCCGGACTGACGCCAAGCACGTCGGACGCGCTGCGCATGATCGATCAGGGCGGCGTGAAGCTCGACGGCGAGAAAGTCAGCGACCGATCGCTCAAACTTCCGCCGGGCGCGCCGGTGGTGCTGCAGGTCGGCAAGCGCAAATTCGCGCGGGTAACCATTTCCTAGTACGGCGCGTTGCCGCGGGCGCTTGCGCGCAACGGACACGTGCACTCGCCCGATCGTTTTCTGCTTTGACGTTTAACGTTTCGCGTTATATTCTGTGAGGCATGATCAAGAGCTTCCGGTGCGCAGAAACGCGAGTGTTGTTCGTGACGGGCAAGAGCCGGCGGTTCTCAGGTATCGCGAACGTTGCCATGCGAAAGCTGGCACAGCTTGATGCGGCGGAAACACTGCAATTTCTGCGCGCGCCTCCAGGCAACAGGCTTGAGGCATTGCGGGGCGATCGCGCGGGCCGGCACAGTATGCGCGTTAATGATCAATACCGGCTGTGTTTTCGATGGACAACGTCCGGACCGGAAGGCGTGGAGATAGTGGACTATCATTGACGGAGAGCGATTATGTTTAAGAACGGCATGCGGCCAGTGCATCCCGGCGAAGTACTACGCGAGGATTATCTGATGCCGCTCAACATGAGTGCGCATGCGCTTGCCAAGGCGCTGAACGTTCCTGCGCCACGCATCAACGATGTAGTGCGCGAGCGGCGAGGCATCACCGCCGATACTGCCATGCGCCTTGCGCGCTACTTTGGGGGCGATGCGCGTTCGTGGCTGAATTTGCAGTCAGCGTATGAACTGCGGATTGCCGAGCGTGCTAACGCCAAGCGCATAGAGCGTGAGATTACGCCCGTCGCCGCGTAGAGTAGCGCGCGCTCCGCGCAACTCAAGTCACGATCATCCTTCAGTCGATAAGGAAGAAAATACCGATGAATCCCACTTATTCCGGAATTGTTGGCGCGCCGGTTACTCCATTCAAGGCTGACAACACCGTCGACTTTGACACGTTCGCGAAACAGGTCAATTTCCTGATCGAAAGCGGCGTTCGGCTGATTGCGCATCCGATGCATATCGGCGAGTCGGTCAACATGACGGAAACGGAACGCAAGGAACTCGCGCGCGTCCTGGTACAGGCCGCCGGCGGTCGCGTGCCGACCTTCGTGCATGTTTCGCACGCGGGCACCGACCTCGCCATAGACCTCGCCAGCCACGCGGCCCGGGTTGGCGCCACCGGCGTCGTGCTGATGCCGCCCTATCACTGGCGCTCGGGCGACGCCGCCATATTGGAACACTACAACGCGGTGAATGCTGCCGGACCGGGCAAAATGATCATTTACCATAATCCGAGAGCAACCAACGTCACGTTGATGCCCGGAGCCCTTTCCAAAATCATTGAAACGGTGCCCGGCATCGTCGCGATCAAGGACGCGACGTTTCACATGGAAACGTTTACCGATGTCTGCGCACTGACGGCATCGAGTGGAAAGGATATTGCCGTCTACACCGGCATCGAATTCTTGCTGACCTCCATCCCGGTCGGTGGTTCCGGCTGTTTTTCGGCAATCAGTGAAGTGGCGCCGAATATGGTCAGTAACCTGTTCCGAGCATGCCTGAGCGCTGACTATCCGGCGGCAAGGGTGCAGCAATACAGAACCCGCCGAATGCTGAAGGTTGTGATGCACAACTATCCCAGCACGATCAAGCATTGCATGGAGTTGATGGGGCGCCCGGTCGGCATCACGCGCAGGCCGATTCTGCCGCCGACGCCCGAGGAAAAGGCATGGGCCGCGTCCGAACTGAAGGCTCTGGGAGTATTGGATGGCGAACCTCGTGGCTGGAGCAACAAGACATCGGCCTGAACACGTCGTTCTCGCCGATATTCACATCATGCCGAGGGAGATCAGCACGTTGAAACCTTCTTTATTTCCGGCGCTGGCGTGCATCGCTGTCCTGTCCGCAGGGACGTCCGGTCTCGCCACGGCTCAGCCGTTTCCCAGCAAAATTCTGCGCGTGGTCAATCCCAATGCGCCTGGCGGCAACAGCGATGTGCTGTTCCGGCTGCTGGCCCCGAAGATGGGCGAGATGCTCGGCCAACAACTCGTCATCGACTACCGGCCCGGCGCCGGCGGCATCATCGGCACGGAAATCGTGGCGCGCGCCGCGCCCGACGGCTACACCACGCTTTTCACGGCGGCGAGCTTCCTGGTCAATCCCTCTCTGCTGAAGAACCTGCCGTTCGATGCCGAGAAGGACTTCACCCCGCTCGGCGCGATCGTCGACATTCCGGCCGGATTGATCGTTCATCCGTCGCTGCCCGTCAAGACCGCCCAGGATCTTGTCGCGCTCGCCAGGAAACGCCCCGGTCAGCTCAACTATTCGATCGCCGGCCAGGGTGCGATTGGCCACCTCGCGGCCGGACTGCTGAGCGCGCAGACCGGCATTAATGTCGTCGCCATTCCCTACAAGGGCTCGGGGCCGGCAATCGTCGACCTCGTTGCCGGGCAGGTTGATTTTTCATTCATCAGCATTCCCGCCATCACCGGCCAACTCAAGTCGAATCGGTTGCGCATGATTGCGCAGTGCGGGGAAAAGCGGTTTGCCTCTTATCCTGATGTGCCGACCATGATCGAATCGGGCATAAGGGACTTCATCATCACAAGCCCATTCAGTTTCCTTGGTCCCGCGGGCATACAGCAACCGATCAGCAACCGACTCAATGGAGCACTGCGCGCGTCGGTCAACGATGCCAAAAACAGGCAGTTGCTGATCGAAAGCGGCGCACAGCCCGTCGGCAGCACACCCGCCGAGCATATGGCGATGATCCGGTCCGAAATCGCCAAGTGGAAAAAGGTGGCGCAGTCCGCCGGGATCCATCCCCAGTAACGCAAGGCATAACGATTTCCGCAACCTGAATACACGGAGGATAACCATGAAGACCGCGCTCGCCGCCATCGCGCTTACGCTCGCTGCCTTGCCGGCCCTTGCCCAGAACGTGAAGATCACGCCGATCGGCTCGCACCCCGGCGAACTGTGCGCGAACGATCGCGCGATCATTTTCGAGGATCCGAGCGGCGTGCGCTTTCTCTACGATCCCGCGCACAACGTGACCGGCGGCGACGATCCGCGGCTGGGCACGATCCACATGGTGCTGCTCTCGCACATGCATGGCGACCACCTTGGCGACCAGAAGCTGAAGGCGCCGGGTGCCGGCACGTGCGCGAATTCGGGCAGGGCGCCCGCGCCGAATTCCACCACGGCTGAAGTCGTCGCGGCGAAGAGCGCGGCGATGGTAATGACGCGCGCCATGGGCGGTTTCGTGGGCAACAAGGTGCAGGGCATACTCGGCGGCAAGCCGATCGCATTTTGTCCGCAGAGCGGCGGCGTCACCACCGTGCCGGTCTCCACGATATGCGCATCGCAAACGGACCTCGGCGGGATATTCATCGCAAAGATGGCCGACGCGCCGAGCGGCGTGGAGGTTACGATCGTGTACGCCTCGCATGTGAACAACGCGCCGCCGGCGCTGCTTTCCGAGGCGCAACGCGCGCTGATGAAGGCGGACGGCTCCGTTCTCGAATTCGGTCCCGCCACCGGGTTCGTCGTCAAGTTCACCAATGGCCTGACGGTCTACCTGTCGGGCGACACAGGCATCCACTCCGAAATGAAGACCGTCGTGAGTGAATATCACAAGGCCAGTCTTGCCGTGCTCAATCTCGGCGTCAATCCGGGAATCTTCGTGTCAGGCGCGCATGCGATCAACGAATTGATCCGGCCCGCGTCGGTGATCATCACGCATCCGAACGAGCCGGTGACCGAAGGCGGCAAGCTGCGGCCCATTTCGCGCACGGCGGCGCTCATCAGACAACTGAAGCCCCCGTCCCATCTTGCCATCAGCGAACGCACCATGGAATTCGACGGAAAAGGCAAGTGCGTGTCCGGCTGCTGAACGGAGCCGGGATTACGGTCTGTCGCAGAACCAACCTGGGATGAGAGCCTTGATGACAACGATAGTTCGCACGTGCGCCACGTTCTTGTTGGCTTGGTTGTTCCTTGCTGATACCGCGATCGCACAACCCCGGCAAGCGCAGATATCGCCACGCTCCAAAGACGCCGTTGCGGCAATCGTTGCGCATCCGTTGGTCAAGAAAGGCCTTGCATTCCTGGAGGCGGACGACGCGAAAACCCTCGATGACCAGAAGACCATGACGGTAATCCCCGCGCCGCCGTTCAAGGAGCAAAAGCGCGCCGAGTACTATCGGGCGCGCCTGCAGGAACTGGGCATGCAGGACGTGCGCATCGATTCCGAGGGCAACGCCATCGGCGTGCGGCGCGGCAGTGGCGGCGGACCCAAACTCATCGTGTCGGCGCATCTCGACACGGTATTTCCCGAGGGCACCGACGTCAGCATCAAGGAAAAGGACGGCCGGTTCTACGCGCCGGGCATCGCGGACGACACCCGCGGGCTTGCCGAGGTGCTGTCGGTGATCCGCGCGTTTAACGCGACAGGGATCAAGACCGTGGGTGACATCTGGTTCGTCGGCACGGTGGGTGAAGAAGAATTGGGCGATCTTCGCGGCGTCAAGGCGCTGTTTCGCGAGCAGAAGGATATCGATGGCTTCATTACGGTGGAGTCGCCGGGCGCGGGAGTCGGAACCCTCGGACGCGTCATGGTCGGCAGCCGACGTTACCGCGTAACCTTCAAAGGCCCGGGCGGGCACAGCTTCGGTGCGTTCGGATTGCCGAGCGCGATCCATGCGCTGGGGCGCGCGGTCGGCAAGATTTCAGAGGTGCAGACGCCCAAGGTTCCCAAGACGACGTTCACGGTCGGCACCATCACCGGCGGGATATCCACGAACTCCATAGCCGGCGAGGCGGCAATGCAGATCGACATGCGGTCCAGCGATGTGGGCGCCTTGAAAAAGCTCGAAGACGAAGTCATGGCGCATGTCAGGCAGGCGGCTGCGGAGGAAAACGCGCGCTGGGGCGCGAGCAGCCTCAGTGTCGACATCAAGTTGATCGGCGATCGCCCCGCGGGAACGGTGCCGTTCGATTCACCGGTGCTGCAAGCCGCGGTGCTGGCGATTCAGGCGGTGGGGTTTCCCGCCGTAAGGTTTACCGAGGGTTCCAATGATGCCAATCTGGCCGTGAGCCTTGGTATTCCCGCGACGCGCCTGGCGAGCGGCGGCCGCAGTGGCGGCACGCACTCGTTCAACGAATGGTATCAACCGCAGCTTGCGTATGTCGGCCCGCAGGCGACGTTTCTCACCGTGTTGGGGCTCGTGGGGATCGAGGGCGTCAGCGCGCCGCTATTGCCCAAGCGTCCTCCGCGCGACTAGCGCGCGCGGCATCGTTGCGTTGGGTGACCGAACCACGCAGCGAGACTTGATATACGGCGAAGTTGCAAGAAAAGCGGGCAGTCGCCTCGACAACGCCGACGGTGCGACCGCCCCTGTTACCGCGAAATCCCGACTCAGGCTGCGATGAGGTCGGAAGGGGGAACCGGGTTCTCATCGCTTTGCGAGATGAGGTCGGAAGGAGGAACCGGGTTCTCATCGCTTTGCGAGATGAGATCCGAAGGAGGAACCGGATTCTCGTCGCTTTGCGAGATGAGATCCGAAGGGGGAACCGGATTCTCGTCGCTTTGCGAGATGAGATCCGAAGGGGGAACCGGATTCTCGTCGCTTTGCGAGATGAGGTCGGCGGGCGGAGTCGACTTCTCATCGCTTTGCGCGAATGCCGCGGCGGTTGACATGGACAACGCACTTGCAATTGCCAGCGCGATCAGGGTGGTGTGGTTCATGGTGTCTCCAGAAAAAAGATGAGGAATGGAAGTGAGGTCTTGACCGACATGCTGTCGGGCGGACGCACAATAGGAGACATTTCCCCGGAAATCGCGTTCTTACAAAAAAGTAATTGGCGCGCAACCGGGGAGTAAGGGTTCGCGCGATGCCTGGGGGACTTACGTGAAACTTACCGGCGGATGCGCGGTTGCCCTGTCCCACCGAATCGTTACGCGGAGCCCCGGGCTATTGTCCGCCAGCTCGACCGAAGCGCCGTGCAGATCGGCGATCGCCTTCACGAGTGCAAGACCGAGCCCGCTGCCCGACGTCGTTCGGCTCGCGTCCAGACGATAGAAGCGGCGAAACACATTGGCGCGTTCCATGGCCGGAATGCCGGGGCCCGTGTCGGTGACTTCCAGCGCAGGCATGCCGCCGACAAGCCGCAATCGGATTTCAATGGACGCACCCGCCGCGCAGTGGCGAATCGCGTTCTCGACAAGATTGGCCAGCATCTGCGTCAGCAGTTCGCGATCACCATGCACCGGCGTCATCGGGCATGTCGCGACCGAGAGACGCTGGCCGCGATCTTCCGCGACTGCGCCATAGGCTTCCGCGACGCTGACGATAATTTCTTCCAGGCGCACGTCGCCGAAGGCAGCGCGCCGCGCGCCCGACTCGATCTGCGCGATTCGCAGCAATGCCGCGAACGTTTCCAGAATCGCGTCCAGTTCGGCGATCGACTGGTCGATGACCGACTCCCGCGTCGCTCCGTGCATGCGGCGTGCCGATTCAAGCTGCTGGCGCAGCCGGCTCAGCGGCGTTCGCAGATCGTGCGCAATGTCGTCGGACACGCGCTTCACGCTTTCCATCAACACCTGTATCCGGTCCAACATGGAGTTGAGATTTGCGGCGAGGCGATCCATTTCGTCCGCGCTTCCCCGCTCCGGCACCCGCATCGACAAGTCGCCGGCCATGATCGACCGGGTGGTGCGGTTGATATCCTCGATGCGTTTCAGAAAACCGACGACAGCCGCCGCGCCGCCGCCCGCTGCGAGCAGAAACGTCAGTACGATTCCCCAGCCCAGCGCCTGCAGAATCGCTTCCTGCGCCTTGATCGCGCGATAGCGGTTCTCCCCGACGAGCAGAAATTCACCGCCGTCGAGGCGCCGGCCAAAAGCGACCGCGGGATAGGCAGCCTCGCCGGCTCCCACCCGGCGGTCCGTGAACAGGACGGAAGGCGCGAGCGTAATCTCGCCGTCGACAGGCTCCATTGGCGGAAGGTTGCCGGCCAGGAGCCGGCCGGCTGTATCCTGCAACACGTAGTAGCGTCGCGGCGGCCGCAGGTCGAACGATCGCAGTTGTATGGCGCGCACCGTAGTGTCCAGTCCGCGGCTGCGGTACAGATCCACGAGCACCTGTGCCTCACGCCCCACGGAGTCGCGGATCTGCTGATCCAGCGTCGCGAGCGTAATCCAGTACACGATGGACAGCAGAATAACGGTTGAGACTCCGAAAGCGCCCGCGTACCAGACGAGCAGCCGGAATCCCGTGCTGCGGAGAAATCTACCGGGAGATATCAAGCCGGTACCCCGACCCGCGTACCGTGTGCAGAAGTTCGACGTCGAAATCCCTGTCGATTTTTGCGCGCAGCCGGCTGACGTGGGTTTCGACGACGCTCGTGCGCGGATCGAAATGAAACTCCCAGACATTTTCCAGCAGCATCGTTCGCGTCACTACCTGGCCGGCGTGACGCATCAGGTACTCGAGCAGCCGAAACTCCTGCGGCTGGAGGTCAATGCGCCGGCCGGACCGGGTGACGGTGCGCCGGAGCCGGTCGAGCTCCAGGTCGCCCACGCGCATGGCCGCCGTTTCGGATACCATCGGCGGGCGCCGCGCCAGCGCGTTGACGCGCGCCAGCAGTTCCGAAAACGCAAATGGCTTGGTCAGATAATCGTCCGCGCCGGCTTCCAGCCCCTCGACGCGATCGTTGACCCCGCCCATCGTTGTCAGCAGCAGAACCGGCGCCTTGACGCCCGCGCCGCGAATGGCTCTCAGTATCGTGATGCCGTCGATTTCGGGGAGCATGCGGTCGAGAATCGTGACGTCGTGGCTGCCACGCGAAGCGAGCGTCAGCCCCTCGCCGCCGCGTCCCACCTGGTCCACCACGTGCCCCTGCTCGCGCAGTCCGTCCGCCACCTAAGCGGAT
>CAZMBS010000114.1:0-10387 GCA_964564295.1 uncultured Streptomycetaceae bacterium
TTAACGGCAATCGGCATCGGCATCGCATTGGGGATCGGGACAAGCCGCCAGGCCGGCACGACCGCATATTCCGCGTAGCTGCCGCGCACGATGCAGTACGCGACGCGCTCGCCGACGCGCACGTCCGTCACGCCTTCGCCGATCGCCGCGACGGTGCCGCCGCCCTCCGAACCGATGACCATGGGCAGCGGCGTCTGATACGTGTGTGATTTCGCATAGAGTCCGCCGCGCTGGTAGACCTCGGTGAAATTGACGCCCGAATAGTCGAGTCGTATCAACGCCTCGCCCGGCTTCGGCACGGGCTGCGCGACGTCCGCAAGCTCCAGCACTTCGGGGCCGCCGAAGCGGCGCACGATCACGGCCTTCATGCGCCGACGGTCCGTGCCGCGCTGCAGTTCACCGAATCGACGCGATAGCGCGCGACGTGCTCCGGGTCGAGCCGCGGTTCGTAGCCCGGGTCGAGCACCAGTGCACCATCGCGAAATCCGACCGGTTGCGCGAGCAGGCCGGTCCGCGGTTTGAGGTAGCCGTTCATCTCGCCCGCATTGCCGATGGCGCGCGCCGCGACCACGCCTTCCAGCCAGCAGCCGAGATCGCATGCGACGCCGTTGCCGAGCACCGGCTGCATGCCCAGTTCGCGGATGCGCGCGATTGCCCGCGCGAGCGCGGCGAGGGAGCCGAGCTTCATGAGCTTCACCTTGATGTAGGCGGCGCACCGCAGCTTCGCGGCTTTCTCGATATCGGTCAGGCCGTAGATCGATTCATCCAGCATCAGCGGCACGGTGGAAACGCGCGCGACCGCGAGATGCGCGTCCCAGTCGCCGGCCGCGCAGGGTTGTTCGAAAAGCTCGATGCCTTCCGGATCGAGCGCGCGCGCAAATGCGACACCCTGCGCGGCGGTGTAACCCTGATTGGCGTCGATGCGGATGCCCGCGCGTCCGCGCACCGCGTGTTGCGCCATGCGCACGCGGGCCGCATCATGATCCGCGTCGAAACCGACCTTGAGCTTGAAGGTGCGATAGCCGGCAGCCAGCAGGCGCGCGGCTTCGGACTCCATGGACCCGGGATCTTTCGCATCGAGCAGCCCCACCAGCGGCACCAGCGTTTCGCGCGAGATCCGTGCGAGCGCGCTGTTTTCCAGCAATTCGATCGCGGTTCCGAACGCCGTGGCGGTGAAGGGATGGGTCGATGCGAGCGCGGCCAGCCGCTCCCTCGCCGCCGCGGCATCGTGCCCCGCGATGTCCCGGGCGACGGTGCCGGCCACCTGCCAGCAGTCGTCGATGGTCTCGTCGGTGTAGCCGGTCAGCACCGTTGCTTCACCGAGCCCGACACGGCCGTCGCGGTCGGTGATTTCGACGATCAGGGTGTCGTAATGCTCGACGGCGCCGAACGCAAGCCGGTATGGCTGCATCAACGGCACCTTGAGTCTGTATACCACTATGCGATCCAGCACGATGGCAGGGCCTCCGGACGATGACGCCAGATTCTAGCGTCATTCGCGGCGGGCCGGATTCGAACTTCTATAATCCGGCGTCATGACGATTCCACACGCAGGGGGGGCCGGGCACACCGCCGGCAGTACTGCTTCGGCATGGGTCGCGCGCTGGGCCTGCCGTATTGCGCCGGGCAGCGCGGTGCTCGATGTCGCGTGCGGCGGCGGACGCCACGCGCGCTGGTTCGCGGCTCGGGGTCATCCGGTGGACGCGGTCGACCGCGACAGGCAGGCCATCGCGGAACTCGGTGACGTGGCGGGCGTGACCGCGCGTTGTGCCGATATCGAGTCCGGCCTCTGGCCGTACGCCGGCCGGTCCTACGGCGCGGTCGTCGTCACGAATTATCTGCACCGGCCGCTGTTTCCGCACCTGCTCGCGGCTGTCGCTCCGGGCGGCCTGCTGATCTACGAGACGTTTGCCGCAGGAAACGAGCGATTCGGCCGCCCCGTCAATCCTGATTTCCTGCTGCGGCCCGGCGAACTGCGGGAGCTCGTCGCGGGCCGATTGGACGTATTGGACTTCGAGGAGGGCGTGGTCCGGGAACCGAGGCCGGCCATGATTCAGCGCATATGCGCGGCGCGCCCGGCGCGATAAATTTACGGGACATTCAACCCTTTTCCCGTTGCGTCGTTATACCGGTAAGGAAGCCGCAACATTGCGCGACTATCCTGACGCATATTCGGAATCCGGACGACGACCATGGACGAAGCTCAGAATTCTCCCGCCGCACTTGCCGCCGACCCCTACGGCGCGGAGGTGCTCTGCGCGAGCTGGAATCCGCTCGTCGCGCGGCTGGCGGGCGGTGTCGTCGCGGCACGCGACCGGCTGTCCGAAGCCGTAGCCGACGACGTCGAAGGTTTCCTCAAGCGCCTCTACTGCGCGCAGCGAGGCTGATTCCGGCAAGAGGGCATCGGCTCCGGGCGCGTTTTCCGGCGCATTTCACCTGACGTTTTCCCTGCGGCGGTGCAACCAAGCGCAACGCCCGCGGTCACACCGGCAGTCCGTGCGCATTCGAATCGGGGTACAATCACCGGTTACGGCGCGTTTGCGCAAAATTATTCAGGAAAAACAAAGAGATGGCACGACTGCAGGGGAGTCTGGTCGCGATTGTGACGCCGATGCTGGACGACGGCGTGCTCGATCTGGAGCGATTCCGCGCGCTCATTGACTGGCATGTCGGGCAGGGGACGGACGGTATCGTCGTCGTCGGGACGACCGGCGAATCGCCCACGGTAAATTTCGACGAGCACTGCCTGCTGATCAAGACCGCCGTCGATCATGCCGGAGGGCGCGTTCCCGTCATCGCCGGGACCGGGGCCAACTCGACCACCGAGGCGATCGAACTGGCCGCGTACGCGAAGCAGGCCGGCGCGGACATGAGCCTGACCGTCGTGCCCTATTACAACAAGCCCACGCAGGAAGGCCTGTACCGGCATTTCAAGGCGATCGCGGAGTCGGTGGATATTCCGCAGATCCTGTACAACGTGCCCGGCCGCACGGTGGCCGATCTGCAAAACGACACGGTGCTGCGGCTCGCGGGCGTGCCGAACATCGTGGGCATCAAGGACGCGACCGCGAATCTCGAACGCGGCAGCGACCTGCTGCGCCGCAAGCCGGCGGATTTTCTCGTCTACAGCGGCGATGACGCGACCGGGCTCGCGTTGATGCTGCTGGGCGGCGACGGCGTGATTTCGGTCACCGCCAACGTCGCGCCGAAGGCCATGCACGAACTGTGCGCAGCGGCGATTGCCGGAAAACTCGCGGAGGCGCGGAAAATCAACGATCGCCTGCTGGGACTGCACCGGCACCTGTTTTGCGAAGCCAATCCGATACCCGTGAAATGGGCGGTTCAGCAACTGGGCCTGATCCGGGGCGGGATCCGATTGCCGCTCACGCCGCTGACTGCCGGATTCGAAACGCAGGTGCGCGACGCGATGCGGCAGGCAGGAGTGGCGAAATGAACCGCAGGTGCATGGCACCGGGGAGGACGCATGCGAATCCGAATCCGTAAGGTATTGCAGGGCGTGGCCTGCATCGCGGCGGGCGTGGCGGTTGCGGCTTGCGGCACGTTCGAGCTTCCGACCAAGAAAATCGAATACAAGTCGGCTTCCAAGCTGCCGCCGCTCGAAATTCCGCCGGATCTCACTCGGCCGACCGCGGACGACCGTTTCATCGTTCCCGATGTGAATCCGCGCGGCACCGCGACCTATTCCGACTATGCCAAGGATCGCGCGGGGCGACCGCAGACGCGCACCGGCAGCGACGCCGTGTTGCCGACGCAGGATAACGCGCGCATCGAGCGTTCGGGTTCGCAGCGCTGGCTCGTGGTGCGGGGCGACCCGGCCGCGGTGTGGCCCGTGATCAAGGACTTCTGGCAGGAAACCGGATTCATCGTCAACGTCGAAAACCCGGAAACGGGCGTCATGGAGACCGACTGGGCCGAGAACCGGGCAAGTGTGCCGGACGGGCTTGTGCGCGGGCTGCTCGGCAAGGCAATCGGGGCCATTTATTCCACCGCCGAGCGCGACAAGTTTCGCACGCGGCTCGAGCGCGGCGCCGAAGCCGGCACGACGGAAATCTACGTAAGCCACCGCGGCATGGAGGAAGTGTTCACTGCCGAGGGCAAGAGCGAGACGCGCTGGCAGCCGCGCAAACCGGACGCCGACCTCGAGGCGGAAATGTTGCGCCGGATCATGGTGCGCTTCGGGGTCCAGCAGGACCGCGTGCGCACGGCGCTTGCCACGTCGGCCGAACCCGCGCGCGCCGCGATCGCGCGCGGGCAGTCCGGCGACCGGCTCGCGCTTTACGAGCAATTCGACCGGGCGTGGCGGCGCGTGGGGCTCGCGCTCGACCGCGTCGGGTTCACCGTGGAAGACCGCGACCGCTCGAAGGGGCTCTATTTCGTGCGTTACATCGATCCGCAGATCGACAACGCGACCAAGCAGGAGAAAGGCGGGTGGTTGTCGCGCCTCAAGTTCTGGGGCGGCAGCAGCAGCAGCGATCCGAAGGCGAAGGCGGAGCAGTATCGCATTCACGTGCGCGGCGTGGATTCCGGCGCGGAAGTGAACGTGCTCAACAAGGACGGCGCGAACGAGCAGTCGACGACCGCGAGCCGCATCCTGACGCTGCTCTTCGATCAACTGAAATAGGCCATGGCGGCGGATTCCGGCCGTTGATGCGCTTCGCGTCGCTCGGCAGCGGGAGCGAAGGCAACGCGCTCGTCGTCGAGGTCAACCGCACGCGCGTGATGCTCGACTGCGGGCTCGGTCTCGCGGCAACCGGCACCGGGCTCGCCCGCCTGGGGCTTGCGCCCGAGGCCATCGACGCGATCGTCGTGACCCACGAACACGACGATCACATCGGCGGCGTTGCACGTCTCGCGCGCAAATTCGATATTCCGGTGTATCTCACGCACGGCACGCTGGCCGCGATGGGCGCGGCCCGGGGTGCGTTGCCCGATGCACGGATCATTGACAGCCACAGCGCGTTCGCTGTCGGGGATATCGCGATCACGCCGTTTCCCGTGCCGCACGATGCGCGGGAGCCCGCGCAATTCGTGTTCGGGGACGGCGCTTCTCGGCTGGGCGTGCTGACCGACGTGGGCGAGTCGACGCCGCATATCGAGGCATCGCTGTCCGGAGTCGACGCGCTTGTGCTTGAGTGCAACCACGACCGCGGGATGCTGCTCGGCGGCCGCTATCCACCGTCGCTCAAGGAACGCATCGCGGGCCGCCACGGGCACCTGGACAACGCGTCCGCAGCGCGTTTGCTGTCGAGCATCGACGCGAGCCGTCTGCGACATCTCGTCGCGGCGCACTTGTCGAAGCAGAACAATACGCCGGAACTCGCGCGCGCGGCGCTCGCGACCGCGCTGGGTTGCACTCCGGACTGGATCGGCGTGGCGACGCAGCAGGACGGTTTCGACTGGCGGGAGATTTAATCGGGGCGGAACGGCGTGTGGACGCAAAAAAGCCGACCCGGAGGTCGGCTTTTTCTTGGTGCCTGATCGCGCGGATACAAACCGGCTTACCGCTTCCGGTTCATGTGCACGGTCAATTACTTCTTCATTGCGTCGGCGGCGCCCTTGGCGGCACCGGAGGCGGCGCCAGATGCGCCACCGCCGTCTTTCGCGCCGGCGGCCGCACCAGCGGCAGCGCCTTTGGCGACGTCCATCGCCTTGTCTTTCATGTCGCCCATCTTGTCTTTGGCGGCATCTTTGGCTGCATCGGCAGGTGCGCCGGGAGCCGGAGCGGCAGCGTCAGCCTTCGGGGCATCGGCGGCCGGTTTGGCGGCATCAGCGCCAGGTGCCGGGGCAGGTGCCGGAGCCGGTGCCGGCGCAGGAGCCGGTGCGGGCGCCGGGGCAGCGGGTTTGGGGGCGGGCGCCGGGGCGGGTTTATCGCCGCAAGCGCTCAGGCCGACTGCCACGAAGGCAGCGAGGAGGAGCGAGCGATTCATGATCTTTTTTTCCTTGAAAAAATATTGAACAACCAACACGGATGGATCGGCCGGACTCGACCGGCCTTGGTCTAACGGCCGATGGTGCACAACCGTCAACCTGACATTTTAGCAGTTTTATCGGACAAAAGCAGATGTGTTCACGATGCGAACTGTCGATTGCGGTCGTGCGTTCACAGCCCGGTCGTGCCGGCCGATACGGCCGCGGCGGATGCCTCCCAGAGTTCCTCGAAACGGTCGAGCAGCACCTGCGCCCCCGCCACATCGTCAGTGCCCTGCGCCGCGCGCAGATGATCGTAATGAAAGCGGTGCACGTAATGATTGCCGTCGAACACCACGAACGGGTCGTAGAACGATTTTGCGATGCGCAGCGTCTCGTGAATTTTCACGGCGTGGCTGAACTGCTGGACCAGCCCGGCCATGCGCGGGCAATCGCGATCGATGCGGGAGGCCTCGTGCACGACGATCAGCAACCGGTTCGCGCGGTCGGCGAGCAGAAACCGCCGCAGCGCGTCGTGGCGGTCACCGGCGTTCCATGCGCGTCCCAGTTCGCGGTCGAATACGCGGATGAAACCTGCCGTCCGGGGTATCGACGCGTCGATGATGGCCTCGTATTCGCGGGCGCTTTCGAACCGGCGGTACTGCGCGGTCGGGAGTTTCGGCGGACTGTCCATGCGCGTCACATCAGGTTCGTCGTCATCAAACGGTGCAGCCGGGAATAATATAACCGGCGCGATACCACGGGTAAAGACAAGGGAGCGCGCGCGCCGGGATCGCCCGCGGTGCGAGCGATCGCGCATCCGCGAGACGCGCCAGTCCGCGAAACGCTACGGCGCCGGGTGCGATGCGCTCGCCGTTGATGAACAGGCAGGGCGACCGGTAGAGCATCTGTGTTGCCGGGGCGAGGCGCACGCCGTGGCGCCGGACCGCGGTCGCGAACGCGCGCCCGGTCAGCGGACGCGCGGGTCTCTGAAATACGACGTGCGGCTTCGGTTCCGTCAGGTACTCCCCCAGAAAACCGTGCACGTCGCGGTCACGCCAGCGAATCGCCTCCAGCATGTCGCGGATCCGCCGCGTCATCGCCGCGTCGATGCGCGCGGGGAACCGGGCGGGAGCCAGGTCGGGGTCGGCGTAAATGCCGTCGAGCGCAAGATGATCCGCAAGATATTCGAGAAACCGTGCGCCGAGCTCGCGTGCGCCGGGCGCCCGGAATCCGACCGAAAACGTCACGCATTCGGTCAGCGCAACGCCGTCGTGCGCGCAGCGCGGCGGCAGATACAACACATCGCCTGCCGTCACGTCCCATTGCCGCCGCGGCGCGAAGCGGCGCAGGATGCGCAGCATCGCGCCCGGCACGAGTTCGAGGTCGCGCTGCCGGCTGATGCGCCAGCGCCGGGTGCCCATGCCCTGCAGCAGGAACACGTCGTAGCTGTCGAAGTGCGGACCCACGCCGCCGCCCGGCGGCGCGTAACTCGCCATGACGTCGTCGAGCCGCGCGTACGGGATGAACGAAAACGCCCGCAGCAGGCGCTCCGCCGCGGGCAGCGCGTGATTTACGCCCTGCACCAGCAAAGTCCAGTTCCGGCGCGGCAGGCGTTGCAGAAAACGGCGCGAAAACGGGCCGTGATGCACCTGCCATCGCGCACCGTGCCGGACGACCACGCGCGACTCCATGTCGTCGCGCGTTGCCAGATCGAACAGCCGGTCCCGGTCGGCAAGCGCGGCATACTGCTCCAGCGCGTTGCGCGCGAGCAGGGGTTTTTTCTGCCAGTAGTCGCGCAGAAAGCGCTGCGGCGCGAGCCCGCCGGGTAGAAAAATCTTCATATAAAACAATTATAACGGCCGAGTTGAAACGAGTTCTTGACCGCGGCCGAGCCGCGCCCATATATTGTCCGCGCCCACTACTGGAACCGCCGCACTCCGCATCGAGGAATACGCAGATGCTGCAACCGGGACAACCTGCACCAGCGTTCGATCTGCCCGACGCGGATATGAACGTGGTGAGCCTTGCGGCATTCCGGAAGCACCACAACGTCGTCGTGTATTTTTATCCCAAGGACGACACGCCGGGTTGCACCATGGAGGCCATCGATTTCAGCGAGCTCGACGACAAGTTCGAGCGCCTGAAAACGGTGGTGATCGGCGTCAGCATGGATGATTGCCAGTCGCACGGCACGTTCCGCGACAAACACGGGCTCAGCGTGCGGCTGCTTGCCGACGTCGACGGCGAGGTGTGCCAGCGCTACGGCGTGTTGCAGGAAAAGGAAATCGACGGCAGGAAACGCACCTGCATCCAGCGCTCGACCTTCATCATCGACCGCAAGGGCATGCTGCAGCACGCGCTCTACGGCGTCGCGCCGCGCGGCCACGCCGCGCAGGTGCTCGACCTCGTGCAGGACATTCGCTGCCGCTAGCGCCGGTCAACGCGCGGCGGGCGGCTCGCTGCCGGGTGTGGCATCGAAGCGCGCCCGGCCGGACTGCAGATCGACGCGGATGCGGACCCAGTCCGTGAACGGACTGCCGAACACCTCGATGCGCGTGAAGTTGGGAACCGCGTCGCCCGAGTCCGGCGCCACCAGGGGCCGGTCCACGCGGTAGCGATGCGTGTCGCCGTGAATCAGCAGCACTTCGCCGGAGAAGCGCAGCGTTTCCTCCGCGACCGCCGTCATGAGTCGCGCGTAGCTCGCGCGCACGCCGCCGGCGCGTGACCACGGGTTCGCCTGCATCGCGAGTACGACGGCGGGCGACCGGCGCGCGCGCGCGTCGCGAAAGGCGTCGCGCATCCATGCCACTGCCGCCTGCGTGCGTTGCGCCGACTCTTCCGGCATGCGCGCGCGGTTGTTGTCGCCGCCGGGCATGTTGAGCGTGGCGAACACGACGCCGTCGTGGGCCCAGCGCAGGTGCTCCGGATACGGGGGACCGGCGTCGCTTTGCCGCGCGACGCGGAGCCGTCGCTGGCCGAGGCTTTCGGGTGCCGCGAAAAAAAGCTTGCGCAGCGCCCGCAGGCGTTCGAGCGGATCGTGCCGCGCGCCCGGGCCGCGCCAGCAGTCGGTCCACTCGTTGTCGCCGGGGACGTAGATCAACGGCTGCCGCGACAGCTCGAACCATTCCTTGCGCTGCCGGAACAACGCGTCGTCGCACGGGTCCCATCCGTTCTTGAAGTCCCCGACGTGAATCGAGAACGCCGGGCTCTCACGGTTCAGTTCCCCGAGGATGCCGATGAAGCGTGTTTCCTCATCGGCGTTGTACGGCGTGTCGCCCAGCGCGGCGAACGTGAAGCCCGCCGCCGCCGCGCATCCGGCCGCGAGCAGCAGCAATACCGCGCAGGCGTGGCGCACGGCGCGCCTCACGCGTCGAGTTGCCGGCGCAGCCGGTACAGCAGCTCGAGGGCCTCGCGCGGCGACAGCGCGTCGGGGTCCGCGGCGCGCAGCGCCTCGAGCGCCGGATGGACGGCGGGCTCCGCGGCGTCCTCCGCCGGCGCGGTGCCCGAGAACAGGTCGCGTTGCGCGCCGCCCGCGGCGCCGCGTTCCTCGAGGTCCGCGAGCCGCTTGCGCGCGGCGCGAATGACGGTGCCCGGCACGCCGGCGAGCTGCGCGACCTGCAGGCCGTAGCTGCGGCTTGCGGGGCCTTCTTCCACGCTGTGCAGAAATACGATGCGATCCTTGTGCTCGACGGCGTCGAGATGCACGTTGGCGACATCGGCCGACGCCGCGGCGAGCTGCGTGAGCTCGAAGTAATGCGTGGCGAACAGCGTCAGGCTGCGGTTTTTTTCCGCGAGGTGCCGCGCGATCGCCCATGCGAGCGCGAGCCCGTCGTAGGTGGACGTGCCGCGCCCGATCTCGTCCATCAGCACGAGGCTTTTTTCGGTGGCGTGGTGCAGGATGTAGGCGGCCTCGGTCATTTCCACCATGAACGTCGAGCGGCCGCCCGCGAGGTCGTCGGCAGCGCCGATGCGGGTGTAGATCTGGTCGATCGGTCCCAGCCGCGCGCGTTGCGCGGGCACGTACGACCCGCAGTGCGCGAGCAGCGCGATGTGCGCGACCTGCCGCATGTAGGTGGACTTGCCGCCCATGTTGGGTCCCGTGATCACCAGCATGCGGCGCGTTGCGTCGAGCCGCGCGTCGTTCGCGATGTAGTGATCGACCTGGTTTTCGACTACCGGGTGGCGCCCGGCGTCGATGGCAATGCCCGGCGCATCGGCGAAATCGGGCGGGTTCCAGTCAAGCCGCGATGCACGCTCCGCGAACGCGGCGAGCAGATCGAGTTCCGCGATCGCGCCCGCAGCCGACTGCAACATTGCGATAAACGCACCGAGGTCTATAAGTAATTGATCGTAAAGATATTTTTCTCTTGCAAGCGCGCGTTCCTGCGCCGACAGCGCCTTGTCCTCGAAGGTCTTGAGTTCGGGTGTGATGTAACGCTCGGCGTTTTTGAGCGTT
>CAZMBS010000115.1:0-10238 GCA_964564295.1 uncultured Streptomycetaceae bacterium
TCAGCATCGAGGGCAGGACGCATGCGCTCGACGACATTTTCTTCGTGATCGCCACGCAGAATCCGGTCGAGTTTCGCGGCACCTATCCGTTGCCGGAAGCGCAGATGGACCGATTTGCGGTGCGACTGTCTCTGGGCTATGTGAGCGCCGAAGCCGAGACGGATATCGTAACGGCACAGGAAGCACGCCATCCGCTCGACGCGGTCAAGGCCTGCGTCCGGGTCGAGGATGTGCGGGCGTTGCGGCAGGACGTGAAAGCCGTCCGCATCAGCAACGAGTTGAAACGTTACGCCGTCGATCTCGCGCGCGCCACGCGCCAGGCGCCCGCGGTGCAACTGGGCGCCGGGCCGCGGGCCTCCCTTGCGCTCGCGCGCATGGCGCAGTCGCTGGCGCTCGTGCGCGGCGACGCGTTCGTGACGCCCGATCACATCCGCGACATGGCAGTGCCCGTGCTCGCGCACCGCGTGGTGCTCGATCCGCAGGGCCGATTTTCCGGCGGCAGCAACCGCGACGTGGTCGAGAACATCCTGAAGTCGGTCCCGGTACCCGCCTGAGTCGCGGACTCGCGGGCACGGAACGCGATCAACCGATCGACCATGTGGCGCTTTTCGCTGTTTCTGTTCCGTGCCGTCTCGGGCTTCACGCGCTGGCTCCAGCGGAGGCTCACGCGCGCAGGCATGCTGGTCGCCGGCATGCTGGTGACCGGAGCGGTGCTCGGCGTGGATACCAACCAGACCGTTGCCTACAAGATCTTCGCGCTCGCGGCAGGATTGCTCGGCGTCGCTGCGCTGGCGGTCATTCTGCTGCGGGATCGCTATCACGCCCGGCGCTTCCTGCCGCGCGTGGTCACTGCGGGTGAAGCTTTTCGTTATCGCGTGGCGGTCACGAACCTCAACGACGGCCCACGCGACGGGTTGTCGCTGCTGGAGGATCTCGCCGATCCGCTGCCCGGGTTCGCAGAATTGCGCGCGCGGTTTCGCGTCATCACGTACCGGCGCTGGAAGCGCCTGGTCGACGCACGCACGGTGGTGAAAGTCGGCGAGACTCCGCTGCCGCGGATCGCGCCGCGGGCAACGATCGATGTATACGTGCAGGGTCTGGCCTGCCGGCGCGGCAGCCAGCATTTTCGGGGGCTTGCCGTGGCGCGCGCGGATCCGCTCGCGCTGTGCAAGGCGCTGTTCACCGCTGAAGGCCGCGCAAATCTCCTCGTGTTGCCGCGTCGCTACCGGATGCCGCCGATCGCGCTGCCGGGAACGCGCAAGTTTCAGCCCGGCGGCATCACGCTCGCTGCGTCGATCGGCGACTCGGAGGAATTCGTCGGACTGCGCGACTACCGGCCCGGCGATCCGCTGCAGCGCATCCACTGGAAGAGTTTCGCGCGCATCGGCGAGCCCGTGGTGCGCGAGTATCAGGACGAGTACTTCGAACGCCATGCGCTCGTGCTCGACACCTTTGCGCCCGAGGGCGGCGACCTGGCGCTGGAGGAAGCGGTGTCGGTTGCCGCCTCCTACGCCTGCACGGTGAGCACGCAGGAATGCCTGCTCGATCTCATGTTTGTCGGCGCGAACACCTACGCGTATACATCGGGCCGCGGCCAGCTGCCGACGGCAAATCTGCTCGAAATACTCGCGGGCGTGCAGCCGTGCCGCGACAAACCCTTCGCCGCACTGAGCGATGCGGTCATCGCCCGCCGGAGCGCGATCAGCGGATGCATCGTGATATTGCTCGCGTGGGATGACGCTCGCGCGGACTTTGTGGCGCGGTTGCGGGCGTCCGGCGTGCCGTATCTGGCGATGCTGGTGACCGCACAGCCGCCGTCCGATCCGCCGCCATGGCTGCGCGTGCTGCTTCCGGGCGCCATCGAACAGGGGCTGGCGGCGTTATGAGCCTGTCGCCGCCTTTGCTCGTCGGGGCAATTCTTTTCTGGGGCTGGCAGACCGGGATGTGGCTCGTGGCGGTCTCCGCCGCGGTCATGCTGGGAGCGGCCCGTGTGGTGCCGCTGCGTTGGGATCTGACGCACGCGCAGCTCTGTCGCGTCTCTGATTTCTGCGCGGTGTTGATCGTGCTGCTCGGCGTGGCCCTGATGATCACCGTTGGCAATCCACGCGCGGTGGTGCTGTTGTTTCAATGGCTGCCGGTCGCATTGCTGCCCTTCGCGCTGGCGCATGCTTACGGCACCGCGGGAGCGATCGACGCGGGCGTCGTGTTCTGGTCGCTGCGCCGGTCTCCCGCGACCCCGCCGTTGCGGTTCGATCCGGCGTTTCCGCTGTTCGCGATCTGGATCGTCGCGGCGAGTGCAGCTAACGTGCGGGGCGACGGTTTTTTTGCCGGTCTGATGCTACTCGCGGCATGGCCGCTGGTCAGGCTGCGTCCGCTCGCGTACCCGGTCGGCACCTGGGCCGCCGCATTCTCGTGTGCTGCCGCAATAGGCTACGGCGCGCAGTACGGTTTGCACGAACTGCAGATCTGGCTGGAAGGCGCGGTTCCGGAATGGATTGCCGGCAGCGGCTCCCGGACCAATCCGTACCGCAGCATGACCGACATGGGCGAGATCGGCGAACTCAAGCAGTCCGATACGATCTTGCTGCGTGTCGTCGCGCCCGACAAGGGCGAACAACCGCTGCTGCTGCACCGGGCCTCGTACAACGAGCACATGCGCGCGGCCTGGCTTGCCAGCAGTTCGCGATTTGCCGAAGTCACAGCCGGTACCGGTGCGGGCGCGTGGCCGCTGGCACCCGGCAGCACGGCGTCCCGGCAAGTCACGATCCACGATTTCTCCGGTCAACCCGATTCGATATTGAGCCTGCCGGCAGGGACTGTCAGTATCGATCGGCTCGACGCACGGCGTGTGCGAAAGAACCAGTTCGGCGCAGTGCAGGTCGAACGCGCGCCGGGGTATTTCAGCTACTCGGTGCAGTATGACCCGCAGGCCATCCCGGACGCAGCGCCGACGCCCGTCGATTTGCGCATCGCCCGCGCCGAACGCGACATGTTCGCGCAGCTTGCGGCGCAACTCGGGCTGATCGGCGAGGCGCCGGCGAAACAGGTCCGCGTGGTGGAGCGCCATTTTCGCGACCACTACCGGTACTCGACGTTTCAGACACGCCGCACGGATGGGGTCTCGCCGGTGGTGGACTTCGTGCAGCGCACGCGCTCGGGCCACTGCGAATATTTCGCCACGGCGACGGCGTTGCTGTTGCGCGCCGCGGGCGTGCCCGCACGCTACGCGACCGGATTTTCGGTCCAGGAGTACAGCACAATCGAAGCTGCATACGTCGTACGGGAACGCCACGCCCACGCCTGGGTGCGCGCATGGGTGGACGGGAAATGGGCGGACGTCGATACGACACCGCCGGAGTGGTTCGCCGCAGAAGCTGCCGGCACGCCGGCATGGTCACGCGCGCGCGATCTGTGGTCCTGGCTCCGGTTTCGACTGGCACGCGAGGAATTGCAGATTCCGGACACCGTTATCGTCGCAGCGGCCCTGCTGGTCACGCCGTTCGCGCTGTGGATCGGCTGGAGGCTGTTCCGCAGTCGCCGCGCGACCGCGTCAGGCACGACACGGGCGCGCGCCGCCCGCGATGCGGGACCCGGACGTGATTCGGACTACTTCCTGCTGGAACGCCGGCTCGCGGAACTCGGTTGGCAACGGCACGCGCATGAAACGCCGGCGGAATGGTTATCGCGGCTGCAGTGCGATGGCATTTCCGGGCTCGAGCCGTGGCCCGATATTCTCCGGCTGCACTATCGCTATCGATTCGATCCGCTCGGCCTCGCGCCGCGGGAGCGCGCGGCACTGGCCTCGGCCGTAGCGGACTGGCTTGCGCGCAACCGAACCGCGTAGCGCCACGGCGGTCGCCGCTCAGCCGCGTCGCGCGTACAGGAAGCGCGCGACCGGGGCCATCACGCCAAACACGCCGATGCTCGCGAAGGCTAGGCCCCACGCCAGTCGGCTCTGGTTGCCGCCGGCGAGATCCAGAACGACCCCGAACACCAGCGGCGCGAGAAACGCCGTCGTGAATCCGATAAACGAATAGACGGCCATCGTCGCGCCGCGCATGTCCGGCGGCGCCGCCGCCACGGTCCCCGCGGTCAGCGCCGCGGAGTCCCCCAGCATCAGGCCATAGTGCAGGCACATCAGCAATACGACGACGTACCAGGGCAGCCCCGCCGTGAATCCCAGAATGCAGGCCAGCAATCCCGACGCGGTCATGAACAGGAAGATGATGCGGCTGCGGCCGAAGCGGATGGCGAGCTCGTTTCCGGACACGCTCATCACGGGGCCGAGCAGATTGATGATCGCGGCGAGTGTCGCCGCGCTCCACAGCATCGGCGCGTCGGCCGGTTGCAGCGTTGCGGAGAACGCAAGAAATGCCACCATCCAGCCGCGCGTGCCGAACAACTCGTAGTTGTGCACCGAGTAGCCCAGGATGAACGGGCGGGTCTTGCGGTTGCGCAGCACCGGACGGAAATCCAGCAACGCCGGCGATGCCGCCTGCGCCGCCCGCATGCGCCCCCTCGGCATCGCAAGCATGACCAGCAGTCCGGCCAGCACGGGTCCGCCGGCACCGAACAGGAATGCGGACTGCCAGCTTACTTCGGCGCCGAGCACGCCGCTCGCGTAAATGGACAGGGTCGAGCCGATGCCGAAGCTCGCCGCGTAGAACGCCGTCGCGCGCGATTGCGCGGTGCCCTCGAGATGATCGGTCAGCGTCTTGAGGCCGGGCATGTAGGTGCCGCCGAGCCCCGCGCCGATCAGGAACTGGAACAAGAGCGCGGTCCAAAGGCCCTGCGCCGCCCAGGCGAAACCCGCCGCGCCCACGGCCGATATCACGCAAGCGCCGAAGTAGACCCGGCGCGAGTCCACGCGGTCGGTCAGGCTTGTGAGAATCGGCACCGCGGTCACATAGCCGGCAAAGAAAATTCCCCCGATCAACCCGGCTTCTGCATTCGACAACGACCATTCGCGCTGCAACTGCGGCAGCAGCGTGGTGAAGGTCGCGAACCCGGTCATCGCGAGCGCCTCGGCCGCGCACATGATGAACGTGAGCCGCACGGCCGAGACGGCTTTGCCGGACACTCAGACCGCTCCGGCGCTGCGCAGAAGCGCCGCGAGCGCCTCGGCGATGCGCCGGTAGCCCTTGGCATTCGGGTGTATCGGGTCGGACTTCTCACCCGGCGTCAGCAGCACGTCCTTCACGATCTTTCCTTCGTACGGCGCCTTGAACTCCCTCGCGACTTCACTGTAGAACTCGGGCGCGCTGGTCAACAACGCCGGCCGCGGAACGCCCATCAGCACGACGTCGATGCCGCGGCCCCGGATCGTCTTCATGATTTCGCGCAAGTTTTCCCGGATCTCGCTTTCGTTCACCTTGCGCAGCATGTCGTTGCCGCCGAGACAGACGATCACGAGGCGCGGCCGGTGCTCGTCGAGCGCGCCGGCGAGCCGGGCCAGGCCTTGCGCGGTCACCTCCCCCGGAACGCCCTCGCGCACGACCTTGCGACCGATCAACTGCGACAGCGCCGCGGGATAGCTCTCGTGCTCCGATGCGCCGGTGCCGTAGGTCAGGCTGTCGCCGAACGCGAGGACGACATCCGCCGGGCCAAGCCTGGCAACGCGCGGCACCTTGTCGCCGCACGCGGCAAGCAACGCGAAGACGAGCAACGTCGCGACGATAATCGCGCCGCGCACGCGTTTTCCGGAGACCGGCGCCCCTTCGGGAGGCGCGATTGCCATGACAGATTCTTTGTGTCCGTGCATGATGTCGGCGTCCGACCGTCGCCGCACGCGATCATAACCCAACCATGACAACCGCATTGTGGATCGCAGCCATACTGCTCGTGGTCATTGGAATCGCGGGAACGGTGCTGCCTGCGCTTCCGGGCACGTTGTTCGTCTTCGCGGGACTGCTGCTCGGCGCGTGGATCGACGCCTTCTCCCGCGTGAGCCTCGTGACGATCATCCTGCTCGGCGTATTGACGCTGCTGTCGTTCGCGGTCGATCTCGGCGCGGCTGCGCTCGGCGCGAAACGCGTCGGCGCGAGCCGCCACGCAGTCATCGGCGCCGCCACCGGCACGCTGTTGGGACTGCCGTTCGGCCTCATCGGCATCGTCTTCGGGCCATTTGTCGGCGCCGTCGCTGGGGAATGGATCGCGCGGCGGGACACCTTGAACGCCGGCAGGGTCGGCATCGCGACCTGGCTCGGCTTCCTGATCGGCACCGCGCTAAAGATTGCGCTGGCGTTCGTGATGGTCGGCCTGTTTGCGCTGGCCTACTTCTTGTAGCGGCCGCGCTTGAAGTCCTTGATGATTTCCCGCGCCGCGTTGTGTCCGGGGATGCCGGTCACGCCGCCGCCGGGGTGTGTGCCGGCGCCGCAAAGATACAGCCCGCCGATCGGTGCGCGGTAGTCCGCGTGGCCGAGCACGGGACGCGCGCTCCATAACTGGTCGAGGCTCAGCGCGCCGTGGAAAATGTCGCCCCCGATGAGTCCGAATTCGCGTTCCAGGTCAAGCGGCGTGAGCACCTTGCGACCCAGCACGGCGTCCTTGAAATTCGGCGCATAACGGGTCACCGTGTCGATCACATGATCCGCCGCCTGCTCCCGGATGTCGTCCCAGTGCAGCCCGTTCGGCAGGTCCGGGCTGAAATGCTGGCAGAAGAGGCTTGCCACGTGCCGGCCCGGCGGCGCGAGCGTATCGTCCACCGTTGAAGGAATGAGCATTTCCACCACCGGCGCCCGCGAGCATCCGAACGCGCGCGCATCGGCATAGGCCTGCTCCATGTAGCGCAGGCTGGGCGCCATGATGATTCCCGAGCGATGATGGTCCGCAACATCCCTGCCCGGCAGGCATGTGAAATCCGGCAGCTCGGACAGCGCCACGTTCATGCGAAACGTCGCGGAACCACATTTCCAATTCCGGATGCGGTCGTGAAAATCCGCGTCGAGAGTGTCGGCGTCGACGAGTTGCGTGAACAGGAGTTTCGGATTGAGATTGGAGACCACGCAGCGCGCTTCCATGACGCGCCCGTCCCGCAACTGCACGCCCTGCGCGCCGCGCTGATCGATGCACACGCGCGCCACGTCGCAGTTCGTATCGAGCTCGACACCGCGTGCGCGCGCCTCGGCAGCCATCGCCTGCGTGATGGCCCCCATGCCGCCGATGGCGTGGCCCCACTGCCCGCGCTTGCCGTTCACCTCGCCGAACACGTGGTGCAGCAGCACGTACGCCGATCCCGCCGAGTACGGGCTTGCATAATTGCCGACGATGGCATCGAAACCGAACGCCGCCTTGATCGGTTCGGACTCGAACCAGCCGTCCAGAAGATCGCCCGCGCTTTTCGTGAACAGCGCCAGCACGTCGCGCCGTGTAACCATGTCGAGCCGCCGCAATCTTCCGGCAGCCTTCAGCGCGCCGATCACGTCCCCGAAACCGCCGCCGACGTTGGGCGGGGTTTCCAGCAGCATGCCGCGCAGCATGTCCGCCACGCGTTCGAGCATCGCGTAATAGCGCGGCAGCGCTTCCGCGTCCCGCGCGGAGAACCGCGCCACCTCGGACTGCGTCGCCGCGAGGGTTCCGCCAACCTTGAGGTACTGCGCGTCGGAAAGCGGGAGAAAATTGGCCAGGGGCCGCTCGACGATGCGCAAACCATGCTCCGCGAGCCGCAGGTCACGCATGACTTGCGGATTCAGCAGGCTGACCGTGTAGCTCGCCGTGGAGTTGCGGAATCCCGGAAAGAATTCTTCGGTGACCGCGGCGCCGCCGAGCACCGCGCGACGCTCCAGCACGCGTACCTTGAGGCCGGCGGCCGCCAGGTAACAGGCACACGTGAGGCCGTTGTGGCCGCCGCCGATCACGATGGCGTCGTACGAAATTGCACGCGTCATGGCGGGTCGCTCAGCCGGAATTCTGGTGCACGTTGAATTTGCCGTGACGGAGTGGAGCCGTGCGCCGAAAGTGGCGCGCCCGAGACGATTCGAACGTCCGACCCCTGCCTTCGGAGGGCAGTACTCTATCCAGCTGAGCTACGGGCGCGCTGCGGCTGCGATTCTAACACGCCAGTAAATTCAAGGTTTTACCGAGCATTCGAATGCCGCTATACTATGCGGCCTTGAATTTCCTCCGCAGGCAATCGGCATGAGCGACATCAAGATTCACGAACATTCCTCACCCATCAAGACGCCCACGCAGCTCATCGTCGTTGTCGTGCTCGCGTTCGTGATTCCGGTCGCACTGATTTTGATTCTGGTGCAAATGGTGACCGGCGGCGAGTCCAAAATCGATCCGGCGAAGAAGGACGAGGCGATCGCCCGCAACCTGCAGCCGGCCGGAAGGGTGGTCGTTACGGATCCGAACGTGCCGAGAGTCGAAATGACCGGCAAGCAGGTTGTCGACCAGGTTTGCGCCGCGTGTCATGCGACCGGCGCGCTCAACGCGCCGAAAACCGGCGACAAGGCGGCCTGGGCCAAACTCATCAAGGAAGGCCAGGCCAGGATTACCGCCGATGCGATCAAGGGCATTCGGCAGATGCCGCCGCGCGGCGGAAATCCGGATCTTTCCGACACCGAGGTCGCGCGCGCCGTGGCTTATCTGGCCAATCAGGCCGGCGCGAACTGGAAAGAGCCGGATCCCCCCGCGAAACCTGCTGCCAAGGGCGCCGCGCCTGCGCAGGGCGTCGCACAAACCGCGGCCGCACCCGCGAAGAGCGGCGATGCGGGCAAGGGCAAGTCGGTGTACGACGCCAGTTGCGCCGCCTGCCACGCGGCCGGCGTTGCCGGCGCGCCCAAGGTGGGCGACAAGGCCGCCTGGGCGCCGCGTCTGAAAACAGGAACGGACGCGCTGTACGCGAGTTCGATCAAGGGCAAGAACGCGATGCCGCCGAAGGGTGGAAATCTCGCGCTCGCGGATGCGGACGTCAAGGCGGCGGTCGACTACATGGTCGGCCAGTCGAAGTAGGACTCAGCTGACGACGCGAAAAGGGCGCGGCGACGACGCGCCCTTTTTGTTGATGCCGCAAGCGATCATTCCAGTTTGAGGCGCGCAAGTGCCGTTCGATAGGGAATATGCCGACGCTCTCGACAGGCTTGCGTCCGACGAGCGTTTGTGGGGCGATTTTCTCGCGCTGTGCGATTGCGGCGGCCGGCTTGCCGGCACCGACAGCGAGAAATCCGCCATCACGCTGGCCGCGGGGCTGCTCGCGGAAATCGACCCGCGAGGCACGCGACTCGAACCCGTAACCTACGCCGGCTGGACGCGCCACGAATCACGTCTGAAACTCGCCGACGGAACCGCGCTCGCTTGCCACGCGCTGGTGGGCTCACAAGCGACCGCGCCCGGAGGACTTGCGGCGGAAGTACTGGATCTCGGTCGCGGAACACCCGAACAATTCGAGCACGCCGCCGCCCGGATTGCCGGGCGTATCGTGCTGGTTCGCCACGAATACATGTTTGCCACCGGCCATATCCATCGCCGCCGCAAGTACGGATGGGCCATGGAACGCGGCGCGGCCGGCTTCATTATCGCCAGTCCGTACGCCGGCACCGGCACGGTCACGGGATCGTCCGGCCGCGGCGGAGGCGCCGGCATCCCGGCAGTCGCCACGGATTTCGAGTCGGCGGCGCGACTTGCTGCTGACGGGTCGCGCCTGCAACGCGCGCATCTCAGCGTGTCGGGCCGGGACTACGCTGCGCGGACCAGCGTTCCGATGCTGGAGATTCGCGGTGCGACGCCCGCATGGGTGGTTCTGAGCGCGCATATCGACGGGCACGATCTCGCCGAAAGCGCAATGGACAACGCGAGCGGCGTTGCCACCGCCATCGCGGTGGCGCGCGCATTCGGGCCGCTGATTGCCCGCTGCCGGCGCGGCCTCAAGGTTTGTCTTTTCAGCGCCGAAGAATGGGCGCTCGCCGGATCGCGGCAGGTTCTCGACCGCATGACCGAAGCCGAGCGATCTGCCGTTTCGCTCAACATCAACCTCGACACGGTCGGCGGTGACTGCCGGCTGACCGCGCTGACCAGCGAGTTTCCGATGCTGGAAGCGTTCGTGCGCGAGACTGCCGCGGAATCCGGCACGCCCGTGGGCACGTATCCGCCGCTGATGACCAATTCGGACCATGCGAATTTCGCGCGACAGGGTATTCCGGCGTTGCGCCTCGTCGCCGGATTCGACGCGCCGCAGTCCCATGTCCGTTACGTGCTCACGCCCGCCGATACACGCGACAAGGTGGCGCCTGCGGAAC
>CAZMBS010000116.1:0-10228 GCA_964564295.1 uncultured Streptomycetaceae bacterium
GGGTACTGCCCGACGGCGAGCTGGAAGGCTACGTGCGCGGCGTGGCGGCGACGCGTTTTTTCCCGGCGTGGGGGCAGGCGCGACTGCAGGGCATGATCGAGAACCGCCCGGACTGGACGTTGTCGCGCCAGCGACAGTGGGGCGTGCCGATGCCGTTTTTCATTCACAAGGAAACCGGTGCGCTCCATCCGCGCGCGCTCGATCTGCTGGAACAGGTTGCCCGGCGCGTGGAGCAGGGCGGCATCGAGGCGTGGCAGGCGCTCGACGCGGGCGAGCTGCTCGGCGAGGAGGCACGGCATTACGAGAAGGTGAAGGACACGCTGGATGTCTGGTTCGACTCCGGTTCGACGCATTTCACCGTGCTGCGTGGATCGCACCGGGACAAGGCCGCGTTTCCCGCCGACCTGTACCTGGAGGGCTCCGACCAGCATCGCGGCTGGTTTCATTCCTCGTTGCTGGTTGCCGCCATGACGGACGGCGTTCCGCCCTATCGCGGATTGCTCACGCACGGATTCGTCATCGATCTCGAAGGCCGCAAGATGTCGAAGTCGAAGGGCAACGCAATGTCGCCGCAGAACATCGTGGATACGCTGGGCGCGGACATCCTGCGGCTCTGGGTCGCCAGCAGCGATTACTCCGGCGAGCTCACGATATCGAACGAGATTCTGAAGCGCGTGGTGGAGTCCTATCGCCGTATCCGGAATACGCTGCGGTTTCTGCTCGCGAATCTCGCCGACTTCGATCCGGCGCGTGATGCGATCGCGGTCGACGACTGGCTCGAAATCGATCGCTACGCCTGGGTCATGACGCAGGACCTGCAGCACGCGCTGGTGCCTTCCGAGTCCGGCAGCCGGTCGCCGGCCTCGCCCGGCCACTACGGGGACTACGAGTTCCACCTGGTTGCGCGAAAGCTGCAGACATTCTGTTCGGAGGATCTCGGGGGTTTTTATCTGGACATCCTGAAGGACCGGCTCTACACGACGCCGGCCGCGTCCCACGCGCGGCGTTCGGCGCAGAACGCGCTCCATCACATCACGCATGCGCTCACGCGGCTGATGGCGCCGATCCTGTCGTTCACGGCGCAGGAAGTGTGGGAGACGCTGGAACCGGGGGAGTCGACCGTGTTCGAGCAGGTCTGGTACGCGCATCCGCTGCCGCGCGATGCACAGCTGCTGCGGGAACGCTGGACGAAACTGCGCGCGCTGCGTTCGGACGTCCAGAAGGAACTCGAAAAACTTCGCGTGGCGGGCAAGGTAGGCTCGTCGCTCGCGGGCGAGGTGGATCTGCTCGTAAACGGTGCGGAAAGCGGATTCCTGCGGTCGTTCGGCGACGATCTCCGATTCGTGTTCATCACGTCGCAGGCGCGACTTGTGGACGACGCGACCGGCGATGCGCCGGGCAGTATTCCGAGCGGGCTGCCCGGTGTCGCGATTCGCGTCGCGCCCAGCCCGCATGCAAAGTGCGAACGCTGCTGGCACTATCGCGCGGACGTGGGATCGGATCCCGCGCACGCGGGACTGTGCGGACGCTGCGTGTCGAACCTGTTCGGTGCCGGCGAGCCGCGGTGCCACGCCTGAAATGACGCGGTGGCTTGCGATCTCGGCCGCGATCATCGTTGCCGATCAGATCACCAAGTACGCGGTGGTCCGCAGCCTGGCACCGCACGAAGTCGTCGAGATCACGTCGTTTTTCAACCTGGTGCTGGTGTACAACAAGGGAGCGGCGTTCAGCTTTCTTGCAACGGCGGACGGATGGCAACGCGAGTTCTTCATCGCGGTCGCGTTGATCGCTTCGGCATGGGTGCTGTGGCTGCTGCGAAGGTATCCGGAGCAGACTCTGTTCTGTGTCGCGCTCGCGCTGATCCTCGGCGGCGCGGTCGGCAACGTGATCGATCGCATCGTCGTCGGCGCAGTGACCGATTTTCTCGATTTCCATGCGCTCGGTTGGCATTGGCCGGCGTTTAACGTCGCGGATTCGGCGATTAGCTGCGGCGCTGTCGCGCTGGTCTGGGACGGCTTCCGGACGCGTGGACCGAAGGCCGACGAACATCGTAAGTAATTGTTTTTAATGAATATTATCAACGTCTCTCCGATGCGGTTGCGCGTGCACGTTATAATCTGCCGATGAAAATTCTGCTCGCGAACCCGCGCGGATTCTGCGCCGGTGTCGACCGTGCGATTGAAATCGTCGAGCGCGCGCTGGCGCTGCACGGTGCGCCGATCTTTGTCCGCCACGAGGTCGTGCACAACAAGTTCGTCGTTGCCGATCTCAAGAAAAAAGGCGCGGTGTTCGTGGAGGATTTGTGCGAGGTGCCGGAGGGCAGCACGCTGATTTTCAGCGCGCACGGCGTCTCGCAGGCGGTGCGCCGCGAGGCCGAATCGCGCGGACTGAAGATATTCGACGCCACGTGCCCGCTCGTGACGAAGGTGCACGTTGAAGTTGCCAAGATGCGCGAACAAGGGCGCGAGATCGTGATGATCGGCCACCAGGGTCATCCCGAAGTGCAGGGCACAATGGGACAGAGCGCCGGCGGCATGCACCTCGTGGAAAATCCCGAAGACGTCGTGCGGCTGAACGTGCGCGACGAAAAGCGGCTTGCGTTCGTCACGCAGACCACGCTGTCCGTGGACGACGCCTTGCAGACCATCGATGCACTGAAAACCCGGTTTCCCGATATCGTCGGTCCGAAGAAGGACGACATCTGCTATGCGACACAGAACCGGCAGGACGCGGTCAAGGCACTCGCGCGGCGATGCGATCTGGTGATCGTCGTGGGGTCGCCCAACAGTTCCAACTCAAACCGATTGCGCGAAGTGGCCGAGCATCAGGGCGTGGCGGCCTACATGGTCGATAACGCCGCCGAACTGCGTCCGGAATGGGTGACCGGTCGTGACGTCGTGGGGGTTACCGCCGGCGCATCGGCGCCGGCGGTGCTGGTGCAGGACGTCATACAGAAACTCAGGGCACTCGGCGCAACGGATGTCAGCGAAGTCGACGGCATTTCCGAAAAGGTCACGTTTCCGCTGCCCAAGGCCCTGGTCTGAGCGACATCATGCGGCGTTTGCCGCGACGCGCTACGGCAGGTATTGCAATTCCAGCAGTTTCTGACTCTTGACGGCGACGCCGTCCTTCCTGCCCGGGTGGAACCGGACGGCTCCCCACGTCGTTCGCGCAGCCTCGTCGAACACGCCGGCCGGCTCCGACGACTCCACGCGCATGCGCTGCACCGTGCCCTGTTCGTCGATATACAGCCGGAGCCGGACCCAACCGCTCCGGTTCGTTCCACGCAGCGACTCGGGGTACTCCATGCGTCCGAGATTGATGGGCGCGGCGCGTTCGTCCAGTTCGGATGCCACGTACCATTTTTCCGGTGTCGGCATGGCCACGCTGCCGCCGGCTTGCGTGTCGGCGTGCCGATGCGACGGCATCGGAGCGGGTTCACTCGCGATCGCGCTGCCGCCCCCGGAGACCATGGACTGGTCGGTGGATACCTCGGCAGTGTGCGTCGCCGTCAGCGTTGCGGGGAGACCGGAATCCAGTCGAGCCTCGATCACCACCGGGCGTTGCTGTTCGGTGCCGCCGGAGTACCAGCCGATCGGGTTGAAGCCCCACAGCGTCGCGAGATGCGCCGCAAGCGACAACGCGGCAAACGCAACGATGCGCGCGTGCACGCGAAAGGCGACAGTCGGCAAAGCCCGGGCTACTGCGGCGGAATAAGCCATGGAAACAGGCACGGCACCGGCGGCGCGACGCGAGTTGCCGGCGCCGGAAACGCTACCAGCAGATGTTCATCGCCGCCGTACCGGTGCGGCCGCGAACGCCCGTGCTGGTGAGCGTCAGGTTGCCGCAATCGGGGTCGGTGAATGCACCCTGCGGCGTCGCCGTGAGCGTGTAGGAGGTATTGCCGGCCCCCAGCGTGACCGTGATGGTGTACGCGCCCTGGTTGCTCGTGCAGTTCTCGCCCGAAAACACCGGGTAGGGGCAACCGTTACCCATCATGCTCTGAAACGTCGGCGCCGATCCGGAATCCGCGTAACGATTGTTGTCGCTGAAATACCGCTCCTGCAGCTGCGCGGCCTTCAGCAGCGTCGTCTTGCCCTCGGTGCGCTTCGCCTTGCGCACCTGGTTCTGGTAGCTCGGAAACCCGATCGCCGCGAGCAGCGCGATGATCGCCACGACGGCCATGAGTTCGATCAGGTTGAATCCGCGATGTTTTCCGAATGTCATGTGCGTGTTCCCCGAAACCCGGTCAGTCGTTGAGCACTTCGCGCCAGGATACGCGCCCGCCCGAGGAGCCCAAGCCTAGCAGATAGGAGGCATTGGCGCCACTTGATCCGGCCACCAGCGCGTAGGACAGTATGATGCCCGACGCTCCGGCAACGAGACTCGTGCCGGTGCCGAAGATCGTGCTGCCTGCGCCGCCTGCGCCGCCTCCCGCCGACGCGCCGGCCTTGACGATCGTGGGCGTGGGCATGATGCCGATCGTCGACTTGACGCCGCTCGCGAACACCATCGTCCCGCCGCCGATATCGACCTTGTCCGATGCGTTGAGCAATCCATTCGAGTCGGTATCCAGAACCGGCGCGTCGATGCGGCCGCCCGTGGACGGATCGACGACCATCAGGAAACTCGTGCCGCCGAACTGGCACGTGGACGGTGAAGGCACGAGCGTGGTGAAGATCAGGCGTCCCGACAACAACAGCGGCCGGAATACGCTGCGTTCACCCGATGTGCTCGAACTGGGAAAGTCCATGTACCATCCCATGTGTTTGTTGTTGGGCGCGCCGCTGCCGGTGTCGTCCGCGGTCGGCGGCGAATTGTCCGTCGACCAGACCGGCGTATTCGCGCTGACGACCCGGAAGTCATTGGTGCCGACCGTTACGACGGTGATGGTCTGCTGCAACAGCTGCTGCACCGGTGTGATGCTGCCGAAGCCGACGACTGCCGTCTGTCCGGAAATCGGACTGGAGTCATTCTTGTCCCAGATGCCGTAGAACGACTGCGTTGCAAACGGTGAGCTCTCATCGGCCGGTTCGAGGTACTTACCCGTGCCGAACGTGATGATGAAGCCGGAACCATCCGGGTGCAGCGTGCCCTCGGCCGGCGCGGTAATCGCCTGCCCTGCGGGCGCCTGGAAGAGTTTCACCCGGTTCGACGCGAACTCCCAGTTGACCGGATTGGGATCCCGCACGTCGAATTTCCAGAATCCTCCCTGCAGATCTCCACCGTAGATGAAGTCGGCGACGCCATCGGCGTTTACATCGGCAACCAGCGGCGCTGCCAGGCCGTTGGGTGTCCCGGTGGTGCCGGTGCCCGTGTAGACCCGCTGGAAATCGGTCCCCAGAATCCAGGTTCGATTGGGACCCGTCGGGCCGTCGAGGAACAGGATAAGGTAGTACGCGAAGCCGGTCGTGCTCGGAGCGCCGTCAGCTTCGCTGTTGTTATAGCCCGTGGATATGATTGCCGCCCACTTGCCGTTCGCCATTTTGCGAATGACCGGCTTGCCGTAGACGTAGCCCAGGCGGTGCGTGTCGGTATCGTTGAATTCCCACATGACGATGTTCGCGGCATTCGCTTCCGTGAACTGCGTGGGGTCCGTCACATCGAGCGCGTAAATGCTCTGGCCGCCGCCGGCAAGTCCGCCGACGAGCACCGTTTTCCATGCGCCGCCGGTAAACGCATCCTGCACTTCCGGCGAGCCGTCTACGTAGTAACGGTGGACGTAGGTCTTCGACGTGAGTTTGTTCAGATGCGCGAACGACTTGCTCGGCACGTATGCCACGACTTCCTTGCCTGCATCCGCGCCGGTTCCGGCATTGAAGCCGTGCAACATGCCGTCGTTGCCGCCGACGTAGACGACCGGCGTGCGGTTCGCGTAAGTCAGGCGGAACGTATCGTAGGCCGTATCGGCAATTCCGGCATTGGGCGCGCCGACGAAATTCGGGTTGGAGTTGACGACATCTCCCAGTTTGCTCGTCGGCCGCTGGCGGAACGACGTAACCGTCGCACCCTCCTGCGATGCATCGCCGCGCAGGTAGTTCAGCCGCTGCTGCCCGCGGCCGTCGTTGATGCTGCTGACCGGCTCGGTATTAAGATTGTTGATCAGAGTGGTGCTGATTTCCGTCGCGGTCGGCGACGCCGGGTTCGCCGGCCAGCGGAACGCCACGCCGTCGCGCACCGTCGTGCTGTCGTTGAACGTGTAAATCGTGCGGCCGGTGTCGAAATTCTGGCTGTTGATGACGTTGCCCGCGTCCCAGTCCGGGGTCGCGCTGATCACGCCATCGAGACCGACCGAAAACTGCAGGATCTGCCCGCTCCAGTCGTTGCTGTTGAAACGCGCCTGGTAGATCTTGGTGCCGGTATTCAGCGAGGTCGAGTTGGTCGCCACCGACGACGCTGAAGCCGTTGCCAGTATCGCAATGAATGCGCGGTTCAGCGCCGATTCCAGTCCCAGCGGGTTGGTGACGAGGAAGAAGGTGTCCGGTATTCCGTCGGTTCCCGGCGTGCCGTCTCCCAATTTGGTGTCCCATTCACTGTCGACGTCAGGCAGATTGTTGCCGTTGCTGTCGACGAAAGCGCCGTACTTCGCGGCATAGTAGAGCGGGTCGCGCAGATTCTGCGCCGTGGGCGAGCCCGACAGTGTGTACACAACGGTCGTTGCCGGATCCCCCACGTTGCAGGTATCGCAGCCGCCGCTGGTATTCGTGAATCCCGCCGGCGTTACTGTGACATTGGTGGGATCGGTAAAACTGAAATTCTCGATCCCGGAATGAAAGTGCGGGCCATCCTGGGTTGTGCCGCTGATCGTGTAGCCGAATCCTTGCTGCTGAACTGTGGATTCCGCAATGACGTCGGTCGTAACGCTGATCGTATTGGCCACGCCGCCATTTTGCGGGCAGGACGTTGTGTCGCTGCCGGTCTGCATGCACCAGCGCATGATGCCCCACAAGTCTTGGTCGTAGTCGCCGCCCTGCTCCGAGTCTTCCCAGTTGAGGTAGGCCGATCCGAAGCTGGCGGTTGCCGTCACGGTTTGCGAGACAATTTTCATGTCGACGAGCGCGCCGCCACCCAGTCCCGCACCGACGACAAGGCGGTATATCGGCTGCAGAATCGCGCGCGGATTCGTGTCACCAAGCACCTTGATCGGAAGCGTCGGCACGTTGGTCGCGAGCGAGATGCCGTAGGTCGTCACTTTCAGCGATTTGTTGTCACCCGGCGGGATCGTCAGGTCGGATCGTATCTTGTTAATGCGGGCATGATAGGCGAGCCCCGCCATGTGGTAGGTGCCGCCGAGCGTAGGACCTTCGGGACAGATGCCGATCACGTCACCCAAACCGTTGGCGTTGGGATTCTTGGCCGAACACAACTCGAAACCCGCGCTTCCCACCGCGGCGCCGGCAACCTTGCCAAAGAAAAACTGATTTGCCGACGTAACGGCCTGCGTTCCGGGTTCGCTGGCACCTACCGTATTGGTCAGCGCCTGAACGGTGCTGGAACTGTTGATGTCCGTAAGCGACGCCATCTGGGCGTCGTCCTCATTGGTCGAGACGCTGGCGTTGAATACGAGCACGTTCAACGGCGAACAGTAATTATTGTTGTTGAGCACCGTGGTGCTGGTGGCCGGCCAGGTGGCGGTGACCAGGTTGGACAATCCCGTAATCGTGGCGTCATCGGTGGTAAACGCGGCCGTCGGCGCAGTGGTTCCGGCGAAATAACGCAACGACTCGAAGTATATTTCCGCGACCGGGTTACCCCAACTGCGGCAGTTGCCCTGCGTGATGTTCACAAGTTGAAACGCGCAGCTGTCGCCGTTCGGAAACGCATTGTTGTAAAGCCCCTGGTCGTAGTGATAGCCGATGATACGAATCGCGTTCATCGCCCTTACGATTCCGCCGCCTGCCGGCGCGGTAAACGTGCCGTCGGTTGCCAGATTGACTTCGTTCTGGAAGGTTCCGACGTTTTTGCGCAGAACGCCGCCCGACAGGTTCTTGTTGTAGCTTCCCGTCATCAGCCCGAAGTGAATCAGGTTGGGATCGCCGTATTCCTGCAGCAGCCCGATCGGCTTGTAGTTGCCGCTGGGATACTGCTTGCAGCGCTCCTGCCCGAGCAGCGTCGAACGGCACGCTTCCACGCGCGCGACGTAGTCGATCGAGCCCAGTCCATTGAGCGCCCGGGTCGGCTCAAAGGAGCCCGAGAACAGCCCCGACAGTCCCGAACGGTTGCCGTTGCTGCGCGTCCCGCCCAGGCTGGTGGAGCGGCCGGGATTCGTCGTTTCTTCCTGGTAATAGCATTGGAACCGTTCGTTGGAGCCCCATAGCGCGTAATTACCCGACGCTACCCGCAGCAGCGGTGGACGCGTATTGGTCTGGGAGCGGGCGTCCGTTGCTCCGGCGACGGGAGTCCCGGTGCCCAACGGACCCGTCGGTCCGCCCAACGTGGTATTGCAGAACGTAATGCCGGTCATCGTCATGTTCTCGATGTTCCAGCTCGTGCCGTTGATTGCGCCGGGACCGGTAAACGCATCGCTTTGCACGGTAATGTCCGTTCCCGTGATTGCGGTGATATGACCGATGACCAATTGCCCGGTGGCCGCACCGGCCGTCGCGGTAGCGCGCACCTGATGGCCAATCTGATAGCCAGTCGTGGTTGTCGTGAACGTCTTGCTTCCAAGGCCTGTTGTCAGGGAAGAAGCGGATGTCGTCACCGGCGGCACATGCGCGATGCCCGCGAACGGCGTCAGTTGATGGATGTCGTTGGACGTAACCGCGCCGGTCGCCTGATCGATCTGACCGGTGTAGTACTTGGTGTACGAATGTGCGTCGGTCGGCAGGAACGCGCGTTCCAGCACGGTCAGCGTGTTCGAGTCCGTCGAACGGAATCCGCCGTACAGCAGCTTCCGCACCGCGTCCATGCGCGTCATCGAAACCCAGTTCAGGAAATTGCCGCTCCACTTGCCTGCGTTGCCTCCGGTGCAGTATTTGTCCGTATTGATGCCGAACGGCTCGAAACGAAGGTTGGCGACCACGTAGTCGTAGCACTTGAAGCTGTCGAAATAGCCGTAGTACGTGACGCTGTGCTTGTACGTCGTCTCGAGCACACCGTCGTTGTCGAGGTCGGAATAGTCGTTGTAGGCTTTCTTGAACAACTGCTGATCCTTGGTCATGGTCAGCATGACCTGCGGCGGAATGTTGCCGCCGATGAAAATCGGCACGGTCGACAGCGTCAGCAACGCGGCAAATGTCGGCTGCGTCGCCATGCAGAAGAGTGCGATGCCCGCGACAATTTTCTGGAATCGGCGTTTGAGTTCGGTGTTCATGTTCGTGCTCCTGGCCGCGGCGCGCGCGCCTACGGTTTCAAATACACTTCCTGCAGCGTAACGATGGTATTGGGATTCGCGCCGTACCCGCGCGCGGTAACGCGATAGAAATTGCAGAAATCGATTGCCGTTCCCCCGATGGTGGCGCCCGTCGCGGGCAGGCACAGCACTTCAATGATGTAACGCGGTTGCGCGGCCACCGAGCCAAGCGGGGGCATGCCGGTATAGGTGCCGTACGCGACGCTCGGCGCCGCGGTCATGTTCATGTCGTACGTGCTGGACGCAGCGGTTTTTACGAGCAGCGGCGGATTCGGTCCTGCGGCCGCCGGATAGCAGAGCCCGACGCCCGAGCAGGTGCCGGCTGTGCCGGTGGGGTTTCCAAAGCCCGACGCGCCGGATATGACCGGGACGCGCGCCGCGGTAAACGGCGGGATGACGATGGTATTGATGTCGCGCCGCGCATCACGCAGCGCGGCTTCGGCGGCCTGGAACGCCACATTGGCATCGCGCGTGTTGCCCGACATCTTTTCTTCAAACGTCGCCGCTGTCATGGCCGTGACACCCAGTACGGTAAGTATCACGAGGAACAGCAACGCTACGATGAGCACGGCGCCGCGTTGCGACGACGGTATGGTGCGCAGGATCATGGCTGGGCTCGATGCAAAGTTAGGGCACGCGGTTGCGCAAATTGAACGTCGTGGTGACAACCCGCCGCATGCGCTGATCGTTGAACGCCGGAAGATTGACCCCGTTCAGGCTGTACACCTTGGTATCCGTCTGGATGTTCACGAGATTCGTGGTGCGGAACAGCAGCGCGATGCGCAGGTTGACCACGTTGTTCATGTTGGTGACGTCGCCCAGCTGCACGTAACGGTCGGCCGACAGGTCGGCGTTGGTGTCCTCGCCGTAGAG
>CAZMBS010000117.1:0-9944 GCA_964564295.1 uncultured Streptomycetaceae bacterium
CACATGATGTATGACAGGATCGCGCCCGACGATCCGACGAGAGACCCGGCGATGATCAGCATCGGATTGTTCAGCGAAAACCCGATGCCCGCCGCCGCCCAGCCGGAGTAGCTGTTGAGCATGGAGACCACCACCGGCATGTCCGCGCCGCCGATCGGGATGATGATGAGCACGCCCAACACGAACGCGATCACGGTCATCGCGATGAACGGCGTCCAGCCCTTGTCCGGCGACAGGAAAAATGCGATGCCGAACCCGATCATGACCAGCGCGAGCACGAGGTTCACGAAGTGCTGACCCCGGAACACGACCGGCGCAGACGAGAACAGCCGAAACTGCCTGCCGAGCCCGGCGAGCTTGCCGAACGCGATGATGCTGCCCGAAAACGTGATCGCGCCGACGAACGTGCCGATGAAAAGCTCGAGCTTGTTGCCCGCGGGTATCGGGTACGCGAGGCCGAACGCGGGCGGATTGTTGACCACGGAAATCGCGATCAGCACCGCTGCCATGCCGACGAGCGAATGCATGGCCGCGACCAGCTCCGGCATCTGCGTCATCTCGACGCGCTTCGACACGATCGCGCCGACGGTGCCGCCGATCAGCATTGCGACGATGATGAGATCGATGCGGCCCTTCGCGACGACGGCAAGCGTCGTCAGCACGGCGATCGTCATGCCCGCGATGCCGAGCGCGTTGCCGCGCCGCGCCGTCTCGGGATGTGAAAGCCCCTTCAGCGCGAGGATGAAGCAGACCGACGCGACCAAGTACCAGAGGGCGACGAGGTTTGCGCTCATTTGGATTCCGCTTTCGGCGCTTTCCGGCGGAACATCTCGAGCATGCGTCGCGTCACCAGAAATCCGCCCGCCACGTTGACGGCGGCGAGCCCTACCGCGACCGCGCCGACCGCCGAGCCGAAATCGATCTCGGCCGGACCGGCGGCGAGAATCGCGCCGACGATGATCACCGACGAAATGGCGTTGGTCACGCTCATGAGCGGCGTGTGCAGCGCGGGCGTCACGTTCCAGATCACGTGATAGCCCACGAACACCGCGAGCACAAACACGATGAGGTTGACGACGGTGGGATCGAGCGTTCCGGTCATGGGTCTTTCCTACGCCGTTTTGGCGAGCGCGCCGTCGATGCAGACGAGCGTGCCCGCGATGATCTCGTCCTCGCGGTCGAGCGTGAACGCGCCGGTCTTCGGATCGAGCATCAGCGCGAGAAAATTCATCAGGTTGCGTGCATACAGCGCGCTGGCATCGGCTGCGACGGTGGCCGGTATGTTGGCGACACCGATCAGCGTCACTCCATGCTTCACGACGGATTTGTCGAGTTCGGAGAGCGGACAGTTGCCGCCCTGCTCCACTGCCATGTCGACGATCACCGACCCGGGTTTCATGGTTTTCACCATGTCCTCGGTCACGAGCACCGGTGCCGGCCGGCCCGGAATGAGCGCGGTGGTGATCACGATATCGGCCTGCCGGATGCGTTCGGCCACGAGCGCCGCCTGCCGTTTCATCCAGCTTTCGGGCATCGGGCGCGCGTACCCGCCCACGCCTTGCGCGATCTCACGTTCCTCGTCGGTTTCGAACGGCACGTCGATGAACCGGGCGCCCAGCGACTCGACCTGCTCCTTCGTCGCGGGTCGAACATCGGTGGCCTCCACCACCGCGCCCAGACGTTTCGCGGTGGCGATCGCCTGCAGGCCCGCAACTCCGACTCCCATGATGATCACGCGGGCGGCCTTGACCGTCCCCGCCGCGGTCATCAGCATCGGCATGAGTTTCGGATACGCCGCCGCCGCCATGAGCACCGCCTTGTAGCCGCCGAGATTGGCCTGCGACGACAGCACGTCCATGCTTTGCGCACGCGAGATGCGCGGCAGCGCCTCCATCGCGAACGCGGTCAACCCTTTCGACGCGAGCGCCTGCATGCCTTCCCGGTTGTGCGGGTTCAGCAGCCCGACGAGCATCTGGCCGCTGCGCATCATCGCGAGTTCGCCGGCATCGGGACCACGCACCTTGAGAACCAGATCGGACTGCGCGTACAGCTCGCCTGCCGAGGCCACGATGGTCGCGCCGGCAGCGGAAAACTGCGCGTCCGGTATGCTCGCCCCGGCGCCCGCGCCCGCCTGAACGAGCACCTGGTGATGGCCGCCGGCGGTGTACTTCTTGACGGTATCGGGCGTGGCCGCAACGCGCGTTTCGTGCAACCGGGTTTCGGCGGGTATGCCGAGCTTCATTGCGTTACTCTCCCTGCGGTAGGGCGTGATTATACGGGATCATGCCTAGAATTGATGCGCCGCAACCAGAACGCAGGCCGGTTGCATATCCGCGTACTAGCTGAATATCCCGCCGAGAAAACTCCCGATCCCGTCCGCGACGAGGTCGACCACGCCCTCGCTCGCGACCGTGCCCGCCGCCTCCGCTGCGTCTGCCAGCGCCGAACCGGATGCCGCGGCGGGCGCCGCTCGCCCCGCGCCGGCCAACCCGCGCGCCGCCGCATTGCCGAGTGCGAACAGTATGTCTGCTGCAAAATCCGCGCGATCGTAGATCGCGGCGTTGCCCTGCGCCGGCATATACCCCCGCGACAGCCCGGCTGCACCCGGCCGATACTGCGGCGGAGCCGCGGAAGGCAGGTGCATGTTTCGCCTTTCCAGATAGTGATCGATCGCCTTCTTTGCCGCGTCGCGGTCGAACACCGAAATCGGCGCGCGGCAGTACTCGCATGCATCCGCCTTTCCGAGGCTCACCGCCGCGCCGCAACCCGCGCAGCGGATCTCCTTCACCGATACTGCGAGCCTGTCGCGCTCCGCAAGCGTGAGTTCGCGAACGAACCGCTTTTCCAGCAAAAAATTGTAGAACGTCGTGAAGCGCCCGTGGCCGGAGGGGCAGGTCTGATACACGAATGTCGAATTGAGCACACGGTCCCTGATGAGCCGCATGCGATCGCCACACTGCAGGCACTGCATCACCTCACCCAGCTTTTCCGTCGCGCGGGTCGCGCCGCCGCCGCGTTCGTGAATCAACTGGAACATCGCAACCGTGCCGTCGGGCGCGAGCTGCGCGCTTTCCGAACTGTCGAACCAGATGGCGTTGCAGGCGAGACATACGTCGAGTTCGACGTTGCGGCCGTAGTGCGCCGGGAGCACGTAGGCGGACATGCCGGCCTTGCAATTGCAACAGCGCCTCGTGGACGGCTTTGCTTCGAGCGGCGGAAACTGCGAGGCCGGCATGCGCGTTCTCCCCATGCAATGGTTCCGCCATGATAACCGAGGCCGGCCGCGACCCCGCGCTCCGGTGCACCGCGAAAATTCAGCGACACGGCCCGGCCCACGGCAGGCATAATCCCGCATCGAAACCCTTGGGCCACGGAGAGCCGCCATGTCGATCCGCACGCTGTTTCACTTTTCGTTCGCCGTCGATGATGTCGAGCGCGCCCGGGCGTTCTACGGCAGCCTGCTCGGTTGCCCGGAGGGACGCAAGCTTCCGGGTCGTGCCGACTTCAACTTCTTCGGACACCACATCGTCGCGCACCAGGCGCCCGAGGACGTCGTCGGAGAAAAGGGCCGCAAGCTCGATGGCGGCAAGACGCCGCTGCGTCACTTCGGCGTTGTGACCACGCTGGAGGATTTCACGCGCATCGCCGCGACACTCGAACAGGGCGGCGCCGATTTCATCAATCGCCCGGCAACGCGCCAGGCCGGCACCGTGCGCGAGCAAATGCTGATGACCGTGCGCGACGGTTGCGGAAATGCAATAGAATTCAAAGGCTTGCGGTCCATCACGGACGTATATGCCGGTGGTTGATCTGCGCCGCGTGATCGCACGCGCACCAGCCCCGCTGTTGTTGGTCGCGACGGTCGCGTTCGTAAGCACCACCGATGCATTTGCGCAGCACTCGCCACGGTAAAGCGCATCACCGCCGATCCCGATGACGTCGCGGCGCCCGTGCTAGGATTGCGGCCCGCGCGAAGCACACCGGAGAAAACCATTGAAGGCAGCGTATTTCAGGAAGCACGGCGGACCCGAGGTCATGGAGTACGGCGACGCGCCGGATCCCGTCGCGCAAGCCGGCGAAGTGCTCGTCGAAGTGTATGCCGCGAGCGTCAACGGCGCGGACTGGAAAGTGCGCGCGGGCAGCTACGCGCCGATTACCGACCTGCCGTACATTCCCGGGCGTGATTTTTCCGGGGTGATCTGCAGCCTGGGTGCCGGCGTCACCGATCTGGCCGTGGGCGACGCGGTATTCGGCGTATGCGATGTCGGGCTCGAAGCCGCCTACGCGGAAAAAGTCGCAATCAAGGCCGCGATCGTGGCGAAGAAGCCTGCCGGACTCACGCACGAGGACACGGCGGCGCTCGCGCTGACCGGACTCACGGCGCTGGTATCGATCGAGGACACGCTGCGAATCCGGTCCGGCGAGACCATACTGATTCAGGGCGGCGCGGGTGGCGTGGCAAGCTTCGCGATTCAGGTGGCCAGGCACATCGGCGCGCGCGTGATCACGACGGCCAGCGCGGCGAACCACGACTACCTGCGCAAACTGGGCGCGGATCAGATCATCGACTACAACAAGGACGACTTCACGAAGGTCGTGTCCGGCGTCGACGCGGTGTTCGATACCGTCGGCGGCGAGGTCGCGAAACGCGCGTACGACGTGCTGCGGCCCGGAGGGCGCGCGGCGTTCATCGCATCGGGCGCCAAGCCGCCACCCGCCGCGCGCACCGACGTCACGGGACTGCGGCCGCAGGTCGGTCGCAGCCGGGCACACCTCGAGCGCATCGCGCACCTGGCCTCGAGCGGCGCGGTGCGCGTACCCGAAATCACGCGTTTCAAGCTGTCGGAGGCCGCGGCGGCGCACCGGATCAGCGAAGGCCGGCACTTTCGCGGGAAACTCGTGTTCCAGGTGCGTTGACCGCCCGAGGTGCGTCGTCCAGCGCGCCGCCCGAAGATACCCGTGTATCCCGACCGATCGTTACGAACATGAATTTCGCGATTGAAGACAGCCCCGAGCAGAGTGCGTTTCGCGTGGAAGTGCGGCGGTTTCTCGAGCAGAACCTGTCGCCGAAACTCGAGCATTCGGTGGACCCGTGCGACATGTCGTACGAGCAGTACCAGATCCGCCGCGACCTCGGCCGCCGGCTCGGCACGCGGGGATGGCTCTACCCCTCCATGCCGAAAGAATACGGCGGCGGTGATCTGACCGCCGAAAAGGTGGTCATCCTGCACGACGAGATGGCGCGCATCGGCCTCGCGCTGCCGCCATATTACGACGCCGGCGGGCGGATGTCCGCGCCGACGATACTCGTGTGGGGCACGGACGAGCACAAGAAGCGGTTTCTGCCGCCGATCTGCCGCGGCGAAGTGCGCACGTGGCAACTGCTGTCCGAACCCGGCGCGGGATCGGATCTCGCCGGCATCAAGACGACGGCGATCCGCGACGGTGATGCCTATGTGGTCAACGGCCAGAAAATGTACGTCGGCAGTTCGCACGGGGCGGAATACTCGTGGACCATCGTGGTCACCGATCCCAGGGGCGAACGCCACAAGAATCTCTCGTGGCTGATGATCCCGATGCGCCTGCCGGGCATCACGGTGACTCCGATGGATCTGCTCGCCACCGGCGGAGAGGGCGGCAGCGGCTCCGGCGTGAAAAACGCGGTGTTCTTCGACAACGTGCGCGTTCCCGCGGATCACCTCGTCGGCGGCGAAAACAACGGCTGGAAAGTCGCGTCGACACACCTGGAAGTCGAGCACGGCGGCATGGGGCGCCTCGCCGACCGCCGCGTGATTTACGAATTCATCCAGCTTTGCCGCGAGCGGCGCGACGGCCATGCCATCGCCGACGATCCGGATTCCCGCGCCGGCATCGTCGATCTTTACATCGAGGCCGAGATCACGCGGCTCTTCGCGTTGCGCAACCACTGGCTGTCGCATTCCGGCCAGCCGCGCTCGTACGAGGGCTCGCAATACAGCCTGCGGCGCAAGCTCTCCGGGCTCGACATCGGCGAAAAGATGCTGCGCATCGCGGGTCCGCTCGTGCTGACGAAGGATCCGCAGTGGGCGCCGCTGAAGGGCATGATCGAGTATTTCCAGCGCGACTCGATCACCGCGCTCCATCCCGGCGCCACCACCGACATCCAGCGCGTCATCATGGCGCGCCGGATCGGCATCGGCGGGCGCGAGCGCGAACAAGCGGCGAAGCTGCGCTAGGTCGACGCCATGGATCTTTCGCTCAACGACACGCAGCGGCTCATCCAGGACTCGGCGCGCGATTTCGTGCGCGGATCGTGCGGCCGCGATCTCCTGCTCCGTCTCGATCGCGATCCGGCGGCGCTCATGAGCACGCTCTGGCGACCGATGTCGGAACTCGGCTGGACCGGCATGGCGATTCCCGAGTCCTTCGGCGGCACCGGAAACACGGCGACCGATGTCGCGGTCCTGTTCGAGGAACTCGGCGCCGGCCCGGTACCCGGACCGCTTTTCTCGTCCGCGGTGCTGTGCGCGCGCATCCTGCTGGAAGCCGCCGGCGAGGACATGAAAAAGGCCTGGCTGCCGCGCATCGCGAGCGGGGAGCGCGTGTTCGCACTCGCGCTGACTGAAGCGCAATATGGATGGCAGCCGGAGCGCATCCGCGTCGCGGCCCGCCGCGACGGCGACGGTTACCGGCTGACGGGCACCAAGGTGTTCGTGCATGACGCGCTGCACGCGACCGATCTGCTCGTCGCGGCACGCATCGACGGCGCCGCGGGCGTCAGCCTCGTCCGGATCGATGCGACGGCACCGGGCGTCGCCGTTCGCGAACTCGGCGGCTTCATCACGGGCATGAGCGAAGTCCGGCTGGACGACGTAGCGGTGCGCGGCGCGGACGTGGTCGGCGCCGCGGGCGGCGCGTGGGACCCGATGGCGCGCGCGATGCTGGCGGTCGCGCCCGTGCTGTGCGCGTACAAGGTCGGCGGCTGCCGCATGGTCTACGAGATGTCGGTGAACTACGCGCGAGAGCGCACGCAGTTCGGGCAGATCATCGGCCGCTTCCAGCGCGTGCAGGACCACATCATTCATATCGTGAATTATCTCGATGCCGCGCGCTGGACGACCTACGAGGCATTATGGAAGCTCGACAGCGGCATGGACGCCGCCGCGAGCTGCCACGTGGCGAAAGCAGTCTCGTCGGAAAGCTACATGCGTGCCTGCGATTACGCCCACGAAGTGCATGCGGGCATCGGCGTGGTGCGCGAATACGGCCTGACGCTGCACACCCGGATGTCGCGGGCGCTCTACCACTGCCTCGGCGCGCCGGGACTGCACCGCCGGCAACTCGAACACGTGCTCGAGCTCGTGCCCGCGGACGCTACGTCCCGGTAAATACCGGCTCGCGGCGGTCGAATCCCGCCTTGACGCCTTCCTTGAAATCGGCGGTTTCGCGCAGCATCTGCTGGATGAACGCTTCGCGCTCCGTCGCCGCGCGAAACGACGGGTAAAAGTCCCCGTGCAGCGTCTCGCGCGCCGCCTGCACCGCGAGCGGGCCGGACTTCGCAAGCTGCGCCGCCATGTCCTGCGCGACCTGCCGCACCTTGTCCTGCTCGACGAGACGGTCGGCAAGTCCCATCGCGACCGCCTCGTCTCCCGGCACCCGGCGCCCCGTCAGAAACAGCCACTTCGCGGTCTGGTGCCCGACCACGCGCGGCAGCGTGAAGGTCATGCCGAAGCCCGGGTGATAGCCCAGCGCGCAGAAATTCGCGGCGAGCCGCGCCTCCTTGCACGTCACCCGGAAGTCCGCCACCAGCGCGAGTCCCAGGCCCGCGCCGATGGCGCTGCCGTGCACCGCCGCGACGATGGGCTTGCGCGTCTGCACAAGGCGCTGCGCCTCGTGGTACAGGTGCCGCGGCCGCGCAGCCTGTGGCTTGCCCGCGGCCTCATCGTCGACGCGTTTCTTCAGATTCGCGCCGGCGGAGAAGTGCTTGCCCGCCGATGCGAGCACGATGCTGCGGCAGTTGCGGTCCGCGTCGAGCGCCTCGAGCGCGGACGCGAGCTGTCCGATCAGATCGACGTCGAGAAAATTGTTCGGCGGCCGCCGCAGTTCCACCGTCGCGACATGCCCGTCGATGCTGACACTGACTTCCTCGCTTTCCATGCTGCTCTCCTGTTCGTTCAATGGTCTTTCACACCCGCGTGCCGCGTCAATCCGGCCTGATCCCGGCGGCCCGGACAACCCTGCCCCATTTTTCCAGCTCGCTTTTCAGGTGCGTCTCGAATTCGCCCGGCGTGCTGGTGGTGATGTCGAGCGACAGATTGCGGAACTTCTCGCGCACGTCCGGCGCCTGCATCGCGCCGATCACGGTCTGGTGCAGCCTGGCGAGGACGCCCGCAGGCAGACGCGCGGGGCCGAACACGCCGAACCAGTTGGTAACGATCATGCCCGCGACGCCGGACTCGTCGAACGTCGGCACATCCGGCAGCGCGGTCGAGCGCGCAGCGCTGGTGATCGCCAGCGCACGCAGGCGACCCGCGCGTGCGTGCGGAACCACGCCCGGCGTCGTGGGAAACGCGACCTGAATCTGGCCACCCATGACGTCGGCTGACGCAAGCGCGATGCTCTTGTACGGCACGTGCACGATGTTGACGCCCGTGGCAAGCTTGAAAAGTTCGCCGGTAAGATGCGTCACCGCGCCGCTGCCGCCGGAACCGTAATTGAACCTGCCCGGTTGCGCCTGCGCGGCCGCGACGAACGCCTTCAGCGTTTTCGCGGCGAATCCCGGGTGTACGACGAGCACCTGTGGTGCGGTCGCGAGCAGCGTCACCGGCGTGAAATCGCGTATCGGATCGTACGGAACGTGCTTCAGCACGTGCACGTTGATCGTGTGCGGCGAATCGCCGACCAACAGCGTGTGCCCGTCCGCCGTAGCCTTCGCGACGATTTCCCGACCGAGCGAACCGGCGGCGCCCGGCCGGTTGTCGATCACGAACTGCTGGCCGAACATGTCGCCGAGTTTCTGGCCGAGTATGCGCGCGGTCGCGTCGGATGAACCGCCCGCCGAGTACGGCACGATGACGCGTACCGGGCGGGACGGGTAACGCGAATCCGCCTGCGTCGCGCCGTCGCGAGCCGCTGCCGGCACGACGGCCCCCACGAGAACAGATATTGATAATGCTATTAAAAACAATGATTTATGCACGTGTCGGTTTATTCAACGCGCACGCCGGCCCGCCGCACCACTTCCGCCCACCGTGCGATATCGGACGCCAGCAGCCGGGAAAATTCATCGGGCGTGCTCGAACGCGCGTCGACACCCTGACTTGCGAGCCGGTCGCGGATTTCGGGCAACGTGAGCACGGCAACGATTTCGGCATTGAGCCGCCGCACGATGTCGGCGGGCATGCGCGCAGGCCCCACGAATCCGTACCACAATCCGGCTTCGTAGCCCTTGATTCCGGCCTCTGCAACCGTCGTCAGGTCCGGCAGTGCAGGCGTGCGTTCGGCGCCCGTGACGGCGAGCGCGCGCAGTCGACCGGTGCGCACGTGCGGAATCACCGACAGCGTCGTGCCGAACGTCATCGACACCTGGCCGCCGATCAGGTCGGACACCGCGATGGCCATGCCCTTGTACGGAATGTGCTCCATCTTCGCGCCGGTCATCGTCTCGAACAGTGCCCCGGCAAGATGCCCGGACGATCCGACACCTGCCGAACCGTAGGTGAGCTGCGCCGGACGGCTTTTCGCGAGCGCCACGAGTTCCTTCACGTTTCGTGCCGGCAGCGAAGGATGCACGGCCAGCACGAGCGGGCTCGATCCGGCCAGCGAAATCGCCGTGAAGTCCCGGATCGAGTCGAACGGCAGCTTCCGGTACAGGCTCGCGTTCACCGCGTGGCCGCTCGGAATCAGGATGATCGTGTAGCCGTCGGGGGCTGCGCGCGCGGCCAGCTCGGTGCCGATGATGCCGT